>NZ_JALPRF010000012.1:0-98356 GCF_023196085.1 Spirosoma liriopis
TGCTGGTGCCGACGGCGTGGCTACGACGGAGACGGAGACGGGTTGGCGGGGGCTTTCGCAGCCGTTGACGTCGGTTTGGGAAACGTAAAACGTAAAGACCGTCGCCGTTTGGGTTGAGAAGCTAGGAGAAGTCGGAGAAGAAGCTACGCTGGTTGAGCCCGTGTACCATCTCAGATTTGTTCCGCTTGCCGTCAACGAAGTCGGGGTCGTTCCAACGCAGTAAGCGGGTGATCCGGCTACCGGAGCAAGCGGTGCATTGGTAATAACAACAGTTATGGATGCACGCGGGCTTTCGCAGCCGCTGATCGTCTGAGTGACGAAATACGACTGGATACCCGAGAGCGATGTGCCCGGAGTAGGCGCACCCGTCAGTCGGCCCGACTGACCATACCAGATCAGCCCCGACCCGGTTGCTGTGAGCGAGCCAGGGGTAGAAAATTGACAGAACGTTGCGGATGTGGGCAAGGTAGGCGCTGCCGGAATAGCGTTGACGGTGGCTTTGACGACCGTCCTCGGGCTTTCGCATCCATTGATTGTTTGCGATACATAAACGGTCTGCTCGCCAGTAGTCTGATTGTTGAGCGTCGGCGGTTGGCTGGAGCCGGTGCCTTCTGTGGCGGCTGTGTACCAGAGTGCACCGGGGATGGTGGCCGAGAACTGCCCTTGTGCTCCCTGGCAAAGCGTAATGCTGCTAACCGATGGGGCCGATGGCGTAGTTACCACAGAAACCGATAGGGGCTGGCGAACGCTTTCACACCCATTTACCGTCTGGCTGACATAGTACACACTGGATTTATCGTTGGGCGGTGTGGGGGCGCTAGTCAACGACTGAGACGCTGTGCTGGTCGTGTACCATTTGAGATTGGTGCCCGTAGCACTTAATGGGTTAGTAGTGGTTCCTGAGCAAACCGTCAAATCAGCGACTTTTGGCGCATCGGTACGGCTAATGATGAACGTGCTGGCTATGGAACTGACAAAGCTGCTATAGTCCACCACTCCTGAGGTAGTGGGCTTTTGAATAACGAGTTGAATCCGGTATCCCGTACCTGGCGTTATTGTCGCAGGAACCAGGACACTAATGGGGCTCGACCCTCCACTACCAATAGACTGCGGACTTGAAAAACTGCCTGTAGCGTCGGAAAGCTGAGCCTGATAAACCACACCGGACGGAGCAGACCCATTGACGCTAAACGAAACCGGAACCGTAGAGCCGGGGCAATAACTGCCTGACAATGTGCCCGTAACAAGGGTTAACGGGCTGATAGTCGTAATCTGAGCCGAGCCGCTAATCAAGTCACTAATGCCACAAATGTTGTCGTTGAAGCTTTTTATGAACGATTTGTCGTAAGTCGTCGACGCTGCAAACGTTGGCGTAATCGTTGTCGAATTAGCGGTTGAGGTTCCTGTACGAACGGTTACATTGTCCGTATACGTAAACGACCAGGGTGGTGTTCCCGTAAAGTCGAACCGAACGGGCGCTGTTGCACCAGCCGCAATGGTTGAACTGCCCGAGATGGTCATGGTCGGGAAGGCCAGCACACCAATGGTACTTGTATTGCTGACAACGTTCGTTGCGGTAGCGGCCACTTGAAAACGGTATGTCCCCGTGGCGAGTGAAGCCGGTAACGTAGTGCTGATGGATGAGGAGACACTTGTGCCAGGTAAATCTTGTAGTATACTACCATTGGCATTGATCAACTGAACCTTGAATGCATTACCCGCAGGAAACGTACCCGTTGTTGAAAACGGAAATGACACTGTAGAGCCGGCGCAGTAGTTGCCAGCCACACCATTGGCCGCAATAGCAGTAACAATGGGTGTACTCGCTTTGATGGTGAATACACTACTGACGCTTCCTGTAACGTTGGCAACAAGACCCCGCGTAACCACTCTGACCTGATAAGACCCTGAGGTTGCCGACGTTGGCAGGGTTGCTTTGATGGAGCGAATACCGCCAAAGCTGGCTGCGGCCTGTTCCCTGCCATTGTACTGATCGGTGACGTTTTGCAAATCGCCAACCAGGGTACCATTAGCATTCAAAAGCTGTACGTTAAACTTGTTATTTATTAATTCCTTGGGGAAGGTCCCGGAACCGGTGCGGTAATAAACGATGATGTCTGAACCAGGGGAAGCTTCCGTCGTCACGTTTGTATTAATTGTCGTGATGCTAAGCGGCTTGACGGTGATAACCAGTGATCCGCTGACCGGTCCTGTAAATCCTTTAATTTTGGATTGGTCGATGACCATGCTCGCGACTGGCCGAATAAAGACGAAGCCATCGCTGGTGACCTTGCGTGTTGTGTTCTCTCCCGGCGAATCGATCTCGAAATAGCGGGTACCAGTCCCGCCAAATTTGGCAAAAAAGCGGGCATCGCCCGTCTCGGTTCCTGCCTGAAAAACACTACCGTCAAACGTGGTGTCGGAAGTGGCGGAGGGGTTGCCGTAGGTAAGCGTCAGGCTGGTCTGTGCATGGGCGGTTCGCAAACCCATGACAACGAGCAGAATAAACAGCCAGTAGGTATTAATAGATGTACGCATTAGAGGATAAGGTTTTGGCGAGGAGCGCGCTCGTTAGTTTCTGGACTGGGTCTTCACATGGTCAAGTTGAGCCTTAACTTTTCCTGCTTTCAGTAGGTACCTAATTCCGTTGATAATCAATCCGCTGCCGACAAGGCTACCCCCGTAAACTGCATAAATGCCCGGCTGAGCGTAGGTGTTGAAGGGCATTGCTGCGGCCGGTGGTGTACCGGGCTGTTGAGATAGTGTTTGCCAGACTGCGTAGTCTGCGTTGAGGGTAGCAAACCGGCCTGCATACGCATCATAGCTGCGCTGTAGCGAGCTATAGCCCGCGTAACTGGTTCCTAATGCGGTCACCCCCGCGATAATCTGAATCCAGCCTTTTGTCTGATAAGCGCGTTTCAATCTGGTCAGGTAATCAATGGACGGTATTTGTCGGAGTACCAGCGTAGTGCCATCGACCCGTCGAAACGTAAGTAGCTTGTCCTGATCGGTTAGCAGGATGCTGAGCCTTTCCTGACTGGTTGTATTAGCGGCACTGCGCTGAAAGAAGCCGATGGGGATGGCTTTGGTCGACGATCTGGAAACGTTAAGCCAGCGTTGATCCCAGGTTACGGTGACGGAGTCCGCCGTGCCATTTGTGCTTCTGTACAGAAACTCATTGCCCCGGATCTTTGGCTTCGTCTCGAAACGCTGCGCGATAACCGGTGCGCTGATGGCCGTAAGCCCTTCCCCTGGTTGTACGAAACCCAGCCGTATTATGTACGTACGCCATTTGCCACCCATTTTCTCGGCTCTCAATTCTGCGACCCGTTGAACAGGCTGGTAGGGAACCGGGATTTGCGTGTGTTTACCTGTGAAGGCTGATGTAAAGAATATTTTTATATACGGATACTCCTTCCCTTCCAGAACGGGTGAGGTGACTATCCGAGAAAACTCAATGGTGGGAACATCAGATTTTGTATAGAACAAAATCAAATTCCGCAGGTATCGATCGACTTTAAAGTCAGCCGTACTGTCTGAGGAGTTATGCTTGGGGTCAATATCGTCCTCAACAACAATTGCATCATTGTAAAAGAGTTGGTCTTGGTTAGGTAGATAGCTATTTTGAATAATCGGGTTCTGTTCGGATTCCGTCAACCCAGTTGTATTTAGTGTGTTAAGAAGGTTGCGCAAGTTGTCGATGGTACTCCGGGCCTGAAACGTGATCTCGTCCTTATCACGCTTAGAAACGGGCCCTGCGGTGGTACTAACGACCCTGGCCGTGTACACTTTGCCAGGATCTTGCTGCGCTAATGCGGATGTTTCCACCAGAAGTACTCCCAGTAAAAGAAGAATAAATGTGTTGTTCATAAGCAGTTTGCATAAACGATGCGCTGGCGAAAACCGTCACTGCGTGAATAGCCAGTTGAGTAGTTTGCTTTGTTGAAGTTGTACTGATATGTGAATGACTGATCGCGAACGGTACGATTGTTCTGAATTTCCACAAGCCTGCTGTTCGCTATGTTATGAAGGAACGTATGCCCCCCAATGTCAGGGGAAGGTATGCCCCGTAGCAGGAGTTGTGTTTTGTTCCAGTAGGGTCGGTTGTCGTACGTGTACGTGTAGGTACGTTCTGTCTTACTGGCTGGAAGCGTTGTCTTTTCGCTTATCAACTGACCTTGGCTGTCGAACTGATACTCGATAATCTGGCCGTCCGATAGCGTTCGTTTGGTGATTTTGCCATTTGTTATCGTAGCAGCTATACCCGAATCTGTAAACTGAATAAGCTTCCCCGATCCATCGTAAGTGTAGCTTCGAAGAGGTGTTCGTTGCGCGTTCGTTTCAGCGTACGTTTTGAGTTTCCCGCCTTCATAAGTGTATAGCCTAAATCCAAGCGATTGCCCGGACTGAGTATTAGTAATGGCTACTTGTTGGAGCAGCCCGTCCTGATACGCATACGTGTAACTCTTGATTTCCTGCGTCGGACTGCCACTGGCGGAATAGACGATGGATTGCTCCGTTTGCGTGGTCAGAAAATAATCAGCCGAATAGGTAAAGCTTTGTTTGATGCTCGCTGTTAGCCGACCACTAGTCACTTGCTTATAGATGCTTTCTGCTACATGGCCAAACGTATTGTATTGATAGAACGTCGTATCATGTACACTTTCATTGACATTGGCGATGCTATAAACCTGACAGGTCTGGGGAATACCAGAGGCTGGGATAGCTGGTTCCTGATGGCAGCCAATGGTTCCGCTAAGCAGGACTATAGACCACAAAAGGTGCTTTACGAAGTGATTTTTTCTCATTGAGCTGTGATTAATTTTAACGAAACCCGTCGGTTAATGACTCTATTGGCTTCCGTTGTATTGGGGGCCAGGGGCTGACTGCTGCCAATCCCTTCTTTTGTTAATCGATCCTCTGAAATACCGTGCTTGGTCAGGAAGTTGGCTGTAGCGCGTGCCCGGTACACCGATAGCGTCTGGTTGAGCTGCGGGTCACCAACGTTATCCGTGTGGCCAGTAATCTGTAATGAATACGTGGGATGGGTTTTCAGATAGTCTACCACCTGCGTCAGCACATTCTGCGAATCTGGGCGTAATTGATAACTGCTCTGTTCAAAATAGATCATTGGTATCGAATCCGGCCTGAACAAGGCCGGGCTGATACTAGTGTCTGTCAGTACCGCTTTTGCTGCTGTCGCTTGTGGACGGGTGGGCGTTAGGGGTGAACGGTTGAGTGGTTGGGTGATCGTGACAAAATTCAGACCCGTACGCAGGTCAATGGTTCGCTTGGCTTCCTGGCTCTGGTAGCTGACGACCAGTTCAACGGTTTCGGGTGTCAAGTCGTACGCAATGTACTGACCCGCATAGCCGGGAAGTGGAAACAGCGTAGTCGCCCGAGTGGCTGACCGGACTTCGCACTGGTTGGCACCGGGGGCATTGACCGCTAACAAGGTTAGCTCACGTTGCAGTTTTATCGTGTGCTTCAGCGAACGTCCGTCTAACTGCTCAACAAGCATGTTGCCCGCGTAAGGCTGATAACCGGCAGCACTTACTTCAAGCGCTACGATGTCTCGCTGAGTGAACTCGACCTGAAACTGTCCTATCAAACTAGATTCCAAACACTGTCGAATACCTGACTTTGTAAAAAAGAGGCAAAGCGAAGCCGACAGTGGGTTAGATTGAACGGCATCCGTAATTACAAACGTATTCAACTGCCGCTGAACACTGTCCGGTGCTGATCGACCATCAGAAGCTCGATCAGTCTGAACGTAATGTGTCTGTTCGGTTTGCAGATATGGGGTATCTTTACCTTGCTTATCGACCGGCACAAGTGGAATGAAAAGACTGACGGGTTTTTCAGGTAAATCGTTGGGAAGCTGGACGGGAATCGTTTGACTTCGATAGTCGCTTCGGCTAATGAGTAGCGCCGTCGTGCCACAAGGAAGTCTCCCCGAGAACCGGCCAGACTCTCCACTTAAGCCAACGGCAACGCGACCAGTTGGCGTTTTTGCTACCAGCCGGGCAGCAGCCAAGGGCTGGCGAGTGGCATAGTTGACGACGCTGCCCTGTAAATGGAGGCAAGCCGAGGTGTCTACGTTCTGAGCCTGAACCAGAAGCGGTAGGGCGCTAAAGAATAGAGCTAGCCTGATCACAATTGCGCTGATCTATTGAGCGGAAACGCCGATGGAACCTAGCAGTAAATTCCATTTTACGTCTTCTTGACCGTTTTTGATCATGTGATAACGCTCCAGTTTGACACGAACGTTTTTTTGTGTCACATCGCTATAATAGGTATTCTCCCCTCGGCCAACGAACGTTTGCTGGGCAGTAATTACTCCATAATAATTACCGTCAGCGGCTTGTGATAATTCCTTTAAGTACTGAATTTCAGTCCACTCGATCGTAGTCGAACTGTAGGGTAGCAGTTTTAGATTATTTAGATACGTGCGGATCGGATACCGTCGTGCGCCGGTTCGTTTGCTCGAGGTAACTTCAATCGTGGCAGCTGGCATGAACAAAGATACCGCCTGTTCGATAGCCTGATTTCGGTCGTTTGAAGACAGCGATTTGTTGGTGATGATGTTCAGGTAGGAGGAAAACTCTTCTACTTTGTCGAGTGCTTTTTTGCGATATTGCTGGTAATCGGCAGCATTTAAAACCAGCTTACTTACGGGTGTTGGTGAAGCTGGTATAGAGACTGGTTGGGGGCTGTTATCCTTTGGCTGATCTAGGGTGGGTTGCGGGATGGGAGCAGGGTCTTTGACTGGTGGCTGGGAAGCGACTGGCTGCTCATTCGCTGCGTTAATTAGTTCTTTAACGCCCACCAATAGTGGAGCTGCTTCGGACGCATCTCTGATTAAGCTATGGCGGCCATCACCGTAAAAGATCGCGATTAACTCTCCTTTTGAAATTGAAGCTGATTTGCCATCGCTGGTCAGATAATTGACGACCGCGTCATTTTCGTAAGAAATTTTTGCTGGAAGCACTCCGAACGGCACGGCTCGTAACAAATAATCTTTGTTCTGCCAGACAGTCGTTGTCAGAAAGGATTGTAATTCCTGTTTGGCCAGCGCCAGATCTGGATTGAGCTTGTCAATGAGAAGAAAATTGCCTTTCCGAAAAGCTACTAATACGTTCTGCCGCTGAAAACTATGAGTGTTAAGCTTATCGGTCTGCTGTATGGTAAAGGTGATCCGGTCATCAGTTAGATCAGCGACCCGAGCATTGTCGAGTCGGTTACCGTTAGCGGTGTAAATAGCGTCTTGCGCGTACAGCGTTAAATGTAACCCAAGAAAAAGAAAGAGTGTGGGTAAAATTTGCTTCATGGAGTGGATAAGAAAAGAAATTGGGTACTAGCGCATGGTTTTGACCAGCTGGTGCGTCGCGTCGGTAATGAATGATTCGAGTTCGTCTTGGTCCAGTTCCTGATTAGCTTTGTTACTTAATCGGCGCTGTTCAGTTTTTTCGCCTGGTTTGAGCCACGGGCTGTTAACGAATACACCTTTCGACCCCGCTTTTTTGTATAGACCCCGGCATCCTTCGAGACAAGGCGTATAGTGAATCTTGTAGGAGCCAACAATTTCGTTCGTCCTTACGTGCACCAGTTTGAACTCCACGGACGCACCTCGCATATCACGGTAATCGTTGATAAGCCGCTGTTGATTATCGGGTTCCGTATTGCAGACATTCGTCGTGTAGCCAACAGGATTATCCAGCCGAACGAGTTCAAGAATCAGATCTGTATCGGTTAGTGAGCTGATTTTAGAATACGCAACACCCTGATTGGCATCGAGTACCTGATTAAACAGACCACGATCCCGAACGCTGAAACCTTCTTTGAAAAGCTGTTTTTCAATGGCGTTATACAGGGCAGTTTCATCATACTGTGTTTCAACAAACTGCACCTTGGCAGAAGCACGTCCATTTCCAGCTTGTCGGACAATAACAGGATTAACGACGTTTGATTGCGGATTTGTGGTACCCTGCGTGTTAGTAACGCCTTTTCGAGTATTAGGGACGCGAAGAACGATTCGTGGGGACTTTTTGACCAACATAATTTCGGTCAGTACATCGCTAGAAGTCAATTCGGGAGGTTTTTGCGAAAAACGGATCACTGCCTTTTTACTGCAACCTACCAGACAGAGCGTAACTATTACTACAAAGAAGTAAAATTTATTCATTTAAAAGAATCTTCAGTGTGGATGTTAAGCTGGTTTATAAACCAGCTTAAAGGTAGTGATAAACCACCAGTTCAGGCTTACACGTATAGAAGGATAGCTTCCTACTAATGATGCGTGTGCTTCACACAGGATTACCACAAGTTACAAACATAACAAATAGTGCTATTCGTTTTTAAGTACATCTATTATATAGTCTATTGTATATACATTCATTTATTTTTCGGTATGTAAGCGAAGGAATTAAGTGGAGCTTGAGACAAGCTCTTGGCTAGTTCTTGTAATTGAATTGCCAATTGCGATTAGTCTGCAAACATACAACGCCTTGGATTCAGCAGTTCTCAAATTCGGGACACATGTGTGTAGTGATAGCTAATCCCATTCAGTTTCTAACAGTATAAAATTGAGAAAGATAAAAGCTATCCTTATTATTTAGGTAGGTTTAATGTAGAAGTGCTTACAATACCAAATAAGAGAAGTCCTCATTATGTATTGTAGTAGAATAAAAAGTTCTTACAAATTATTTGTAAGAACTTGACCACTAGCTTTTCGAAGCTAGGCTCGAACCAGCGCCCCTGTGGCTAAAAGAACCTTCCGCGTTGCAATCCTTCTTTTCGTAGATTACCTCTTGGAATATGGTAGGCTATCTGACGGCTGAAGATGAAGCCAAATGAACGTTTCAATCCTTCCTCTCATGGATCAACCTCTGAAATACAGTTCATTGTAATAACTAGTTACGTCCCTCGTAAAATCTTGTTTTCTTACCCGTGAGTTAATATAGTAAAGTGACATAGCCTGTCACTAAACCAAAACCTGTTGTGTTAATCTTTCGTAACTTTGTTGAAAATTGATTGTATCTATGACTATCCTCCAGATTCCCGTTCCTGAAAATACTGCTGAACGCTTTCAGTTATTATCAGAACAGCAACAATCGCTGGTTTCACAGTTAGTGGCTGACTGCCTGTCTGAGCCTTCGAGTCTAGCCGATGTTATGGATTATATCAGCTTTAAAGCCACCCAGCGGGGGCTAACGCCTACTATTCTTCAGCAATTACTAAACGAGGAATGAGATTTGTGCTGGACACTAATACGCTCGTTAGTGCTGCTTTAATGGCTAAGTCTATCCCCCGTCAGGCTTTCGATATGGCCCTAAATAAAGGTGAGCTTCTGACATCTGAGAGCTGTTTGGCCGAGCTCAATCAGGTATTACATCGCCCTAAGTTTGCTCGTTACTTGACACCCTTTGAAGCGGACTTATTCATCAACCAGTATAGCCTGAAAGCAACAGTAGTCACTATCAGTAGTTCGATTACTGATTGTCGCGATCTTAAGGATAATAAGTTTCTTGAACTAGCCATTGATGGTATAGCTAACTGCATCGTCACAGGTGATCAGGACTTACTGGTTTTGCATCCGTACCGGGCACTATCGATTGTTACCCCATTTGCTTTTCTGAGCTGGGTGTCTGCTTAATACTATGTGTGGGCTATTAATAATGATTTCCATCAAGTTTTTTTACTCCTTGTCACTCTAGTTGTTCCACTCGTCAGAAATCGTTCAGAAAAAGCCGAGTAGAAGTCAATATCCTTTGCTATTAAACTGGACGGATTTTTTGAACGCGAAAAGGACCGTTTCCGGCCCCTACCCTGCCACTGTTCACAAAAACGCCCGACGCCAATCAGTAGCATACGCCCAAAGGCTTTAAGGCCATACAGGTTAAAAAAAGTGCTAAGGATATTCGTTAAGCAACAAGAAGCCTGCACGCTTGCCCTAGTCGGTAAAAGCGAGATTTAATTGGTGTTTCTGCCGACTTTTCGGGGTTAATTGGACCTATTCTGAACCAACCAGTCAGTTAGCTAGTTACATCATAGACATTGGCCTATAAGCATATCTTCCCTACTCGCTCACATCGGGGTTGTTTTTGTAAGTATTTGTACAAGTCTACCCATGTGCTTTAATTCCTAGCCAGTCTATTTTTCATCCCCATTCTAATTTAACGAATTTAATTTTTCTTTTTTCATCACCTTTATCGCGCAGTTCTACCCTACGCTTCTCCGTTGCTAATGATCGTCGGATCAGTGGGTCTGTCAGGACTTTCTCGCGCTTCGTTTGATCAATCCTTTCAGCCTGACCTTATCGATTATTTGCGGAAAGTGGCGGTTGTACATTATGCTAACGCTGGGCGATCAAACCCTGCGCTATAGTCCACTGGGTTAACAACTGCCCGGTATTAGCGAAAAAGTGCTAGCCGACGAGTTGAAAACCCTGTTCGCTTTAGGCGTCGTGCAGCGAACTGCATACGTTGAAATTCCACCCCGGGTAGAATACACACTAACCCTAAAGGCCGTGCTGCCTTACCACTGCGGAGGCAGATTCAATCAATCGGTCAACTCATTTCCTAACTGTCTTTTATGGCGACCAAGCTTAAATTCACCAATACAAACCGATCCACCTTTTTTGCTACGCTTCGCGAGCGGGTCGATGCTTATTTTACTGAGCGCGTTATTTCGCCCCACGCTAATAGCGTTATGTGGGCCAAGACGCTCTTTTTCCTAATCGGTTACGCCCTACTTTATGGGCTGATCTTATCCAATCAGTTCGATATAGGGACGATGCTGGGCTTAGCGGCTTTGCTGGGCGTGTTTGCCGCCTGCATTGGCTTCAATGTCTCCCATGATGCGCTGCATGGTGCCTTCTCGGCTCGTCCCTGGGTCAATAAACTCCTGGGCGGCAGCTTTTATCTGCTGGGTGCCAACCCCTACGTCTGGAAGATTAGTCATAACATCGTGCACCATACCTTTACTAACATTCCCGGCCATGATGAAGACATTGAGGTGGCACCAGGTTTGGTTCGCTTGGACCCTCAGGACTCGTTAAAACCTTGGCACCGCTATCAGCAGTGGTACACTTTTCCGTTGTACGCACTGACCTCGCTCTCGTGGGTGCTGCGCAAAGACTACGTCAAGTTCTTTAAGAATCGGATCGGCCACCACAACACCTCGACCCATCCCCGCGTCGAATACGTGAAGCTATTTGTGGCCAAACTACTTTATTACGTTTTCTTTCTGGTACTGCCCATTGCCGTACTTAGTCTGACCTGGTGGCAGGTACTGATCGGGTTCCTAGTCATGCACCTGGCCGAAGGACTGATGTTAGGACTGGTTTTCCAGCTGGCTCATGTGGTGGAAGGGACAACGTTCCCCCTACCCGATGAAAGGGGCAACATGCAGGACGCCTGGGCGATTCACCAATTATGTACGACGGCCAACTTTGCGCCCCGCTCCAAGCTAGCGGCCTTTCTTTGCGGGGGCCTAAACCGTCAGATTGAACATCACCTATTTCCCAAGATTTGCCACATTCATTACCCGGCCATTACGGACATTGTCAAACGCACGGCGCACGAGTTTAACTTGCCTTACCTGGAGAATCGCAGCTTTCATTCAGCGCTCTACTCCCATTTTCGCCTGTTACAAACGCTGGGACGACCAGCCTAGGTCAACGAAACACTGTTCCTGTAACTCGTATATCTCCTTTTATTCTCCCCTTATGGCTTCTCAACAAGACCTCGATTTTACTTACACAACTATCGACAAAATCTTTCGCCTGAGCATGGGCCAGACTGGCGACTATAGCGGAGCGCTGTACAACGGTGATTTTTCGCTCACCCTGGAACAGGCCCAGCGCCAGAAACACGTGTTTATCGCCGACAGTCTGCACCTAAGTGCCGGTTCTCGGGTGTTGGATCTGGGTTGCGGCTGGGGGCCTTTTCTTCAGTACGTGAAAGAACGGGGCGCTAATGGGCAAGGTGTTACGCTTTCGCAGGGACAGGCCGCAGCCTGCCGGGCCAACGGACTAGCGGTCGATATCAAGGACTGCCGCCAGATTACACCCATCGATTACGGACGGTTCGATGCCATCAGCAGTGTGGGAGCGATGGAACATTTCTGTTCGGTTGAACAGTATCAGGCTGGCCAGCAGGATGCGGTTTACGCCGACTTCTTTACTAAACTAGCGGACCTACTGCCGGTCGGGGGAAGGGTTTATATCCAGACCATGGTTTTTGGTAAGAACATGATTCCCTTCGAGCAAATAAGCCTGGATGCGCCGAGGGATTCGCCATCGTATGCCTTGGCATTGATGATCGCCCAGTTTCCAGGGTCCTGGCTACCCTATGGACCTGAGCAGGTCATTCGCAATGCACAGCCTCACTTCAAGCTAATCTCGAAAAGTAGCGGTAGGCTGGATTACATTCAGACCATTGGCGAGTGGCGGAAACGATTTCGTGCCTTTAACCTGCAAAAATATGGCCTCTATGCTTCGCTACTGCCGAAGCTGTTAACCAGCAAAGCCTTCCGGGACTTGATTGCCGTGTTTCGGGTTAGCCCCAACCGGGTATGTTTTCAGCAGGAGACGATGGAACATTACCGGATGGTATTTGAAAAAATATAGTTTACTGATCTTATGTTTCCGCATAGACCTCTGTGTTGGGCTCGCTTATCAGACCTGCTATCCCTACGACCAGTCCGTTTGTTATCACCTTGATGGCTACGGCTCACAGCGGCAACCCTGGCCGAGTGCGACGGAGTGATCGCTTCCATTGCGATGAATAAGCCGGACTAGTCGAATCATACAGTAAGGTTTGACTGCATTGAGGCCTTTTGTACCGTCAACTCCACTAAAGGTCATTTCATCAGCTTCCTGAATCGGCTCAACCAACCGGATGCATGAACAAGGAAACCAGGGTGGCCATCCAGCGAACTGATAAACCCAAAGCCTTTGGGTTTATTAAAAATCAAGGGCTACCTACTTGTATTCTTCTACTAATCAAGCTTGATTAACCCTACATTTAGTGAGTTCGTATCCTGGTGATTGTTAAGACTTTTTATCAATTAATAGTTATTTTTCTGCTTTGTTGATTTATATCTCAAAATTGTAATCTTTTCAGTCGCTGGCACGTTTATAGTTTACTACGTTGTTGCGTACGTGCTAACCGGCGGTCAAATGCCCTGCTCATGATTGACTACCTGGTTGCCAATTGGGTTAGGCTCTTCTCTTCTGCCCTCTATCTGCTTTCAATAAAAACCCCTACAGGTAGCCGTTCTCTTTTTTATCCGAATTGCTATCCCTTCCGTTATCCGGACGGGGACTGTTTTCCAATCGTTTGTCCAGTACCTGTGATTCACCGGCTTGGTTAGCTGGTGAGTCATGCTGGTTTTACCCGTCAGGCGATAGCAAACATTTCAAAATTCCAGTTACCTACTCTCGCAAAATGCATGAAAGATGCCCCAAAATTGACTGTAAAAGAACGGCAGCAAGCCGCCCATCAACTTCTCGAAGCGAGCAAAAAACCGTATCTGGTACGGGGTCTGGCCCGTACAGTATTGTATTTGACGGCTGAGCAGGCGGCCAAGCGGCAAGACCTGATTCCTCAGTTTAGCCTTTAGTCATTTCTGTTTGCAAAAAATCGTTCAGGCTGATGGATAGGACGATTATTCTGTTTGCTACAATGAATAAAACAGACGGGTGTCTGGTGAGCTTACGGATCAATGTAGTCCCAGAAACCGAGCTAATATATCGCCAGCTTTATGTGGCCTTCGACCAGATGTCGACCGATTACAGTCAATGAATTCTTCGGTTGCTAAAGACGATTCAGTTCTCAGGCGGTACCTCATTAACGATGATTTATCCAGTTTTTCCCTATGATTCAGCCTGATCCAATACTAGAATCCTAAAAACGATGCAACCTACCACTCAGCTTGACAAGTACTTAACAGCCGTACATACTACTCTGGATTCCCCAGCTTTCCGCTTAAACGCATCGGAAGATACCCTCTGGAAGTCAGAATTTATCCAACTCATCCTGTGTGTTCATGGCTTGCTGACGCTAGCTGACCAGGCGGGTAAACGAGTTGATTTTCTCGAAGGAGTGGGCGTAAATGGAAAAATACAGGACATCACTTCCCTGATCACTTGGATGTATGACCGGTTACCCGAGTTAGCCACCGATAAGCCAGGTCAGCTTACCACGAATCGCTTAAACCGATACGCCAATCAAGGCTGGGGTTATTTTGCCAATGGCTCATTTTTTACGGCTGAATTCAACAACGAGCTAGCTTTTTTTATCGATGACCAGCGCGTTTATCTCAACCGGCAAATTCGACGAGCCATTTCTGAGGTGGAACACGCTCACTACCAACGCCTTTAGGTAACTTTAATATTTCATTTATTTACGAGCCAATCCAGATCATGAGCAAACAGATATATATTCAGCAAGCCGCTATCTGGGCCAAAGCCCATGGATTTGTTGACATTATGGCTAACACAGAAGGGTATGCTAAACCTCGTGGCTACGGTCGGCAGCAGGATGGACAATGGTTTATTCCAGACGTAACCGCTAAGCAATTTGAGCAGCAATCGTACTTTGAAGTGATTCTCAAAACCAGTCCAATTGATGAATTGCTATCCAAGCTCAAACTGCTGAGTCAATTAACTCTACTCAGTGGTGGGGAACTATACTTGTTATCTCCTAAAGGACACTTACCTTTTGCTAAGTCCGTAGCGATTCAAAGTCGTACAATGGCTAACTGGGTCATTCTATCGTAGCTCTTGCGGGAAGCCAAACCGGTGGATCATTCTTAAGGTCGTTTACTCTGTAATTCCTCTATCTGCGCCATCCGCATGTTGATAAGATAATGCTTTTCCGATTTTGTCCACCTGCACCGTTTCCCTTGTTTTCATGGCTTTGCCAATTACTTTAGCTACTTGGCCTACCTCCGCATCTGAGTAATAGCAAAATCGTATGGGTATTGCTGTACCGCTCTGAGGTATTATAGATCGTAAACCATTGATAGCTTACTGACCTAGTTCATTTTTCGGCTACTTAAATGGATTAACCCCTAGATCCCGCCAGGTCTAACGCTTATCTATATACGTTATTTTGCCTTCAGCCAGGATAGCAGATTGGTGATGGCCCAACCCTATTTTATCGATTATCATAAAAAGCTCTCCCTTGAGTCGAAGTGAATCTTCATGTCCGAAAACGGGCCGTCTTGTCCAACAATCGCCAAGCGTTCTTCCATTTTTTATATGAATCGCTTAGGTAGGCAACGGAATGGACGCAAGGATCATTAATTCACGGCCAATGCCAACACTCAAATAACTTGGTGGTTTTGCAAAAGATCCTTTACCTAGCCATGAACAACTCACTGCAACCCGATTCAAGGCCTACCAACGCCTAGCAGCCAGTCCCTGTTTCCGACAACCAGAAATATCAGGCTTTGCTCCAGCACATGCAGCAGGGCTACTCGCTGATTGAAGTTATTTTTAATGCACAGGACCAGCCCCTGGATTACCGCTTCCTGGAAGTTAACTCCATCTTTGAAGCGCAAACCGGACTAGTTGATGCGGTCGGTAAAACCATGCGTCAACTCCGACCCGCTCATGAGCAACACTGGTTTGAACTGTATGGACAAGTCGCCAAAACAGGCCAGTCGGTGCATGTGGAGCAGCACGCGGCTTATCTGGCCGGTGGGGTCTGGTATGAGGTCTTCGCTTTTCCCTTCGGAGAAGTTCAAAACCATCAGGTGGCCATTCTCTTTAATGACATCACCGAGCGCAAACAGCGCCAGATAGGGCGGGAGTTGCTAATCAGCATCACTCAGGATCTGGGTCAGCTGACCGACGAGACCCAAATCATTCGCTCCGTGGGTGCTAGGCTGGCCGCGCATCTAGGCATCACGGGCTATCACTATGTGGATATTGACGAAGACCGCGACCAGGCTACCGTTCGCCACTGCTGGCATGCACTGGATGTTCCTCCCATTCTAGGCACTTACCCACTCCACGCGTTCGTTTCACCCGCAGCCCTAGCTAACTGGCGTGCGGGAAAGCCGATTATCTTCCGAGACATCGAGCGTGAGGTGCCCGATGGCACTGCCGAAGCCGCGGTGCTCAAGGCCGGGGCGGCTGCTCAACAGATTAGCGCCTGCATCACCATTGGACTAAGTCAGGAAGGCAAATGGAAAGCCTGCTTCGCCGTCGCCGACAGCCGCCCACGACAGTGGACAGCCGGTGAGATTGAGCTGGTTGAGGAAGTGGCTGGTCAACTGTTGCCACGTATTGAACGCGCCCGAGCCGAAGCAGCCTTGCTCACGTCGCAAAAGCGCTTTGAATCGATTGCCAACCTGGTGCCCGACCTGCTGTGGGATAGCAACCCCGACGGCTCCACCAACTGGTATAACCAGCGTTGGCTGGAGTATACCGGACAGCGCTTCGAAGAGGCTATCGGCTGGGGCTGGACCGACGCCATTCACCCCGACGACCAGGCCGCTTCGGCCAGGCGCTATAGCCAAGCCGTGGAAGCAGGCACCTTGTTGCGACAGGAACACCGGATCCGGCACCACGACGGGACGTATCGCTGGTTCGTCGTTAAAGCGGCACCACTCAAAGACGAGACTGGTCAGGTGGTCAAGATGTATGGCGCTGCCATCGATATCCACGGCCTTAAACGCCTAGAAGCGACTCTTCGGGAAGCGGATCGGCGCAAAGATGAGTTCATCGCTATGCTGGGCCATGAGTTGCGTAATCCCCTGGCGTCAATATCGAATATGCTGCTGCTGTTGCAACTCACCCAGGGAGCCGACTCCTCCTTACCCTATCCTAAAGCCGTTGATCAGATGAGTCGGGAGGTGGGCCACCTGAATCGCATGGTCGATGATCTGTTGGAGGTAGGCCGCATCCGCTATGGGTTGATCCAGCTCCACAAGAAACCCTTTGATCTGGTGCCCCTAGTGCGCCAAACCGTTGAGTTGACCCGCTATGCCTACGCGGAGCAGCAGCGACATTTGTTCTTCGCCAGTCCGGTGACTTCCCTAATGGTGCTGGGCGATGAGACGCGGCTGGTGCAGGTGGTGATGAATCTGTTGACCAATGGGCTCAAGTATACCCACAAGGGAGGCCGTGTCTGGGTAAGTCTCCAACGAGTGAGTGATTCGAGCCTTGCTCCTCAGGCTCTGCTTTCGGTGAAAGATGACGGCATCGGGATTGCGCCTGAACAACAGCAAGCCATTTTTGATATTTTTGTTCAGGGTGAAACTCCGCTGGATCGCCCCCAGGGAGGATTGGGCTTAGGTCTGGCTGTGGTGAAACAACTGGTGAACCTGCGTGAGGGTCAGGTAGCCGTGCAGAGTGGAGGAGAAGGGCAGGGTAGTGAATTTTTAATCCACCTACCGCTTACTGCTCAGGCGGCTGTTGAACCGGAAGTCGATCTGTTTATGGTCCCCGCTGCCGGGCTACAAGGCCGGGTACTGGTGGTGGATGATAATGTGACTATTGCGCATTCAACGGTCCGGCTGTTGAAGTTGATGGGCTATGAGGCTCGGGCTCGTTACAGTGGCAGCTCTGCTTTGGAGGAGGCCCAGCAGTGGGCACCCGATGTGGTTTTACTGGATCTGGGCATGCCCCAGATGGATGGCTTTGAATTAAACCGGCGTCTGAAAGAACAGTCCTGGGGACAGACTATGGCCGTCATTGCCTTGACTGGCTACGGACAACAAGCCCACCAGCTCCAGGTGAAGCAGGCTGGTTTTTCCGGGTATCTGCTGAAGCCGCTTCAGCTGGCTCAGCTAAGTGAACTGCTCAACGAGGTGATGGGGCGCTAAACGAGCAGTAGGTAAGCAAACTGGATAGTGTATGAGTCCTGACTCATCACCAATCGGTACTGAGGCCAACCATCCGAAGTAGGAATGGCTCCGCGTTTATGTCCAGCAACTAGTAGACCAACTGGCTCAGGTGATACGGGTACAAAGCCGACTTGAATACAGCTGTGCACAAGTTTGGCACCAGGTTAAGGATACCTGCATTAGCCTGGCATTACAGGGGCAATATGCTCGCCAATCGCTCGTGCTGGGTGAGCGTCTTGGAAGATGCGTACGTTCAGCTGATGCAGTTTTTGGTTTCTGGCGGTTAGATTAACGCAATCAGCTTGGCGGGACGCTTCTCAAAAAAGGCTTCCAACTGAGAAGGATTGCTACCTGTTTAATCCGGGCGTTTTGTGGAACGTATCAATAAAAAATCAATCAAGCCCAGCTTTGTTAACCGGCAGATGGCTGTTTTAAGAAACACGGGGATGCGACCATTCATTAAGGAAAGAACCGAACACCATCGGCCGGCTTGCTTACTTGCTGAGTGTTCTTTTACCTTTGTTAGCCCCTTACCTTTATGACCCCCTCTAACTCACCGCAGAACGCATCGCTTGCTGCATTCACTTCCGTTTACGCCATTGCCTTTGCCAACATGGACCAGGGCTTCTGCCTGCTGGAAAAAGTTGATACCCCCCCCCATCATCCCTCCGACTTTCGCTATCTGACCGTGAATCCTGCTTTTGAAAAGCACACCGGATTGGATAATGTTACGGGCAAAACCATTTTGGAGGTAGTTCCACAGGCGGAACAGGATACCATGGACATCTATGATCAGGTGGCCTTCACGGGACAGTATGCTCACTTTCAGACTTATGTAACCCAGCTAGACTTGTGGATGGAGGCTACTGTCTATCAAATCAGTCAACAGCCACCGCAAATTGCGGTTTTGTTCACCAATATCACCGAGTGGAAAAAAAACGAACGACAGCAATCATTTTTACTGGCGCTCAGCGATAGCCTCCGTCCGCTCAGCAATCCGGTGACTATACAAACGACCGCTGCCCAGCAGTTACTAGCCGAACTACAGGCTGGTTGGGTGTACTTTGTCAGCCTTGCCATTGATAACGATACGATTTCCACGCTGGAAGGGGTGTCGAAAGAGGAACCCTTGGCGCTACTACCAAATACCAAGATGTCAAGATTTGGTATGTCCTTTCTGCCTGACTACGCGAATAACCAGGCCTTGCACTACGGAGATACGCAAGCTGAGCCCAGTTTTACGGAGCAAAACCGGCAAGCGTTTCGGACGATCCGGGCAGGCGCATTGATTGCCGTGCCGCTCGTCAAAGAAGATAAGCTGATAGCGCTACTCATTGCAGCCGTTCCAACGTCCCGGGTATGGACACAACAAGAAGTCGATCTGGTCAAACAGGTAGCCGAACGAACCTGGATAGCCGTCGAACGAGCGAAAGCCGAAGAAGCCTTGCGCAAACGCGAAGCCGAGTTTCGGATCATGGCCCAAGCCGCTCCTGCGCTGGTCTGGGTTTGTTCGGCCTTGGGCGAAAACATTTATTTTAACCAACGTTGGTATGACTATACGGGCCAGACCGATGAGCAGGCCAGTGGGCATGGCTGGACAATGACGATGCATCCAGCCGATGCAGCCCGAATTCTACCCTACTGGAAACGGTGCCAACTGACGGGCGAATCCTACGAAGGGGAGGTTCGTTACCAACGGCACGATGGGGTGTATCGTTGGCACATTTTTCGCGCCCTACCTCGTCGCAACTCAGCCGGACAAATTGAGGCCTGGTACGGCCTGAGCATTGACACCGATGACGCCAAACAAGCCCAGGAAGGTCTCCGCAAAGCCGTACGGCATAAAGATGAGTTTCTGGCCATGCTGGCTCATGAATTGCGTAATCCCATGGCCGCCATCCACTCAGGGCTGGCCATTCTGAACTTAACTACCACCGACGAATTGCACCGCTCGACGGTGGACATGATAAGCCGGCAGACAGAGCATCTGGTCAGAATGGTCGACGATCTGCTGGATGTCAATCGCATCAGCCAGGGCAAGATTGCGTTGAAAACCGAACGAACCAATCTGGTTGACCTGGTTCGACAGGCTCAGCAAAGTCTGGAGGCTCTGTTTGAGCAGCAAGGCAAAGTGCTTCGGGTGAGTTTACCCACCGCCCCTATTGAGATAGACGGGGACGCCACCCGGCTGACTCAGGTCGTTATTAATCTGTTAACCAATGGTCTACGCTATACGGGAGAAAGGGGACAGGTGAGTGTAAGCCTGGTGCATGAAGGCAATGAAGCTGTTCTTCAGGTGCGGGACAACGGCATTGGCTTAGCGGAAGATCAACTCGAAGCTATCTTTGAGCTGTTTGTGCAGGTGGATAACTCGCTGGCCCGCTCGAAAGGGGGTTTGGGGTTGGGGTTGACATTAGTCAAGCGGTTGGTGGAAATGCATGGGGGGCGCGCAGAAGCTCAGAGTGAGGGCGTTGGACGAGGCAGCACCTTCACGGTTCGTCTACCAACTTTAGTTGCTGCTCCACAATCACTAGCTAAACCCGCTCAGCAAGCTCCCAACTCCTGGACGCCCCGGCGCATTTTAGTGATTGATGATAATGCAGATGCGGCCATGACTTTAGGGATGCTGCTCAAGCTGAAAGGCTACGAATCACATACACGAACCAGTGGTCGGTCAGGCATCGAAGCGGCTGAAGCCTTACAACCAACGGTTATTCTGCTGGATATCGGCATGCCAGGTTTGGATGGGTATGCCACCTGTCGACTGCTTCGGGAGCAGGTTTGGAGTCGGGCTATGATCGTGATTGCCTTAACGGGTTATGGCCAGGATGAAGATCGACAGCGAACTAGGGAAGCCGGTTTTGATGGGCATTTAGTGAAGCCGGTGGATCTGGGTGAACTGACAAAAATGCTTACGGATTTACTCGATAACGACAGAACAACGTTGGGCTGATATAATCCTTATTTGTGGTTGGAGAGCAGGCGCTCCTGCATCATACAAAAAGCTACTCTTCATAAACACCACTCTGCAGGAGGACGACCGTCGGGCTACAGCCATTCCAATATACTACCCATAGCAAGCTGGAACGATAGAGCTAGGGCGGCTGAGTTGCTACAGTACCGCCCCAGTGGTACGTTCAGGCTAGGCCGGTCATGCGTTTAGTTCGCAGTAGAACGAATAGATAATCCATGGAGCTTGCAGGCTCGTTGAGTACAATCTGTAAAACAATACCCATGAACAGAAATTTTATGTATTACCTTGCTTTTTTTTCGTAATTCGACTACTATGCCTGGCCCTGAGCTGCCTAACAAGCCTAACCAGATACATCTTCCCCTACTCACCCCTACTGATTTACCACCTCAGGAAGCCGCAACCGCGACATGTCAACTGCTGACAGCTGTTGTTGGACAACTGCCGCTTGCGGTTGCCGTGCTGGAAGGCTCCGACTACCGAATCAAGCTGGCCAATCCCGCCATGTACGAGATCTGGCAACTGCCACCGGGCGATAAGCTCGGTGAGCCCGTTTTCGACGCCTTTCCCCTGATTGCCAACCAGGGACTCGACGAGCTGCTCGATCAGGTACGCAGGACCGGACTGGCAGCACGGGGAGAAGAGTTACCGAGCGAATTTATCCGGGATGGAAAGCAAACGACTGTTTACATCGACTTTGTGTATTCTCCGCTGGCCAACCAGACCAGTCAACTCCCCGACATTCTGGTTTCTGCCACCGATGTTACCGAACGCGTGCTGGCTAGACGAGTTCTTGAAGAGACAACCCAGCAACTGCGGGGGCTGGTTGAGAGTGCTCCTTTCCCCATTGCGGTATACTCGGGAAGAGAGATGCGCATTGAGTTGGCCAACCAAGCCATCATTGATGTGTACGGGAAAGGTCCCGATGTCATTGGCAAGTGTTACCCCGAGTTGCTGCCTGAGTTGGCAAGCCAGGGTATTTTTGAGCAGTTGCAGTCGGTTTACAACACGGGTGTGCCGTTTAGTAGTGGGACGAGCCGGGTTGACATCGACCATCAGGGTGAACTAATCCCCTACTACTTTAATTACAACTTTACGCCCCTCTTCGATGCAGCAGGCCGGGTGTACGGGGTAATGAACACGGGTGCCGATGTTACACCGCTGGATCTTGCCCGCCAGCAGGTGGAGCAAACGGCCACCGCCCTGCAGAATGCCATTGAGTTAGCGGAGCTAGGTAATTTTAGCGTAGATATTGCCACGAATCTATTGACGGTTTCGCCACGCGTGGCCACCTGGTTTGGTTTTGATAGTCTGGCCCATGATGCTGAAACGTTTATTATGGGCGTTGGCGAGCGTGAACGCGACTATGTACGCACGAGCCTCTACAACACGCTGCTGCCAGAGTCCGATGGACGCTATGATGTGATACACTCGGTTGTCAATGCCAAAACCGGTCGTTCAGTGATTCTTCATGCCTTGGGTCAAGTGTATTTTAACGCAGTTGGAGAGCCCCTACGAATCGAGGGTACTGCTTAGGACATTACCAGCCAACGTGAGTTACAAGACATGTTAGAACAGCAGGTCAAAGAGCGGACGGAAGAGCTAGCGGCTACCAACGAAGAATTAGCCGCTACTAACGAAGAACTAGAAAGCAATAATGAAGGATACGTGGTTTTAAATGAGGATCTGGAAGAGTCGAACCGTTTGTTGCTTCGTTCTAATGATAATTTGCAGCAGTTTGCTTACGTAGCGTCACATGATCTGCAAGAGCCTCTGCGCAAAATTCAACAGTTTGGGGATCTGCTTACGACTCGCTACGCCGACTCGGTTGGCGAGGAGCTAGTTTATGTGGAGCGCATACAGTCGGCGGCCAAGCGCATGTCGATCTTAATCAAAGACCTCTTAGACTTCTCGCTGATCTCTACCCAGCGCGATGTGGGTGGCACCGTCTCCTTACAGACCGTTGTCGAGAGTGCGCTGAGCACCCTGGAGCTACGGGTTGAGGAGTTGGGTGCCCAGATTCGGGTTGAGCAGCTACCCACCCTCTCGGGTAATGCTTCGCAACTAACCCAACTCTTTCAGAACCTGCTGAGCAACGCCTTGAAGTTTCACCGGCCTGGGGTGGCACCTGTGATTGAGATTAAAACACGTCGGGTGGCGTCTGATGAATTGCCATCAGGAATTACCCCTAACCGGGTCGCCCCTGCTTATCAACTTATTGAGGTAATTGACAACGGGATTGGTTTTGAGGAGAAGTATGTCGATCGCATCTTTCAGGTCTTTCAGCGGCTGCATGGCAAGAGTGCGTATGTTGGTACGGGTATCGGCCTGGCCATTTGTGAGAAGGTCGTGACTAACCATGGCGGAGCCATCACCGCTAGGAGTCAACCCGGTCAGGGGGCTGCCTTTACAATCTACCTACCAATATAGCCCAACGGATTGGTAGCTTTTTGAGCAACACTAGCTAACCATTGAACGCTGTCATGCTTCGCGTTAAAGACTACGCTTTTTTTAGACGAATCAGATGGAGTAGCCTACCAATAATCGCTTCATAGAAGACGAACTTTTTAAAAAAGGTATAAGCACGAAAGCAACAGCCAGTAGTATATCATTCAATTGAACGAGGATTGAGTGAGTTAGGTGAGATTTAGATCTGGCTCTTTGTGCTGATCTTACTGATGGTTCATCTTATCACGTTCAGTGAGGCAACGGACCAGTAGAAAAAAATAGCACAATCGCTGCGACTTTTACTCCGTAAAACCGTTATTCAAGCTAGTAATCCTAATGAAGTCGAAGCAATTTGCGCTGTATCTAAGACGAATACCAGTGGTTCGAGGCTCGAGGTTTATGGTTCAAGCTCAACCCTTGGTTTATGATTCTTCACGTTGTTAGCATTACTCCAGATCAACAGGACAGGGATTTTAGCTGTTATTATGATGATCCAGAACAAGCCTACGACTTCTTGCTTAAGGTAACGGAGCTTGGGCATCTCTTTATCAAAGTCGAGTTTGTTTTCAATCGGGGGTATTATTTGCTACCCCTGGAAACGCTCAACCAAGAACTGGTAGCGAATCCTTTCTTGGGGTTAAGACAGCAATGGGAGCAGTGTCTATCTCAACCGGCGGTTTGTCGAGGACCGTTAGTCTCGTTCCATCGGCGGTTAGTCGATTCGCAACAGACTTACCTAACTAACTTGCAGGAAACCCTACAGCAGACGCTGATCCTACTAGAGACTACACATAACTATCTGGGTGAGGGACCCCGGAAGGATAAGTTGATCCAGCAGTGTTGGATGACCATCGATCGTTGCCACCGGTCGATTGCCCATCACAACACGTCACCCTGGGGATTGCGCTCGGCAGCGTGACTCGGCCAGCCGCAGTTGCTTATTTATTACCTATGAACCAGCGGTCTTTATCCGTCGTGATCGCTACGCACAACCAGCGCCAAGGAGTAGGCACGCCAGCCAGTTAGACAATAGCAGTGGCAAAAACGTATAGCGATGAAAAAGCAGATAGAGCAGCCCCAGTCGCATGGCCTCGACCCTAACACTCGGATTCGGCATTACCTATGGTTTGCCGCTGAGGTAGAACGGAGACAGCATCAGTTGATACAGAAAAAAGAAGACCTTTTTCGGCGTGTTGATGCTTTGGAAGCTCAATTACAAACCCTCAAAAAGCGTAGGAGTTTCTAACCTTTCGCCTAAACTTCCTTCGTCAGCAGATCTCTAGCCTGATCGATCAAGCGAGTCTGTTTCAGAATGAGGGCTTGCAATCGGCCAGAAAGCCGGTTATTGAAGGCTTGCAGGCCACTGATCTTTTGTTTCAAAAGAAGGCAATCCTGGTTAAACTGGTAACGCACTTGAGCGTTTTTGGCTATGACTGCTTGCGAATCCATACGATCGTCGGAAAAGGAGAAACTTGACCGACAAATAAGAACGTAGGTGACGGAGAAGAGGCTCAGATGAACTGATTGACTCAAAGATGGCTATAATTGATTTAAGATCAAAGCTATACTTACTTGTATACGGTAGTCAGATTAGCTAGACGGCAATCGATTCCCTTTCCTCTTCTGGCCATAGACGCCAATACAGAGAGCCTTTTCGTGTCCCCTTCCGGACGGCAATTGGTTTGACAAATTACGGGTTGATACCTAACAGGAATAGCGGTGCTGAGTGTTCCCGGAACCGCTTTATTGTATACCAATACGGTCAACCACCTCTATACTCAACATGCGTGCATGACTGCTGTATTATTAATTAGGATAGCTGCTTAGCGTGGACTTGTCAGCAAACAAACTTGGACGTTTCACCAAACTAAGCCCAGCCAGTCTAAACGACCTTTGTGCTATAAATCAAAATGAGCTATAGACATGAGAAAAATAGTTTTGGTCACCGGCGCTTCAGCAGGAATTGGCAAACAAACTGCCATGTATTTGGCACAAAACGGCTACACCGTCTATGGGGCGGCTCGCCGGATGGAAAAAATGCAAGACCTTATTCCGTATGGCATCAAACCGGTCGAACTGGACATTGCTAAAGGAGAGAGTGTTGAGGCTTGTGTCGACCAAATCGTACAAGAAGCCGGCCGTATCGATATTTTAATTAATAATGCTGGCTTTGGTCTGGAAGGGGCCATCGAAGACGTACCCATCAAAGACGCCCGGTATCAACTCGAGGTCAATGTGTTTGGAGCGATGCATTTAACCCAACTCATCCTACCCACCATGCGGGAAAATAAATAGGGTAAGATTGTCAACATTTCCTCCGTCGGCGGCAAGGTTGCCTTCCCATTAGCAGGGTGGTATCACGCCAGCAAGTTTGCCATAAAAGCCTTAAGCGATAGTCTGCGCAATGAAGTCAGGGAATTTGGCATTGACGTCATCGTGGTGGAGCCGGGTGCTACCCGGTCCGAATGGGGGACCATTGCCACCGAAAGCTTACTGACCGTATCCGGCCATACAGCTTACCAAGGCTTAGCCACCAAAACCCATACCCTCTTCACCCAATTGTCGAATAACATCCAGGAACCCATTGAGATAGCCAAACTGATTAAAACAGGCATCGAATCAAGCAGGCCAAAAACAAGGTATGCAGCCAAAGAAATGAATTCGAGGATCCTGCTATTTTTGCGAGCTATTGTATCCGACAAGCTACTGGATAAATTGATCCTGCGTCAACTTGCTTAACAACCCATGGAAAGCACGCTCATTGTTCAGCATAATATTCTGTATTCTCGTGGGTATCAGAAGGTACAACGTAGCGAACACTACTTCCCCGACCATGC
The DNA here is from genome assembly GCF_023196085.1 of Spirosoma liriopis. Classification (NCBI taxonomy): domain Bacteria; kingdom Pseudomonadati; phylum Bacteroidota; class Cytophagia; order Cytophagales; family Cytophagaceae; genus Spirosoma; species Spirosoma liriopis. Next base: position 26,119 of record NZ_JALPRF010000012.1, read on the forward strand.
TTTAGGGATCATGCTGGCGGGGGAATCGTCCTATTATTCGACTGGTGGCACCTTTGTTATGAACGAAGGGACGATCGGCTTAATGCGCCGAAATCAGTTGTTCAAAAAGCTCAAAAAGCCGGGTCCAACCGGTGAGCCGCCCACATTAATCAGCGTATTTCTTGACCAGGAGGCCTTACACCAGTATGCCTCGGACAATACGATTCTCAAGCAACGGGTCTACAAAGGCCAGGCTATGATTGAGCTGACCCAAAATGAGTTCTTGAAGGGTTTCTTTCACTCGTTACGGCCCTATATTGATCACCCTGAAAGACTGACGGCCAAACTAGCGGCCCTTAAGACGCGTGAAGCCATTGAATTATTGCTGCAAACGGATGATGCATTGGCTTCTTTATTGTTTGATTTTCAGGAGCCCTACAAGATCGAGCTGGAGACGTACATGAACCATCATTATCAGTATAACATTCCTCTGGCCTGCTTTGCCAAACTCACGGGCCGTAGCCTTTCCAGCTTCAAGCGGGATTTTGCCAAGATCTTCGACACGACGCCCGAAAAGTGGTTACAGAGCAAGCGCTTGGAGCAGGCCCACTATCTGATGTCGACCCAAAACCTTCGTCCCTCAGCGGTGTATCTGGAGGTTGGTTTTGAAAACCTGTCGCATTTTTCGACGGCCTTCAAGAGCAAGTTTGGCGTAAAGGCTTCCGATTTGTCGACCGGCACCGGCCTTTGATTCTCGTAGGCGAACTGAGCGTGCGCAGGCAATTTTGGGCTAGCCCTGTAGTCTTGCTTGATACGGACTCGTTACGTCTAGCTTATTTTTTGTTGAACCATTGAACGTACTCCAATACATGGTTATCGGGATGGCTAAAATAAACCCATGTTTCCTTCCCTTCGATCAGCCGCGGGCCCTCAACAATGGGAATGCCTTTAGCCTGTAGATCCGCAACCGCACTAGCCATATCCAGCACTTCCAGACAGTAATGAGGCCAGAAGGGTTTGCGGCTGGAGGGACTACCGTAGTTATGGATTAAATCTTGAATAAGCTCCAGGTGCGCCGTGCCCAGCGAGACAAACGCATATTCTTCCTGTTCCTGGTGATTGATGACTCGGTGATCGAGCTGAAAACCTGGTTTCTGGGTATAAAGATGAATGGCTTCATCCATACTCTTGACCTCAAACCCACAGTGGTCTACCTCCATGCCAAGGAGTTACTAAAGCAAATGTAGGGGTTGAAGAGGCAAAATTAAGCGACAATTGGGTAGAAAGAAGATGCTGTATGCCCATTATGCATTGTTATTTCCTTACTGATCCTACCGAGTGGACTGCAGTAACGGTCCACTCGGTAGGATCATCGTCTCTTAAAAGGCTGGCCTTATAAGCTGACTACTGCAACACCTAGCCGGCAAGGAATAACCCATACTCACTTTAAGCTACCCTACCTCCTACAACGCTAAGCGACTCAACAGGGCTGCTCTTACACCATAAAAACAAAGAGCAAGAGGATGAGAACTTTACGTCTGGTAAGGTTTCATCTTTACTCAGTCCATACACAAGCGCAATGAGTCCCTATAAACGCGTCAGTAACCAGGGCTACAAAACAAAAAGACATGCTATTCTAGCATGTCATTGGTAAGCACAAAAGCACAAAGGAAACCTTTCGAGCTAAGCTAGTGCCACGTTTACGGCGTTTAAGCCTTTCTTGCCCCGCTCGACATCATAGGTAACTTTGTCATTCTCCCGAATCTGGTCAATGGTTCCTGATACGTGGACAAACACATCCTCACCACCCTCATCGGGTTTGATAAAGCCGAAGCCTTTTCCTTCGTTGAAAAATTTTACTGTTCCTGTTGGCATTGGTATTGGGTTGAAAATTTGTTCAAAAACGGAAGAACGACTTAGAATTGCAAATTAATTTATCCACTCCCTGGGAGTAGCAGAGTTGGCTCGATGGTAGAAAGAATGTTGTGCGAAGCTAATCTGATCAGAAAAAGCTTGCCATAGGGAATTAAACTCAGCGTATGATAGCCGTTAAGCTGGGCAGCCATTAAAGTAGAAGCCTAGACTTGTAAAAGCCAATTACTCGCAAAAATGCTCTTTATTATCTGAGCTTACTATTTGATCAGTGATGACTATACAGCAGTTTAAGATTGAACAGCCATCGAAAACTCAATAATAACCCCCGCAAAAGCCAGTTATCTTGTGATTTTTTATACGCCGGTTACGTTAGTTTAGCCGGAGGATCGTTTCCTTCTTAGTAGACAGAACCTGATGGAAATAGGTATCGATAGCTTCGCTTCAGCGATGTATGGCACTAACGAGTTAAGGAGTGTGGATGCCATGGAGCAGTTGCTCGATCGCATTGCCTTTGCTGACGAAGTTGGACTGGATGTGTTCGGTATAGGCGAACACCACAAAAAGGAATTTCTTGATTCGGCAACGGCTGTGATTCTGGCTGCGGCTGCGGCACGTACCAAAACTATTCGCCTGACCAGTGCAGTAACCGTGCTGAGTGCAGCCGACCCGGTTCGGGTGTACCAAAGCTTTGCTACGTTAGATCTCATATCCAAAGGCCGGGCTGAACTGGTGGTTGGTCGGGGGTCGTCGGTAGAGGCTTACCCCCTGTTCGGTTTCAGTCTGAATGATTACGATGCCCTGTTTGAGGAAAAGCTGGAACTGCTGCTTAAGATTAGGGACCAGGAAGTAGTTAACTGGAAGGGAAAATTTCGGCCTCAGTTAGTCAATCAACCCGTATATCCCAGGGCTTTGCAGGAAAAATTGCCGATATGGCTGGGTGTAGGCGGCACCCCGGAATCCTTTATTCGGGCAGGCAGTTTAGGGTTGCCACTGATGGTTGCCGTTATTGGTGGCGAAACGCACCGCTTTCGTCCGTTGGTGGACTTGTACCGGAAAGCTGGGGCGATGGCAGGCTTTTCAGCTGAGCAGTTAACGGTGGGGTTGCATTCGCCGGGCTACGTAGCCGCTACCAATGAGCAGGCCGAGGCCGACTATTATCCCGGTTATGCCGAATTATGGACGAAACTAGGCAGAGAGCGTGGCTGGCCGCCGGTTACCCGGCGACAATTCGAGGGCTTACTATCGTCAACCGGCGTCTTGGTAGTGGGTGGGCCGGAGCGTGTTGCTGAAAAGCTCATTCGGCACAGCGAAGCGCTTGGTGGCGTTGATCGATTTACGTTTCAGATGGACAACGCCGGACTAACCCACGCCCAATTGATGGCCTCGATTGAACTGATCGGTAAAAAAGTCATCCCCTTACTGAAGGCAAAGTAGGTCTTTCTGTCTAGCTAATAGGAAGCCAAGACGATAGCCATCCACTATCCGTGCGACTACTTCTCGGGGCAGGTTAAGTCAACTAATGATTTTTGGGTTGACCCACCAATCTATCGTTCGGGCCTGTCAAAATACTCATGTACACAGAATGTACATGAATGCCGCATCGTGTACGTTTTTTTCTAATATTTGTACATGAATCAATTTCAAGCCAAACTTCCTTATAATAAGCTTTCTCTCTTACAGCCTGCCCGAGAACTCGTTGAAACCATACCGGTCCTGCGTCAGGAAAGCCGGGTGGCTCCAGCGCTGGCTAAATGAAAAGGACTGATTCTCAGCATTAACTGAACTTTTCAAAATCAGCTGACAGAAACGTCCAATTAGAACAAGCTGTTACTTTTACTCAAATAAATAAATGCGTAATTACTTAGTTACTTAATTATCTATTTATTCAATTACTCATTTATTCATTTGAGTAAAGTATTGTTCATACGCTGCAATACTTACGTCCTTAATTGTGGTACTGTTTTCAGCCGCATAGACCTTAATTTTCTTGGCCAGTTCTGCTGGTACAAAGAAATTCAATTTCACCTCGGCTTCGGCTGCTTTCACGACTACGGGCCGCACTTCCTGAATGGGTGTCGATTGCTCAGGTAACTGTTTGATTAGATCGCCCATCTTGGGACGTTCGGTTTTGGTTGTTTTTGCCATTAGCGTAGTTGGTTTAAAATGTCAGTAGCCAGCGATTGAATCTCGTCTTTCGCTTTCTCATCGTCGGACTCGAACACACCCGCTGTCAGCGGGGACCGGGTAAAGCTCACCCGCTGGTGAATCATCGTTCCCAAAAGCGGTAAATCGTATTCCTGAAGAACTTCTTTTACCTCCGTCGTCAGTGAGGTTCGGGGCATGACCATATTAAGAACAATGCCTGCTTTTAGGCCAGGGCGTTTCTTCATTGACTCGTTTAGCAGAGCAATGGTCGCCCGTACCGCCATCGCATCCAGTACCCCCGGCTTTACGGGTACGAGTACATAATCCGATAATTCGAATAGCTCCTGTAAACGATTCGTCAGATAAGGCGGTGTGTCGATGACCAGCAGATCATAATCCGTCAGCGATTTTGCCAGCACCGCTTCGGGTGAAACTAAGTCGATGCCTGTTACCAGTTTGCCGAGACTGTTGATCGAGCCCTGTAAGTCCGTATCGGTTACGGCTACCGTTGCCGAATCCGCAAAGCAGTAAGCCAGATTAAGCGCCAGCGTGGTTTTACCTACCCCGCCTTTTTGGTGAGCCACTGTGATCGTTTTCATACCAGCAAGGTTATACACATTTACTCATTTATGCAAATGACTATTTACACAATTAAGTAAATGTGTCATACATACTATTTTTCTCTACTGATTTACGACTTCCGGCTTGGTGACTCAGCGCTTTGTTAAGTTTGTTTATTCTGGAGGGGTGTTTGCTATTCGGCGCAGGTTTCGTGAAATAGTAGATATATGTCTAACAGAGGATAGAAATCTCATAGCATACATCTTTCTTTATACAAGCTCTAAAGTTTCTACCGCCAGAAATATGTACATATTTACTCAAATACTTAATTGATTATTTGAGTATTTGAGTAAATACACAAATAATCAATTAAGTATCAGCGCATTAGCGCATTTACATCCCCCTGATGATAGCTTAATCGTATTCTTGTCTAGTATTTCGTAATCCATGTCGATCTGTTGATACAGTAAACAACCTACTCGTTGATCAAATCAGATCACCTTTGCGTTTTACTCAAGAGTATATCTTGTAAAAGGGTAGGGTAGCGGTTAAGTCTACCTAGTGAACAAAAGTTAACGGTTAAGTTCTCATTCCCGTTTTACGTATTTCTGCCAGTTGTGCTGTTCGCAGAACCCCAGCACTTCCCGGATCTTGCGATTAGAAAACAAAGCCTCGTGCTCCCCCAATTCACGCGTGATGGGTACACCCGGAAAGAACCTTGCCGCCAGTTCCCGGCTGGGAATCACCGCCCCGTTGTGATCGTTGCCCGCGTTGAAAATTTGAAAACCTAAGCCATCCTTTTGCAAACACAGATCCACAATCTGACCCAGATCCCGCGCGTCGATGTAACAGAACGCGTTCCGGCGTCGCACTTCGGGGTGCGCAAAATAATAGGGAAACAACTCGGCGTATTCATGCGGTTCAATGACGTTGCCGATCCGAAGAGCGTATAGGTCAGCCCCGGACCGGCGCTGAAAACTGCGGGCTGTTTTCTCGTTGACAACCTTCGATAAGCCGTAGCTGTCCATCGGATCAACATCATAATCCTCTTCCAGCGGTAGCACGTTGGGATTGGTTTCTCCATCCGAAAAGCAGATGCCATACGTAGTCTCCGAGGAGGCAATAATGATCTTTCGAATACCCAGTTTAACTGCCGCTTCAATCACATTGTAAGTACCTATCGTGTTGACCCGAAACGTTTCATTATCCGGTTTGATCAAGATTCGGGGGATGGCCGCAAAATGAACGACTGCATCGAATTTGGGGACGCCCTGACCCGGTTCCAGCTCTTCCAGCCCAGCGTATGAACTGAGGGCGTTGAACATTTGTCCAGAGTCGGTGATATCCGCAATCAGATTATCAACCCCTGGATGATCCAGCGGGGTTAGGTCTACGTTCATCACCTGGTGGCCCTGCCCCAGCAGGTAGGGGATAACATGCTTACCGGCTTTCCCTGATCCCCCCGTAAAAAATACTCGCATCTTCGTTATATGGTCTACTGGTTTTGCTTGTCCTACCGCGCGTCAATCTCCGCGTTGCTTTTTTACTTACTAGTAAGCGTTGTGGTTTGAGAATGTTTAGGCAACGACTAAACGATGAGCGTCCTGTCGCTTTAGCACAGCAGACTCATCACCTGGAACAGGAGGGACAAGTTTGGCAAATGAGTGGTGACAGCTGACCATCCGTTGATGTTGCAACAGACAGGCCATAGTGTCAACTAGGCTATTCGCTATGTTTTATTTGTATTATACCTAACAAATAAGTAACATAGCCGCTCAGGTGTAGAAACGGACAGGGCTATGCAGCCAGAGAAGCGGTTAAGGAAAGAGGGTTTTGTGAAAGCGACGGTGGATACAAACCTGCGTGTTCCTTTCTTTTTGTCACTCGTCCAGGCCGGGTTTCCCTCGCCAGCCGACAACTACGTCGAGCGGGTCTGTGACCTCAACGACTTGTGCATCACCAATGCTGAAGCCACCTTCTTTGTGCGGGCCGTGGGCGATAGCATGGAAGGGGATCACATCCAGGAAGGCGATGTACTGGTCGTGGACTGTTCGCGGGACGCAACCGACGGCAAGATTGTGGTGGCCTGGGCCAATGGGGGCAACACCATCAAGCGTATCCATTACGCGGGCGGTCCGTCGCGCGGGGAGATGATTGTGCTCATGCCTTCCAACCCCAACTACGAGCCGATCTACATTCATCCCGGCGACGACTTCCGGCTCTTTGGCGTCGTTACGTTTGTTATTCACAAAGTGTAGTCATTATGCTTGGACTCGTCGATTGCAACAACTTTTACGTTTCCTGCCAGCGTAGCTTTGACCAATCGCTGGTTGGTCGCCCGGTGGTGGTGCTTTCCAACAACGACGGTTGCGTGATTGCCCGATCCAACGAAGCTAAAGCAATCGGAGTGAAGATGGGAACGCCCTACTTTCAGATGAGCGAGCTGATTCAGCAGCACTCCGTTACTGTATTCTCTTCAAACTACACGCTTTACGGCGATATGTCGGCACGGGTAATGGCGACGATTGGCCGCTTCGTGGAAGAGGTCGAAGTCTATAGCATCGACGAAGCCTTTCTGAACCTGACGGGCTACGAATCCTTGTACCGTAAAGACGGTTTGCCTGACCTAACTCAGTTCGCCCAGACCCTACGCCACACCATCGACCAATGGACACGTATACCCGTCTCCGTTGGCATCGCCCCCACCAAGACCCTGTGCAAAGTCGCCAACTACTACGCCAAGCGGGAGCCCCAGCATAACGGTGTTCTGTTACTGGACACGAATACCAAAATTCAGGATGCCCTGGAGGACTTCGCCATTGGTGATCTGTGGGGCATCGGGAGCCGATACGCGGGCATGCTCAAACGCAACGCTATCCGCACGGCGGCTCAGTTTCGTGACCTTCCCGACGACTGGCTGCGGGAAAAGTTAACCGTCAACGGCTTACGGCTGGCCTATGAGCTGCGGGGGAGGCCCTGCAAGCTGCTGGAGATGGAAGCCCAGCCCAAACAAACCATCTGCACCGCACCCTCGTTCGGTAAGCTCATTCCCGATCAGGCTACGATCACCGAAGCGCTGACCACCCACGTCAGCCGGGCAGCGGAAAAGTTACGCAAACAAGGCTCGGCAGCCGGTGCAATTACGGTGTTTCTGCACACCAATCGCTTTAAGCGATCTCCGAACGGAGAACTAGCGAAACAGTACTACAAAAGCCAGACGGTGGAGTTGCCCCACCCGACGAGTAGCACCCCGGAACTGGTGCGGTACGCGCAGGCCGTACTGAGCGCTATTTTTGCCTTCGGCTACGATTACCAGAAAGTAGGGGTGATCCTATCCGATCTGGTCCCTATGGATTATCAGCAGGGGCACTTATTCGCCGACGGTCCCGACGCGCGACTGGCAAAACTGTCCCCGGTAGTCGATAAACTGAACCAGCGGCATGGCCGGGATAAGGTGCGGCTGGCGGGAGCGGGGTACAACCCCACCTGGCACCACAAGCGGCAGTACCTGTCGCCCTGTTACACAACCCAGTGGAAAGATATTCTGCTGGTGAAGTGACACCGAACGTCAGTACTGAAAAAGTCGAATGCAGCCGTAACGAAACACGATATGAAATAGGAGGTACCGGAAAGACCTACCCACAGCCACAAACCTTATTCCCATTCTGTTCTTTTACGCAGATGATACAAAACCATCCAGCGCACCATCAGACTTTAATCCATTGATTGAGCTAGGCTACCGGACCGCAGGTTGATAGTCGTTGTAACCTTTCATCGGGGAGCGAAGTAGTCTCAGAAACTTAGCTGAAATGTGAGATTTTCAGCTTGATTCGTGAGACGGCATTTTGAGACTTTGTTTTATTGACAATATTTCCAAGAACGCGATTGCTATCTCTATCTCAAAAATGGGGCGTTTACCGAAATACGATGGAATGAATCTGCTTAGGAATACCTCAAATCTTATCCCGCCAGGGCTCTAGCTTGGCCAGGATCGCTTCGGTAGTCGAGCTAAATTTAAAGTTGATCTTGTTAGGATACTCCTTGTAGAGCTGAATATAAACCCGGCAGAAGTCAAGAGGGCTTTGGTTGATCAACGTCGCTAAAACCGCCTTCCCTTTGTGGGTTTCAATCTCTTTGGCCATGCGGTAGCCGGTGTAATAAGCCGTTTGGTCAAAAACGGTCGTGAACCCAACATTGTACAATTGTTCCTCACTGGCCGTCGAATCATAATACGCTGAAAACAGTAAGCTTTCAAACAACACAAAGTTCTGCCGCATGCGCTGGCGGTTCTGTTGGTACTCGCTCTGGCGCTGCATGAACGAGGTAGGCTTTCCGCTCGTCGTGACATCGCCGACCAACTGAGCGGTCCCCTCCGACCATAAATTAGTCAGCAACATCGACGCAGTGGCTACGGGTTTTGGCAGATTCCCGGCTAACGTCTTTTTTTTTCGGGCTCGTTGGCCGACCTGCTGAACGGTGTGGTAGAGCTCATGAGTGACTAACGAAACCAAGCCTTCATAATCGTTACCGATCTTGTGAAGGGCAACGTTAAACGTATCATCATCCCCAATGGTAAAGCCTGTTGCGCCCCCCCCGACTAAAAAGCAGGCGCGAGCGGTTACCTGACTGGTGGTCGGCGGGCAATATGGGATTAGGCAACGCTTCACATCGTCCAGAAAGGAGCCTTTGGCTTCGAGCTCACCAATCATGTGCTGAACGGTCCCTAGACTAGTTTTGACTACTTTCCACTCGAAGGGATCTTTTCCGTTAACCGTCCCGGTTTCGATCAACTCGCGTAAGGTTTGCTTAAAGACCGCTTCTGTCCCTGTCTTGTCATAGCTGGTCACTTTAGCAATCAACTGCTGATTGCCATACAGTTTGGCCACTTGGTTTAATTCTGCATCGGTTACCTGTGTTTTGGTCAATAACCCAATGATGGCTTTAGCACTCTCAAAATCAAGTTGTATCGTTATTTTCGCTTCAGGAGCGGCTAAAGATTGGCTGCGTAGCGGGTGTCCAATGGCTAAAAGCCAGACCAAAAATAGTACGATTGTTTTCATAGCAAATGCCAGTAATAGGCCTCAACAGGGTTCTTCTTTGAAGGCGGGTTCGCAAACGCCCATTCGATTACCCTTGTAAAGAGTGTAAAAAAGATTACTGCGTTGCATTATCATTTGATTTATACTTGAGCAATTATTCTCATCAAATGCTCGTGGCTGTTGCACAACTCACTTGTGGTCTGAATAAGTGTCAAATCGAATCATTTAACTGCTCTGGGAAAACGTTTTAACGTTCAGATTTGATTAGTAAAGAAGTCCAACTAGCTAACTTCTCTTTCGAGTTAGAGTTGTGCAACAGCCACGCTCCCACTTGAGACGAAGCAAATGAAAATTCAAACGGCACCAGGCACAAAGGGCTATGCGGATATCGCTCAACAATTCATTCAAGCCACCGTCGCCATCGACTTCCTGGATTTGCATCGTGATTTCCTGCCATTTATCCCTAAACAGCCCAGTCGCATCCTGGATTTGGGAGCAGGCATTGGCCGAGATGCCTACGAACTGGCCAAAAGGGGACATTCGGTTATCGCCCTTGAACCCATTGACCAATTCCGAATTGCTGGAGAAGCATTATACACTTCGCCATAGCTTGAGTGGATGGATGACTGCTTACCAATGCTGAGCCAACTTGACCATCATGCTAATGAGTTTGCCTTCGTCTTGGCATCGGGCGTGTGGCATCATCTTGACGATAAGCAGCAATCAATGGCCATGAAACGAATCGCCCACTTGTTAGAGCTAAACGGTCTTTTCGCCCTTTCCCTTCGGCATGGTCCACCCGGTGCAGGTAGCCACATTTTTCCCACCAGCGGTAAACAAACGATACAGGATGCTCAAGCTTGCGGCCTGACAACCTTATTGTGTCTAGAGAATCAGCCAAGCTTGATGCAAAACAAAGAAAACGTTTCTTAGACAAGGCTAGTCTTTCAAAGATGAGGGCGTTAGGAGAACTAAGTGGTGTGTGCTTCAATAGTTCTCAAAAAAGGCTCCCAATTGAGATTTATATGATTACTCTGTCCGCAAATCGGGCATTTACTGAAATAATCGTAGATGTCATTTTACAAACCCACACTCAACAGCCTACGTTTGTAAAATCTATCCACTTATCGGTGAAGGTAACAGGGACTGAGCGAGCATAAAATGGGTGTATGTGGGGTTCATCTGTTTCGGTAGGGATAAGCTATTTCTACCTTATTTCTGGTTGTGCTTGCAGATGTTTGATATATCAATTAGTTTTGCAGCAATATGAACGTGTTTTCCTTAGATGACTCTGTTGGCTACACCATCAATATCATTGCCAACCTACTGAAACGGGAACTCAATGAGGAGTTCAAGCGAGACGGCGTGGAGGTGATGGCCGAGCAGTGGGCCCTGCTCTTGCGCTTACAGGAGCACCCTGGCATGAATCAACTTGAGTTAGCCCGGGCTACCTCACGAGATAATGCGAGCGTAACCCGATCCCTGGTCGTCTTGGAAAAAAAACAGCTTGTCCAACGACAGCAAGTCGATCAGGATCGTCGCGACAAGTATCTGGCCTTAACGCCGGCAGGTCAGGAATTAGTACCACGGATGGTGTCGTGTGCCCAACAGGTGTTAGAACGAGCCACCCAGGGAGTGACAACTGAGGAGGTTACACTGTTTAACCAAATCGTTCGAAAAATGATCGATAATCTGAGCTGATAAAATTTACCTTATTAATTGATATATCAAATGCTTTTATGGTCAACCGCCGAAATCTTGCCCGAGTCCACGCTGCCGCTGGCATAATCGCTTGGTGTCTGATCGCCAGCTTTTTTACTGGCTCGCTGATGAGCGAGCTATTGGGCAGTCCTTCCTGGGTTGTGCTGGTCAAACGAACCATCTTCTACACTATGTGGGCGATGGTGTTACTGGTACCTCTAGCCGCCTTGACGGGCCGGAAGCTGGCCGGAAAGGGGCATAACGTTATTATCGAGCGCAAGCGCAGACGAATGAGGTGGATCGCTCCCAATGGGTTGTTACTGCTGACGTTAGGCTCCTATCTGTATTATAAAGCCAGCCAGGGCCAGTTCGACCCGTTTTTCATGGGTGCACAGCTCGTCGAGTTGGCCGTGGGATTGACCAACCTAGTCTTGTTAGGGTCGATGATTCGGGACGGATTCCGCCTAAAGCGTCTGTACCAAGACCAGCTTCCACAAACTCACCGTCCAACTTTATCCTAAATCGTATTCAGTTGATCTCACCCCTCCTAGGGGCTTATCCAGTTAGTTAACCCGAATCAATTAAATCAGATGAAACTAGTATTCAATAGTTTAGCGGTTATTAGCTCGGGTATGTTTGCCGGGGTACTGTTCGCCATCGGTGTGTTGCTGGGTGGTTATTGGAAGGAGCTGTCGGCGGTGGCCTTCCTGGATTCCTTCAACACATTCTTGCCCCTTGTTCCCCGCGCCATCGCCGTCGGCCTAGTTGCGGTGGTGGGCCTTACCGGTTCGGTCTGGTTAAGCTGGGGGGATAGAGAGGTTCGTAGGTTGTGGTTGCTGGCAGCAGGCTGTATCGGGATGTTATTTATTCTTACTGCGGTCTGGTTCGCCCCGACTAACAGCCAGTTTGCGGCTCGGTCGCTGCCTTTAGCTCAAGTGTTGGCCAAACGGGATATGTGGCTAATGCTCCATAGTTTACGCATCGTGTTCGCTGCGGTGGCATCTATCTTGGGGATCATCGCCGTTAGCCGCTGAGGACTAAAACTGCTGGTGTTGTAAGCAAGCATACAGTTGTTTAGTAGTAACCACATTGACTAGTGGAACCAACCGTACTGCGTAACATCAATATGCATATTCTCAAAAATCGCTCCCTAATGAGACGAGGTAGGTTTCATACATCTGCTTCAATAAATGGGCGTTTTTAGAAACATAACTTAGTTTGAAATTTCGTACTCTAAATTACATAAACAGGTTGCTGTTGTAAAACAGACTTCAATACTTCTATAATGGACAATATATCCTTGCTACAGATATAATGGGAACACAATCAACTGTTTATGGGCGAATTACTGTCAGTAAGGATTTCGATAAGATAAAAACCTATTTTGATAACTTGCCCTATGATGCCACATTTCCGTATATCCCTAAGGATATTTTTATGGTTGGGCAAACGACAGAACCCATATTTCGCGATGAACTGATTATAACATTTGGAGCTACATACAAGGCTGTTGAGGATTTTTGGCCAGAATACATCTTAAGGTTTGAGCGTATTTTGAAAGAAATAGAGTTTATCTCTGTGGTCATGCATCTTGAGACAGAGTTCATGGGAACTTACTGCTTCTATTGGAAGAGTAAAAAACCAAATGATATTATTGATAGCAGGGATAGATGGATTGAGATGCCCAACTGGTATTTTGGTACAGGCAATCGAGATATGTGGGGATACTTACTAGAATTAGACGATAATAAACAAGAATATCCTTTCGGCTTTTCTTACCCTGTTCAGCCAGACCACGCTGTTTAACTTTTGCAACAGCCACGGCAATTTATCACCTTACCATATTTCATTTTTAAAAAATGCTCCTACCTGAGACAAGAAGCGAATAGAGTTTTATGAATCTGCTTATTAATAAGTAGTTGACCTTGTGTCTTGTACTTTAGCTAACAGAGCGCCACTTATACGACACAAAAAGATCTGCGCAGTTAAGGATGTTATACTCCCTTAAATTAAATCAGCCATGAAAATCCTGCTCGTTTTAGCTGGCTTCGTAATGATGATCAACTCCTCTTGTCAACAAGCCGATGTAGTTGCTGATTCTGGCGTTGACGTACGCGATCAACGGATCGGTGTCTACGTGTGTGAGGTCAAACTTAAGAATTATACTACTCAGCAAGTCTCTTCCTCTTATGTTGATACATTAGAGATTTCCAAACAGGGGACTACCGAACTACTAATTAAAAGTAAAAAAGGTGTTCAAATACCGGCGCTCAAATCGTTGGATGCAATTGGCCATGCGTATGGGGGGGTGGCTACTGTTTTAAGTTTTCGCCAAGGCCAGTCAATCCAAACTGACGGCGGAGAGCTACTGATGAGTAGTGGTCCAGACTCTGACTTTTACGAATATAAGGGTGTTAAAATCAAGTAGTTTCTAAGGAGACGTATGCTACTGACCGGCGTTGACGGGTATTGAAAAAATCACTGTCTCACAAATCGCTCCTGAATGAGACGGGTAGGGCTGTCATGAAACGGTGCTGTAATGGATCCTTCGACCAAGTTACAGCACAGTTCGGTTTCTCTCGTATCAAATTTCCTACAACCTAGAATAGAGCCGCAAAAGCAGGTAGCCTCTGCGGATTTGCTACTCTCGATGACTAATTCACTTTTGAACGGCAGACTAGTAGAATCCTAATCAACGTCAATAAGTTTGAGCTTGGCTAAGTCAATCTTGAGCCGCCGTTCGGGACGGAACCGGGGCAGTTCGTTCACAAAAAGTGTCTTAGGCTTTGTTAACTTGATACCCTGCTGGCGGGCCAGCGTCATCGCTTCGGCTTCAATTTCGCGCTGACCGCGCACAGGGGCTCCCTCCATCGTAACGACGGTATGGATGTGGTCGATTTCACCGGTCTCGCCGTTGTAAACGATGCAGGTTCTGGTTTGCTGGGGCCTGGTTCGTAGACCTGCCGTTTGAATAAGATCCATTGTTTGATTTGCGTTTACCAGTACGTTAAAACGGGCGTTGCATAGCCATATCCCTGAAAAGCCCATACCGAGAACGTGACGCTGGTCACCTGCTCATGAGAAAAGCTGGTCACCGTGTTGCCGTCAAAATTTACGGTCTGATCGGCTCCCGAAGGCAGCCGGTGTCGATAGCCATTGATGTAAGCGCGCACGGTACCCTCGTCACTGCTGACTTGGGATAATGTGATGTACGCCAGAGTATACATCGGCGGAATATCGAAAGTCATGGTCTGGGTCTTATTCTTCGCCCATAACCAGGCGGTTGACATACCAGTCATACGTGTTCTTGATTACGTTGTTTGGTCCTTAGTCGTAAGTACAGGCGATCTGGTAAACACCGAGTCCTGATACTTTTTTTATGGGACTCTTGCTCACCGTTCAACGGGCGTAGCCTGCCTGTAAGAGCTACTTTTACGTTCTGGTCAATATCTGCCAGATCGTTTTGCGGTGCGACGTATCAAACAACTGCCCATCAATCGGCCAATTGTCCCATTCTTCCAAATCCATCCGTCTGTCGATCAGGCGCGGTTTATCGTCTTCGGCTTGTTGGGCTGCTTTGCGCCAGGCGTCGCGCCAGTTCATGGTAGAACGGTTTATCAGTAGGTAAGCTAGTCGTCTCATGCCGGGTTAGACGCTTGATTCTTCCGTTGTCACCGGCTCTCTGACAAAAAAGCCTGACCGCAGCACCGTCAGGCTTTCTACACTTAACTAATTCAAATTAAAAATCGGGCTTAGCACCGGCTCAGCAGCTCTACTGCAAAACAACCGTATTCTCCACAGGCCATTTGCTGATCGGCGACCTGGTCCATTTCGGTGATCGTAAATACGAGCGGTGGTTTAATCCCCGCGTTGACCGTAACGGTGTCACCCACAGTCAGTATAGGGGCGGGTGTCTGGCAGGTAATCAGCAACGAATCCTGAATTATCGGGTGATCATCAGCATTGGATAACTGACGGGTATTTTCTCGCAATGGGTCCATTGTTAATCGGTAGGGTAATAGGTAACCGTTTTAAATGAAAAACCCCGAAACGGGGTTCGAGGTCGGTTCATTTGTCCGGTCATTTGCCTATGGCAAATGAACATTGGATCAAAGATAGCATTAAGTAAACAATTATCAACTTTATAGACACATATTTCCTCTGTCGTTATAGGCATTTGAAAACTGTCCATTGAAACGACTCCTTTTCCTCCAGTCAAGGCCGCTTCGTTAAGCAGCTATATAGTAAAGTGCTTTGGTCAGCCTATCGACCTAAAACAAAACCGGGAGCTGTTTACAGCTCCCGACTGCTTAGTTAACAAGTTCTTTTGGTTTCTCCTGCTGGCGGCTGCGCTCCAGTATTTCTTTCAGGGTCAGCCGTTTGGTATCAGGATAGCTGTCAAAGTGCTTCTGCTGCTCCTCTGATGCCTCAACCATGCCTTTCTTATTCCGTTTTGTTTGCATGATACTCCTTTAGTTTAGCCTGCTTTGTCTTCCACGCGTTCAACACCCGAATCCGGTCGCCTGGCTGCCTGATTACGAATAGATCAGAAAGTACCCGGTTTTGATTGCTTAAGCCGCGAATCATATACCGTTCCTCACCGGTCTGTTCGTCGCTGTAGGTTTGTGTAATCAGCTGATGACCATCAGCAAAGACGCTTTCAATCTCTTGTTGCTCAATAAAACGACCGCTATCCTGAATCCGTTTCAGCTTGGTTAGGTTACCGTCATCCCATTCAAAATTCATGTACTCGTTTGTTATACGCTAATCGCTGAAACTTGTGGTAAAAGTACGAAGTATCCAGCCTCTAAATTCTATTCGTTCAATCCATGAACTGTTCGCAGCCAGGCAGCGTAGGCGGACGGACGCGACCGGGGCCGGGCGGTTGAGGGCATTCGCCCGAAGACGCTGGCTCCCGGACGCGACCGGCCACTTGCCGCAACCCGTCGTTGGCGAAGCGCGCCTGATACCGGAAGCCCGCACACACGCCCAGGATTCCGGCTCCCATTACAGAATCTCAAAGTAAGGCGTAAAAAATCCGTCCCAGAAGTCGCGCCAGACCTGTTCCCGGTTCCGGTAGTCGTAAAGCAATCCGGTATTGTGCAGAAAATCAACCCGCTTGGTGGGTCCGTCGGCCTGCCAGCAGTTACCGGTTTCGTCCAGACAGATCAGTTCCCGGTAGGTTCGCACTAAGCTAAGCGCTCCCGATGCGTCCGGGGCCTGGTGCTACCGCTCGGCACCAACGGCGATAATCAGGATCAGCTTATCGGTCTGCCGCACCAGATCGCCTACCCGCCAGTCAGGAGCCGGGTCCGGTGACGGGGTCTGGTAAAGCGGATCAGGTTCGGATTCCTGTACGCAGCGTAGGGTGTCGAGGATCAGACGGTTCGGTGGTGTAATCGGCAGGGTCATACAAGTTAGGTTTAGGACCGCGATCCCTTGCAGCATCGCGGTCAGTGAATGACAGATTTGGTTAGTGGTGCTGGTTACCGTACCGGTCGGTGCGCAGGAGCCAGCCGCCCCCCAGCATCAGCACAAACAGAACCAGCGTTTTAACGGTATACACAGACATCAGGAGCATAGCACAGCGGGGTTTAAAACGGGTTCACGGTTCCACGACGAGGGCGTAAAGGGCTGTCCGGCTTCCTGGCGTCGCTTCCATTCCCGCAGCAAAGCCCGATACTTTTTCCGTCCGGTTTCGACGAAACACGCAGGTGGCTCCACGATCCAGATGTTGTAAGGCTTGATTTTCTGGACCCCAATGAACACAAACCGATGGGCGTTAACGCTGTCGAGGTAAAACGCGGCCTGCCGGTCGTAGTCGTAGGTGTGCAGACTTTTCAGGAAATCGGCGTGGGTGCGCTGGCTCGTACTTTTGAAGTCGATCACCAGCCGGTTCCGGTGAACCAGGTCGAGTTTTGATTTCAGCAGCAGGCCCGTAGCCGGGTCTTTCCACAGCTGCACCGATTCTTTGCGGCTGAATTGCAACGCCCAGCGGCAATAGGCATCGGCCTGTACCTGCTCCGCTACTTTATTCAGTAAATTCCGGTCAACGCTTTCGGGCATGTTAACGTTTGTATTCGGTTCCAGAATCAGCTCATGCAGGGCGGAGCCAAAAGCCAGGGCACTGGCTGGTTGATACGGGCGGTAGCCAAAAATCCGGTTTTTAAATTCAGTGAGGTCTGAATTCGAGATACGGGGTAACGAACGATAGTCCATATACGTGTTTCAGGTTATAGCCGGGAGCGGGTTAGCGTTCCCGGTTGGTGGGGGTTCAGAAGGAGATAACGATAGTGGGTTCGATAGTCGTAGGCACATTGCCCCGGAACGTAATCAGCGGTCTGACCTGTTCAGCGGTCAGCGTCGTGCTGATCGTTTGGCCCTCGGCATTGTAGCCGCAGATCAGCCCGTTTCCGGCAAAGGACCGGTCAAACCCGGCAATGGAAAACTTAGTGGGCTGCGGCTCGTGCAAAAGCCCTTCATCATCGAGCCACAAATCAGTTTCATCATCCAGCACAACCCGGTCAACACAAGTACAGCTGATGGCCGTATACATGGCGGTTATTCCGCTTTCGATTTCCAGATCATACACGTCCTGTTTCTCTACGTCTATTTTTATCGCTTTCATTTTCAGGGTGGGGTGGTTTATGGTCCCAATACCTGTGCAGGTATCGGGACCGGTGGATTTATACGTTAGCAGGAGCGGGTAACTGAGCGGGTTCGACAGCTACCGGAATCGTTTGGAGCGGCTTGGGAAACGTGTCCGATACCAGATGATAGACTGCGGTCTCGGTGATGGTATCGGCCCGGAAAATATCAACAGAACGGGCAAACTCGCCTAGTTCGGCTACCGTAGCCGGGTCAGCCAGGACAAACCCAAACTTAGCCAGATGCCAGGTTCCTTTTGTCTGCTCTTTTTCAAAGGCTTTTTTCTCGCTGGTAATCGTCAGCACCACATCGGCCAGACTCAGATCATCGTAGAAAAGTGTTTCGATCAGATTGTACAACTCATTGACCGACGAGTTATTGAACATGATCGAACAGAGCGCATTAGCCGAATCCACGAAGAACAGTTCAGCCCACAGTTCATTTTTACCCCGTGCAAACAGGTTTTCGGTAAAGATGCGCCAGACAATCGGCTGAATGGTCAGACTGTTTCCCACGTCAGTAATTCCGTTGATGTTGAAGCGTCCGGTCTGGCCGTTAAACCGGTACTGGCGGGGTCGCCCGGTCAGGTATTTGATGGAGAAAGAAACTTCGGCGGTGTCGGTGTCTACGTGTTTGTAAGCCATTGTATATGGAATTGAAATGGGAGAGATCAAAAGCCGGGAGCGTACCCCGTCCCGGCATCGGGGTACGTTACCGGGCGGCACGAATGGTAATAACACCGTCCTGTGTTTCGACGCTGACCAGCTGGCCGGGCGCGAAGCCGGCGGCTTTGAACCAGTTGCCCGACAGTTCTAGGGAGGGCGAAACGGACATCCTGCGGTTTCCGACAGTCCCGCTCACCTTGTAGCGGGACTGCACTTTACGGGTGCGGCTGTTCATGGACTCAGGCGTAAGCAGGTTGGCCCAGATTTTCCAGAATTGCTTTTTCCAGTGGCTCCCACCAGTCCGCTGCCTCGATCAGAGGTAGCACATCGGTTTCGCCAATCATGGCGGTGGTGGGGTACACCTCGGCTTTTGAACCGGGATACTCCCGCGTAGCAGCTTCGGCGGGTTCATAGGTGCCGGTAACGGCGATGGCAACGCCGTGCAGGCGGATAGTTTGAGAAAAACGCATAGGAGAGAGAATTTAGCCCCGACGCGAGTGGCCGGGGCTGGTGGGAGAAATCAGAAAGGAAGATCGTTGAGAATGGTACGGCCTGTAGCCAGCGTAACAAACGGGCCGGGCTTGCGAACCTGCGCCAAAAAGCCATCCATAAGCGCAGGATTGCTTTTGATGGGCGTGGGATGGATTGGCTGAAACTGGCTAAACGAATCAGCTATAGCGGACTGCGCCTTGTGACGAGCGGCTAAATACTCCTGCTGGTTACAAATTATGTATTTGCTTTCTGGATGCTGGTAAGCGTCGAGCGAACCAGCAGCGCTTTTATTCAACTCAATACGGGCAATGATGAGGCCACTAAATTCCCAAAAGTGAAGGGTCTCTAAATACTGTTCATGCAGAATGGCAACCCAGCCGGTGCCATCAGTGCGTTTAAAATACTGAATCTGATTCATGACTTTTTCTGTTTTGTGGGCACCAGGCCCGATTTTCTATAGTGCAATGCGCGGCTTTTAAAGGCAAACCACCAGCCCAGACGGAGCGCGAACAAATGAAAATACTACCATGTCAAAGAACTACTATTGCTCACTTGCAACACTATAAAGGTACAAAAACAACGCGAGAAAACAAGCGAAAACACAAAGAAAACTTTGCTATTATTACATATTTTTGTAACTTAGTATTATGAAAACAGCACTACTCGCCAGCCGCCAGCTTACCAGCCCCAACCACTATGAACAGATACGCGCGGCCCTCCTGGAACTGGGAACCACCGAACTACACCACGGAGCCGAGGGAGCCGGGAAACAACACGCCGAAACCTGGGCCAGCGAAACCGGGCGGGCGCAGGTAGGCCACGCGCCCAACTGGAAAGAGTATGGACGGGCTGCTGGACCGATACGGGGCAGGGAACTGGTACAGGCCGTAGACAACCTGGTGGCGCTATGGGATGGCAAAAGCAAAGGCACCGAACAGGAACTCAAAGAAGCGAAACGGCAGGGCAAGCGGGTAAAACTGATCCTGGTCTGAGCGACCAGCCACAGACGCGGGGCGGTAGCCTGACCGGATGCCACCTGCGCGGGCGGGGAGCCAGCCTGCAACCGCCACCCTAGGAGCCACATATCAGCGCAGGACGGCGGGCACCGAAGGGAGGGCAAGGCAGGGAGGAGGAACGACGACCGAACGCGCCCCGACCGGAGCCGCCCAGCCGGGCCGAAGCCGCGACCGACGACACCTCCCGACCGTGCAGAGGATGTGCGAGCGAATAGCAGGAGGGGCGCGGGGGATGGAGGAGGGCGCAGGTTGATGCGTCAGTTATGCCGCGCGGCTCAGCGCCCTGCGGAGCAAGCAACCGGTTGGCAACCCTCTATCCTAGGTAGCGCAAACAGCCGAAGCGCGTGGCCGTTCGGTGTGTCGAGGAACGAGCGCACCGTTACGGCCTGCGCTGTGCGGCTGCTGCGCGGATTTCCATTCTCGTACTAATTCCACATTCCTTTCATTATCTTTGCGAAAGCACAAAAAAACGAGTGATGGAATTTACAAATGCGGAAGGGGCAAAGCGGCTCAAAGCCGTTGCGGTGGCACTAGGCCTTCGAGTAAACGAAATGGGTGCGCAGGCGGGTATTGAAAAGCAGCAGATGTATGACTGGACCAGTGGTAAGTTACTACCCAAATGGTCGAACCTGGTCAAGATCGCCGAAGCCTTTCCCCAAGTTTCAGCGGAATTTCTGTTACGGGGCAAAGGATCAGTCTTAAATGAGTAGTTAATTAACCAATTAACTAAAAAATTATTTAACTATAAAACTATTTATCTGACTACGTTTTTGTTTCCTAGACATCGTTACTAACACAAAAAAGGCCAGCCGCAATGCAACTGACCTTTAAGCACTATAGAAAATTGGTACGGCGAACCGCTATAGATTTTTTCGCCGGGCACTTCGAAAGAAATACCGGGCAAACATCATTATCAGCATAATACAGGCACCGATGAATTGTAGGTCCTTCTCGCCCGTCTCCCGACCGTAGTAGCGCAACAGCACAAAACCGCCCAGGATCACCAGCAAAATTACCGAAAAATCGAATTCTTCCACCTGTCTACCCAAATAGCTGTCGGCAACTTCAGTAGCAGCGTCCAAGTTCACGAAGGGTTCCCTCCGCAACCGCTCACACAGTTCCCGTAGTTTACGTGGATTTCCGTCGCTCGTTTCGTACAGCTTCGTCATTACCGCATCTAAGTCCGAAACCTGTAGATCACCGATCAGCCGATAGATCATCTTCAGGGCATCCGGTCGCGGTAAGGGTTTGAGTTCGATCTTTTCAAAGCTCCAGGCAAAGCTGGCTGCTTCCATCTTTACGCTGCGCGCCGTGGTGATGATTGTGAAATGATCTTTCAAATCTTCCAGCACCTTTACCCCTTTGGGCGTAATCCCATCCAGCGTGCCGATTTTTAGTAAGTACTCCTGAGGCTGAATCAGATCCTTGAGCGTCTGTACAAGATTTGCCAGACTCGTCGTACTCAGTTTGGTTTCGACCGATTTGAGATCCGAGGTTTGGAACAGCATAGCCGCAGCGGTTTCCTTGTCTCCGCAGATGTGGAGGATAGCCGCTTTCAGGCTCGACTTCATATCCGAACAGTCGTCGATGAGCAAGGTCCGTTTTTCGAAGTTCAGCGACTGCAACAGATGCGTTTTCCCGATACCAATAGGACCCGTAATCAGCACGCTGATTCCCCGGCTCACCAGACTTTGAATCTGCTTTTGTTCTTTCTCTCGGCCCACAATAAAATCCGTATCCGGGGTAAGCAGATTGATCAGCGTTCGACGGGGCGGAAATAGATAGGCTTTGAACCGCTCCAATAACGTTGGACGCGGAGCCGCTGCGTCGATCTGCGCACGTAGGCGGTCGGGGTCCGCATGAGCGTAAATCAATGTTGTCTGTGCATTCTCGTGCCCAAGAAGATCCCGAATATCGTTCAGGTCAGTACCTTGAGCCCGTAGGTTGCTGGCGAAGGTATGGCGTAGCTTGTGCGGTTTAGTATCACCCACTTCGGGCCGTTTCTCGCTGATGCGTTTGAGCATCATGTTTACCGTTGAGCGTCCGATATGACCGTTGTCCTCACCGGGAAAGACGAACCCTTTTGGAGTCGCTCCGTCTTTGAGCATGGCTTCAAACGCTTCGTACAGCCGTTGGGACATAGGCACCGTGCGGGCAGTGGCCTTGGCGGTTTTGCGTTTCTTTAAACTATCGATCTTTACCGTTCGCGCCCGAAAGTCACAGTCCTCCCAGCGTCGGGTCCGAGCTTCGGTAACCCGGCATCCGGCATCGAGCATCAACAGGATCAGCAGCCGATGACTAGATTTACGGGTTGCTGCCAGTAACGCTTCCTGTTCTTTACGAGTGTGAAAATCGGGAGTTTGAGTTTCCATACGGTTCTCGCTCGAAGGGTATAGTTTTGTCAAATGGCTTGCTTATACGTAGCCAGCTACCCTATCTACTGTTTGTGGTTATCCGACTACTAAATTAAGTAGCAGAACATTACAGCAAACCGGAAAAGCTACCTATCCACAATAGACTAGAATTTATTAGTTAAGCATTGCAGGGGTGGTGTTCTGAAAATAAACCTGTGCTTCATTAGATCGAACCGGATAAGCCTATCCCAAACGTTTCATACGTTCGACGTAATGATCCCCAAGACAGCCACATGCTTTTCATGACCTGGAGACTACATGTAATTCGTCCCTTTAATAAACGCTATGCTTATTCTAAATGATGACATATGTATTCTTTGCGAGACTTGTAAATTCATCATTCTACAGTTATCGTTTTGCTAGTTGGCGAAGAGGCAGTAATTTTTTCTTCCTTTGATAGTTTTGGCGCTTTAGCATCATCATATACCCGGAGATAGTACGTTTTATTGTCTACCAAGTTTCGAATCAACGCTCGTCCGTACGCATTTGTCGTTCCTGTGGCTATACTATGTGTACCGTCTTTATACGTATCAAATAATGTTTTGTTGGCATATAGGCTATACGTAAGACTTGGCTGAGGAACACCGTCAGTATCTACAACTAATAAAATTAGATCTCCTTCCGATCTTAATGTCAAAGTTGCCAGTCCTGCTTCAAATTGAACTTTAGGAGTAGTCCCGATGGAGTTTACTATAGTTGTTGAAGAGGATAGACTAGGTATTGGTGCAATACTGGCCGTTGTCGTTAACGGGCTTGTAGTCGTGAAGGAATACGTAGCTGAGTAGCGCAGACTATCACCATTGAACGGGCTTGCGAATTTATAGTCCAGTGTATATTTTTCAGGCACAAGGTTAGGGATGAGAAAGTTTCCCAAGGCATCCGTTAATACGACATATCCGGTTCGATCAGCGATAGTTGTCTGTCGCTTAAGTAGTATCTGTACACCTGACTGTTTTGTAGTTTTACCTGTTAACACGTCGTTTATCTGTGCAGAACCTACTAAGGAAAACAATCCCGCTTTGGCTTGTAAGTGTAGATCTTTTGTAACTTGTTCGGTTCGCTCTTGAAACTGCACCGAATCCATTTTTATATACGTGATAGAGCTAGTCAACTCCTTACGAGAATTGATGCAGGTAAGATAATAAGTTGCTTTATCCCCCAGCCCACCTTGTAACCTGGTAAATTCGTAGTATCCTCCGGCATTGGTTGTAGTGGATAATTGATTAGCTGTTGAATCCGAATTATTAAAGCCAAGGCGCACAATTGCGTTAGATACAGGTATTTTTTGACCTGTTTGAATATCGTCAATAGTCACGATTCCCTTAATACTGGCATTTCCCCCAAAACCTGCCTCTGGTCCTCTAGTCAGTGGATCACAACCACCCATTAGAACAACTACACTTGTCAGAAGTAGACCTATACAAATATTGCAGTAAGCGCGATGAAGTAGCATAGAATTACCTGAATAGCTTAATGATTGGCATGAAAAGCGAAGGATCGATGGTGATACTAACAAATTTACTTTTTGCATCTAGATAGTTCCGGGTATCGATCACCTTGTTCGCCTGTAAAACAGGCTGTTGGGCGCGTACTATATTATATCCACCTTGAAGAGAGAAACCAGACCATAAATCTATACCAATCCCAGCAACAAAGCTATTGAGTGGGTGAAGGGCGTTAATCCCCAATACGGCGTGTATCTTTCTGAAATCAAACTTGTAATGGTAATCCAAGGGGACCCGCTTTGAGTGAATGATAAAATGGCGATCACTCACATTTGTTTTAAAGAGATGAATTTTTAGACCTACCAAAGGAAAGAATCCCCCTAATTTGGTCGTCTTAATACTACCGTCTTCATTGATAGTAACACTAGGTTGATTATAAAAACTGTACCCCAAGCCAGCTATTGGTAAAATTCTTTTAAGCGTACTAATAGTATATTTCTCCGTCCGTTCAGTTGTCCCCGTTTTCGAATTTTTTATTGTGTACTTCATTGTCTGACTGGCAAGTGTATCAGGCTTTGGTGAAATCATCTGTGTGAAAAAAGCCGGTTTCGTATCTTCCTTATCAGAGGTGGGCAGATTTAACTCCCGAAACTGGGAACGGTAAAAACCAATCATCTTTGGAGCATCCTCAGCAAAAAAGCGCCCCTTAACAAAATTATCAACAATCTGCTTGCAGGCTTTCCGATCAGCTAGTGCTTTTGGAAGAGTGTATCCTCCAGCTTTTTCAAGAGCAAAGTTCTCCTCGGCCATTATTGCTTTTATTCCATCGAAAGCTATCCCAGATATTTCTTCAAAAGCGGGAAGTAATAGGGCCGTTGTAATGGATACCTCGCTAAACGGTGCCGTCTCTGTAGTTACTTTAATTGAATCTCTATTATTGTGAATTAAAACCGCTACGTCCTGATTCTCCTCTTGGTAGAAGGATCGAAAATCTTTCAGGGGAGACATTAATTTATACTCTGCCTGCGCATCGTGGTGCCGCATAAGTACATATGGATTTCCTCTCCTAAAGGCAAGCAGGACACTGTTCAAAAACCAATCTCGACGTAACTGTTGATCGGCAAGTTCTGATTCATCCTTAGTTAGCTTTGCTTTTTTAGCTGTTAATTCTGCTACTTTTTTCTCAGCGTCTTTAATAGCTCTTTTTTTATCAAATATATCCCCTTCTAGTTTGGCGAGTTTCTTTTCAGTTACCACTAGTTCCGGTCCCGTTTCTTTACTTAGTCGTTGGCTAAGTACTACTTTTTCGGCCTGATATAAGGTTGAATCCCGCTTCAGTTGAATTAGTGATTTACTAAAATCATTAAGCTCATCATTTAGACCGTTCGGAATTACAACGTCAAATGGCTGCGCGTTTAATACGCCCCCGGTATACCATAGCCAACGTAATGACAAGTCTGCGTAGGAGGTTGCATTGTAAAATTGAACGAATGGCTCAAATCCCAACTGTATTGCTTTATAGTAATTTTGAACTGGTAATTCAAGCTGTTGTATCTTATCGGCAATTGAACAGTAGTCGGATTGGTTCAATATGACAAATCCTTCGTTTTTTGATTTCCGTATTTCTTTATCAATAATTCCCAAAGCATTTTTGTCAGCATCGGTAAAAGAACTAGGAGCATTTTTATAAGTCGACTTGTATGTACGTTCCCATGTTGATAGATTCCTATTGATCTCATCTATACTATCCGAATCCGGTAACTGAAAACCGGAACTCTTTAAGGCAGCGACCTGCTGGCTTATCAACAGATTAACGGCGTGTTTTACCCGCAGATCAATTTGAAGAAGACGGGTATCTTTATCGAAGGCTGTCAAATCTATATTACTTACAAAATTTTCAAATTTGGCGTCAGGATTAAATTGACCAATAAGGGAATCTGTTCGTGTGGAGCGATCTGCATACGCGTAGATTGTGTACAGTTCGTTAAACCATTTTTCGGGTGAGGTCAAGTAGGAGGTTGTTACATCTTTACATTCGCACTGACTTAAATCAGATTTTAGTGGATACTTTATCCATGTAGGTAGAAACCGAAGCCAGCAACCAATTTCATTTTTTGCCTTTGCCAAGGACTCTCTATTAACTCCTAGCTGAATGTAACTGTCTTGAGTAGATGATTTGCTTAATGATAAATACGCTTTATCCATGCGCATAACGAGATCTCGAAAGTATAAAAGCGCATCTGCCTTGTTGGGCGCAATCTTAAAGGACAAAGACTGATCAATGGTTATCGTTTCAGGGGGCGAATTGAGCAGTTTAGCTGATCCATCAAACTGGATTTGCCCAAACACGAAAGAGTTAGTGATTATTGAAATGGCAAAAAAACTTGCAAATCGACTTGCGAGGAAAAGCTTCATCAGGATAGAGGATTTCAGGGCAAATACGGAATAAACAGACAAACTTTTACGGGTAAAACACCCTTATTGCAGCCAAATTTTAGTCTATGATTAGGGTGTATTAACATCATTCTATTACCCTGACAAGGATAACGTGTTTCCGACAGACGTTCCTTAGAGCTATTCTTTCCAATTTTCTAACTTCCAAATCAATAAGCTCGCGTTCAGACGAGCCACCTCCCGCAGCTTGTGTTCCAGCATCGCTTTTCGAACCCGGTACAGCTCCGTGTTCACCGGCTCAGGCTGGGTAAATGTGGCTATTTTCTCTTTTAGCTCCCTGACTTTTTCTCTGCGTTTACCTTCTTCGTAATCACTCAGATCGCTTTTGTGCGTATGTATGTGTAGGTCGGCATGGTGACGTTCCAGCTCAGCCATTGTCAACTGATAGCGTCTTTGCTCAGCCTTGTGTTCCAGTTCCAGCTGGTGTAGCTCCAGCCGGGTCTGCGCGTTGTTGATAGCGACTTGACCAAACCTGGCACCGGTGGGATACTCAATCGTTAACTCATTGCCTTTCTTCACCAACGCGCCGTCAACGTAATAGACTTCCTGTTCACTTTGTACCGTTACTTTTACCACCGCCCGTTTCAGGTAGTGGTTCAGACTGTCCACTGTAACCCCAACCAGATGAATAGCTTTCAGCTCGTGGTGGCTGGTTAGTCGGTGGAAAGTCAGCAGTCGGTATTTAGCGGGGTTATAGTGCATAAACTGGTTTGTCTGCCAGACGGTCAGCTGCGTTGGTTTCTGCTCGACGAGAATTCCCGTAATTGTATCCCCATCCGCACTCAATAGACGCACGTCATAATCTCCGGGTTTCCGTTTCCGTTCGCGCTCCAGATGGTCAAATGTCGCAAATCCTTTGTTGTATCTGGTCCAGAAACCAGCTGCCATCAGCGGATAGCAAAAGACGTTCAGACAGCAGAAAATCAGGAACAGGATCGCTTCACTGCGAAAGTCGTTGGCTGAGAGCCGTAGCTTGGGATTGGCCGGAAGAACCGCCGGTCGTCGGCTGAAGGGGTAAAAGATCGGAATGCCCTGCTTGGTGCACATATCGAAAATCAAATGACTTCCCAATGCCAGCGCGACGGGCAGGGTAAATGCCTGGTGGAACAGGTTATCGAATCCTTTGCAGAGGACCACCACGGCGCTAAAGAAAAAGATACTGTGCGTCACGGTCCGGTGGCCGTAGTGCGTTTGCAGCCATTTGGATAAGGGATATAACACCTTTCCCGAAATGCTTTTCGTATGATCAACATCGGGTAGCACAGCCGCGACCCAGACCACCGCCATTGTATCGAAGCGGTCAAAAATATTGATATCGGCAAAGCTGGCGAAGATCCCCGCAAAGGCAAAGCCTCCCGCCACATGGTTAAAGCTTTGCATCCCTAGTCGAGTTTACAAAGGAGTATCCAGTTCAGGGGTTGCGTTTCCCAGTTGACGGACCGGTTCTTGTACATCGTCTGAATGATTTCCCGGCACTGGTCCAGACTATAACCGGTATCGAGCCGGGCGATCCATTCGTTCAGCTGGTCGAGCGTCAGTGTCTTTACGTCCAGCACTTCGGCATCATGCCAGTGTTTACCGTTCAGATAAATTCCGAACTGGCGTCCAATTGCATATCGTTCCGGATTGGCAAGCCGCAGCGTAGTGTAGCTGTGACAGTCGAGCTTCTTGTTCCAGTTGTAAGAAAATTCCAGCCGGGGCAGATCGGGTATTTTTGGTGATTGGGGTAACTGGTCAGCAGTCATCAGTCGCGGAATCATGATTCGAACGAAGGTAAACGGTGAGAAGAACAAAACCCTTTTGAAGCGCTGGATGCCGGGTTTCCGATCAGGTAGGCATACAATTCCGCGCGGTCGGAGCTAATACGTCAGCTTTATGTTTGGGTAAACCTTACCGGGGGCAATGTGCACCGGTACTGATTTGGTGGCGTAGTTATCGCTATTGTGCAGGTTGTAGTTCAGTTCGTAGACACCAGAAGGCATAAACCAGAACTGGTACTTTATCTTTCCTGACCCATCCTCGGCATACATCCAGATATTGGTATAGTGCGCTCCCGCTTTGAAAAACGTTAGCACGGCGGTCGCATCCTGACCGGGCGGTTTTGCCCAGCTTACCCGTACCTTTCCGTAGCTGCTGGAATAGCCGCTGAATGGACTGGACCAGTTATGTTCATTGTACACCAGCAAACCATTCTCCGAGGCCGACACGCTGAATTTCTGGTAATGTCCGCTTCCGTCGAACTCAGCGGTGTACCAGCCGGGTCTGACCGACTTCCGGGCAAAACTGCGTCCGTTGGCGGGTTTCGTTACGATGTATGTGGGTTTACCCGTTGGATTACCGGAAGGCTCGTTATCGGATCGCCACACTTTCACCATGTAGTAGGCGGGACGGAAAACCTCGGTTTCGTTGTTCAGGTATTCGAAACAGATGCGGGCATTCGTTGAAGCGGCTAACCGGCCACCGTTCTGCGCCGAAAACGTTACGACTTGGTTCTTGCTATTCGTGGTCGTAAACGCAGCGTATGCGGTTTGCCCATCATTGGTCTTTATGCGCAGCACCACTAATGCCGCTTCATCGAAATACAGCTGAACCTGTTTCTGGACGTTGTAATTGCTGAATCCGTTCCCTTTCGCCTGTACCACAAATTCATCATCGGCAGCATACGCAGCGTTTCGTACATCGGCCAGGGCTTCGTCGCTGTTGTCGGTTACGTCGTAGTACCAGACCTCAATCGTCATGTCCTGCGGCTCCGCGTCAATGCTGTTCGCTAACCACACCGGAAACTGACCATCATTGACCGGCTCGAAGTCCAGACCGGGAAAGTACGAATTGTTGTCCGGGAACGTTGATTCGTCAACCGGATCACAGCGCCAGCTGATACACGCCA
This sequence comes from Spirosoma liriopis, assembly GCF_023196085.1. NCBI lineage: Bacteria > Pseudomonadati > Bacteroidota > Cytophagia > Cytophagales > Cytophagaceae > Spirosoma > Spirosoma liriopis. The sequence continues at coordinate 55,440 of NZ_JALPRF010000012.1, forward strand.
CCAGCACCAGCAGCGCTACCCGGATTTGAAAACCGTTCATGGCGCGGTAAAGGTTACAGTCGTGGTCTTCGCTTCCCCTACGTTGATCCGTGCCGCCTGATACGTATCTCTCGGTGTCTTTACGATCAGATACCCGATTCCTTTTGGTACGCGGAACGAACGCCCTCTCCGGGTCATGGCTGTAAATCCAGCATCGTAATCGATACCGTCTTTATCCTCAGTAAACTTAGTCAGCAGCTGCTCAGTGGTGGTTGCGGGATCAATCAGATCGGTACCCATGAACCACCACTTTAGATTGTACCGGGCGGGGTAGTTTTTCAGGATAATCTTTACTTCCGCGTGATCGCAGCTGAATGGGTAATTGCTGTTGACCCAGATCAGGGGTCTATCCGTTGCGTTGACCCAAAATCCAACCGGATTTGGCCCGCCATCACTCAGGAGATGGTAACCGGGTTCCAGCGATAACGGGCCGTCGCCTTTTTTCTGGACGAGTGTCTGTTTCACCTGTCCAGCCTTAACCAGTTCCGCTATCTTGCCTTTATCGATGTAGTTTTCGTTCGTATCAGCACTCCAGTCCGGTCGAATGGGTTCTTCCCGGAATACATAATCGGTCAGTGTGAAGGCAGGCTGTAATTCCCGGAATCCGTCACCCAGTCGTTCGTACTGCACGTAGACGGTTCCGTTCCGGGAGTTGGCACCGGGTTCGTCGTGCTGGCAGGAGGCCCCCAGTAGAGGAACAATAAAGGATAAGGCAACCAGGCGGGTAATGGTTTGCATAGTCAAGGTACGGCTGTTTATGGTAGAGAATATGTGAATTTGGATTAATGCTGAGATCGGGGAGTGGACAGGTTCACGGTCATGGACCGGAGTGAGTCGAGTCCTGGTAATGTCTCTTCTGGAAAGTTGTACCGGGCAAATCGGGCCAGTTCCACGATCCTGAGCCGGTAGCTTCTTCGTTGCTGTTCGTGTCCCGTAACCTGACGCTGGTAGAGGAGCTGCGCCTGGTGGAACTCAACGGGTTTGATTTCTTTCTTGTCATGGGCCTCGGCGGAAATACTGAAAATGCGTTTCTCCATCTGTTCGGTGGTATAGCTGTCAGCAATCGTGGCCTGCTCAATCTCCAGTGCTTGGTACAGGCTCCGTAGCTGGTGCAGCTCCGTTCGGTAGTCGAGTTGGGCCTGACTCGTGATTGCTTCCAGCTTTGCCCAGTTCTGTTGTCTGGTCTGGTCCAGTTGAATGAGCTGGTTCGTGCCTCCGTTCACGCTCGGCAGCCCGAAACTGTAGCCAAGTGTCGGCAGATAGTACCACCACTTCTTTTTGGTACTGGCCTGGTATTCCAGACAAGCCGTTTTGACTTTCTGCGCGTGAAAAGTAACTAAACTCGTTTCGTAGACAGACAAAGGCAGCAGTTTGACATCTTGTGCTTTTCCTAGATTGGCGATGCTCAGTCCAGCGCCTAGAGCCAGCAGTAGAAAAAAGGGGCGGGGGGTACGGGGGGTGAACATAATTGTGTTTTTGTGTGTACGTAAATCCGGCATTTGTGTACGGTGTTGAGTGCTATCGATCTGTTGTACATTTCCGTGATAAGGCGACAGATAAAAGGAAGATGTTATGTCACAAAAATATATCATTTGGATACATTAACTAGGAACAGGAAGGAGTGTATTAATTACCGGTAAAGGAAATGTAGTAGCCGACACTGCAACTGGGACGGGGATTTGTTATCAAATCAAAGTGTAGACTGGGCTTCACTTGGTCATCAGAGGTCTTGGACAACCGGGACGTTTGTGCTATATTTATCTCGTTCCTGAACCGGTATTTATCTCAGGTAATTCGCTATGCCCCCTGCCTCTCTATCGTACGTGCTGCTACTTGTTATGCTGATTTCCAGTAGCTTCGTACCCCATCCTTCCGACTGTCGCCAGATCCGCATCACTCCTTACACGACCCGAAAAGGTGAAGTTGATCCATTTAACCTGACCCAGCTTGTCAAAAAGCATTTTCAGCAACAGGGATTTAGACTATCCAGCGAACACCAGGATTCAACTGATACCAACTGCACTTACTACCGGTGTACACTGTCACATACAGAAAACTACTGGAAGTTTAAACGGGATACCGTTTGCCTGACTATCACAGATAGCGAGGGAAAACGAGTCGGTTATTATTGCGGGGTCAGTGGCGTAACAGCAATGACTTTTCGGTCTGGCTATACTACCGCGACAAGAGAAGCCCTGGCCAGCATAAAACAAACGCCTTTCTACCGGTAAGACCATGAAACCATTTCTATCCTGGTAGCCATGCTCACGAATCAGAAACGCTACGAACTTCTGGAGGCCCTGCCGGTTTACGGACCGATGTACATTCCGGTTACCCGGAACAAGTCGGGATCTCAGGATTTCTATAGTCAGGGATTTGTCGTCCGGTTTTTCAAATCGGATGGCAGTACGTGGGTTGCCAACTTCAAACCAGGAATGACGCCGTATAACGCGGTCTTCGATTTTCCAGACACAGACATTATAATCGTGATTGCTGGTGGTTCTGGCTACACTATGAACAGAGATCACATTACGCCGATTGATACCTTCGGTTACGGGATCAGGATGGCTGTTCGAGCCGACAGTCAGCAGGTAGCCGCAGCCGATTATACAGACATAAAGGTGATTAATGCCAAAGGACAGGTATGGGTATCCAGACAGATTTCCTGGGATGGCATTCAGGATTTACGTGTAGAGGGAGAAATCGTTTCCGGTAAAAATTATGATCCGATGGGGGAGGAATGGGTTGATTTTACGTTAAACCTGACGACCCGGCAAGTTAAAGGTGGCAGTTACGCCAGATATGATCTGTAAGCAGTCCATGAAATTTAACCTGTTAGCTGCGTTGCTCTGGGCTACGCTATTGAGCTGTCAGGACCTGGTTGTTCAGGAGCATATTGTCGGCAGGTACTATCTGATAGCGACCGATTCAGAAGAGGAGCAAACGTTGGGTTATGCGCTCGGTAACGGATCGTTCATCGGTCTGGTCCCCGGTTATGTGTTCGCAGTCGCTTACAACAAAAAATACATTGTCGTCAAACAGCGGCCCAGCTACGATGACAAAGGAATAGTCAACTATTACACGATAGAGTGCCAGTACGTAGACGCTAGTCACATGAAAGCGGTCAATAGTCCTCCTTCTACCGAAACGGTGTTTAACAGCAATAAGGCCCACTTAGAGGCATTTGGCAGGCTTAAATTTCAGGACTTCTCGAATTGAAATCATTAATGCCCTTTTATGAGTTAGCCGAGTCGTAGAAGAATGTTCGCATAGCTGTTGTACGAATTATATCAATTTGACCAGCTATTCCAGTTCCAACCTGTTGTGATTAACAAACGTCATCTCGGTCTCTATTCTTGGGTTCAATACAGTCGTAGTAAGTGTCTTTGCCGGTGTAATTTTTATCTGGCTATGTAAGTGAGTAGACCAAAGCGTAACTGGGTAAACACGTACAGATTGTTAGTGACGGTAGCAGTTCATAAGTGCTTGATGATTTTTCGCCACATTGCTCCAGCTACAAACTACGTTTCCGGGGCGTCAGCTCTTCTTTTTATCCTATAAACTGGGTCTATCAAAATATTTTGGGAAACATCTATTTTTTTTCTTTACTATTTTATGGTCTTTATAATCTATTGAAAATCAAAGGTCTTAATGGTTCTTATACGTACAGATTGTTAGTGAGCTACGTACAGATTGTTAGTGAGCTACGTACAGATTGTTAGTAACAACGCGATCTAAACACGTACAGATTATTAGTGAACGCTGTAGAAGTACGTGCAAATTGTTAGCGAAGTACGTACAACACTTTTTTCTGAATGCTGTAATTTGGTAGCTTTAAGCACTAAATGTGGATAATTATGAATAAAAAGGCTCCCGAAAACCAGCTATCGCTACTAACCTACTTTGAAGGTAGTCAGGTTCTATTCCAGGGTAATGATCTTACCAGTGCACAGTATGAAATGAGTGAAGTGCAAAAAAATATCTTTTACATGGTGCAGTCCCAGCTGGGCGCGGATGATGCCCCAGACAAGCAGTATACGCTACGTGTACGGGATATCATGGGCCTGAAGGGAAATACCAATATGTATACCAGTCTTAGGGAGGCCACCAAAACCATGATGCAGAAAATTCTCACCATTAAGCTCAAAGATGGTTATCTGCAAGTTGCTCCTTTTTCGTCTGTGCTTTATAACACGAAGGAAGGTACACTCTCTATTCGTATTGATCCTTCATTAAGACCGTATCTGTTTAATCTTAAAACCCGTTTTACCACTTTTGGGCATACAGAAGCATTAACCCTGTCAGGAAAGTATACCAAGCGTATTTACGAAATGCTTTCTCAGTGGAAGCATATGAAACTCATGAAGATTACGGTGCGTGAGTTAAAGACTCGTCTGGCGCTTTACGACCCTGAGACCGATCAGGAACAGTATCCGAGTTGGGACGGGTTTCGTAGACGGGTGTTGTTGCAGGCAATCGAGGAGATTAATGAAAAAACAGACCTGCACGTAAAAATGTATCCCGAGCGGGAAGGGCGTAAAGTAGCCATTCTCAAGTGGACCATCGCCATTACAAGAACCCATGCTATATCACCTACTCCCTCCGACTTACAGATCCGGCTGACAACAGAATTTGGGCTACGTCCTGATCAGGCCGAGCGCATAACCGAGCAATACGACGTACCATTTATTTACAAGAAACTCTACGAGATTCGGCTAAGTAATAACAAGGAAACCATTGCCAATATTGGTGCCTACACGGCTACGGTATTTAACGTGAAGTAATTGCTAAATATGAGAGGGTATATGCTTTTACCTTTAAAGTAAATATCTATACCTAACTTCCTTCACCGATTTTCCTCCGCTCTTTTGATTTACTTTTTGATCTTTTTTTACCCTAAATGCAGGTTGTGGGCAGGTGATCAAATTTTGAAAAAGTTATCAATATTTTTGTTTTGATTGATTTGTATTGATTAGGGACCTGCAACTGATTGAAAGTCAAATTGCTACAAAGAGAAAACCGACTTTTGGAGTAAAACAAACCGACTTTTAGAGTAAACAATACCGACTTTCAGAGTGAAATATAGAGGCACAAAACCGACTTCTGGAATAAAGTAAACCGACTTTTGGAGTAAAATTTTAGTTCTTCAAACCGACTTATATGCTTCGAGGTCGGTATCGACAGTAAGAGACTAGATATACTCACTTCCTATCTATCCTACTTAGGCAATATACTCATACCCTATTGCGAATAAGTATATATTACTTAATAAATTAGTGACTTTTACTTAATTTTCAGTCACTACGTTTTATCGCAAATTTTAACAGGGTCTATTTCTTATAACGAGCTGACTGTTAAGGTAAACTGACTAAACGGTAAGCGGTCGATTTGATACCAATCAATTTCTTCATAACGAAATCCTGCATTCTATGGATGAACAATCTGAACAGTTGCACATCGCTTTTAAGATCTGTACCAACAATTATCAGCCTAATGCCATCACTGAGAGCAGACAGGAATTCACTGAAATTGAGAAGAGGATCGTTGTAATGGCAATCAATCAGTTGCGTCACATAGCAGAAGCATGGAGGCCGGGGCGGAATGTTACTGTACTAATCCCGTATAATGAACTGACCAACAATCAACATAATAAAATATCGTCAGCGGCTAAAACCTTAAGCGGCAAACGCATCATTCCTCAAAATTTCTCAAAAGCGAACAGACGCGAATTCGATTATATAACTCCATTCCCCCGCATACGCACTAAAAAGATTAACGGTAAGCGGTATCTGGAACTAGTCATGTTTGCCGACGTGATCCCTGCCTTTATTGAATTGGGAAAACGCTACACCAGCTATAGCATAAAGCTCATGCTGTCGCTGTCGTCGATCTACGCCCAGCGTATGTATGAGATCATCATGATGTTCTACGGGCGAGGACAGAAAGTGTTTTCCTACGAAGTAAACAAACTGCGTGCGGCCCTGAACTACCCCGCCGAACATGATTACTACGACTTCAAACGCAAAGCCCTGACCGTTGCCCAATCGGAACTGGCGCGCAAGGTTGGCTTACACGTTGCTTTCACGCCTTCCCTCAAGAGTGGAAAAGCCGTCATCGAACTACGATTTGAGGTAGTGTCTGATAACGACCTGATCAATACCGACGTAGAAACCGATCTGCGCACCGCCCAGTCCATGCAGCCCCACGAAGTCATGGCTATTGCCCGTAATCTCATCCATGCCTATACATTCACCAGGCAGCAGCAGAACCTGGTCTTGGAAGATATGAACCTGATGAACATCTTTATCCGGCTGCACACCGAATTCCATCACGGCAAGCGCGTGGCTAAGAACCCTACTGCCTACATGGCTCAGGCCCTTGGCTTCGGCAAAGCAAAAGCAAACACGGAACCGGCTGAGAAAGCGGCACCAGGCCGAAAAGGGCAACCCAGGACAGTAAAGAATCTGCTGACCGATGCGATTGATAAGCTTAAGTAACAACAAAAGGACCCTTTTGCACAGTCGATAGGCGCTGGTTTGCCAATCTCTTTCGTAACACCAGTCATACGCCATCAAAAATGGAACCCAAGTTCATGTTGATTGGCACAGGAAATCAGGTAGCTGAATGAATAGTATTAGAAGTAAATTGTCTTACAGTTGTAAGAAAGAAGATAAATTTTGTCTTACAACTTGTATTACTTTACATAACATAGGTTATACAACAGATGGGCGTAACTTTTATGTCATATGATCTTTTCCCAAATTGGTTTGCTTATTGCTGCTCTAAAGTGGCTGATTGGGCTAGTTAGTCTAAGCTTTGCTTTACTCTTAGTCGGCTTAATCTGTCTGATTATGTCAAGCGAGCCAGTAGCGTCTACTGAGCCTCAAATTATAGATTACCCTATCCAAACAGTGAAGTCTGTTGCGGTTCTAACGCCTGCCTTGAAAAAAGGTAAATTGCTCTTTGCTACCAATTGCGAGACATGTCATGAAATATCAGTTGCTCGAGTTGTCGGGCCTGGCTTGTTAGGGTAGCTGAGCGGGTACCTGATCGAGCTTGGCTCATAAAATGGATCAAAAACCCCTCGGCGGTGCTTAAATCAGGTGATGTTTACGCGAACCATATGGTTAAAGCATTTGCTCCTGTTTTAATGCCTGGTTTTCCTACCCTGACCGAAAAAGAAGTTAAAGACCTGATCGACTATATAGCCAGCTACAAAAGCGAGGAAACAGATTTTGTTCGATAGTTATTATTACAACGATAGGTTAACATATTGCCACTTATACAACAGCAATGAAGCGAGTTTTACAATTTTATGTAGGACTGGTAATACTAGTCGGAGTAGTAATTGTAATCGGCTTGTTACAGCCAACTACCTACAAGCACAGAGTCATAAAACCTAAAGGATGTCCTAACGCTTCAATTACAGAAATTGAATACAGTAATCCGTTTTATCGAGGTTTTGCGTATGCCTATGGTATCCATACTAAACCGTCCCTGCCCGATACGAATTGCATTATCAGCGAACGGATGGCTGGTATAGATGCGATCTTAGAGTTATGGGTTGTCTGCGATGGCGACAAGGTAACTTTCTATCCAGCCACCGGAAGTTTTACCTTTCACACAAAGGAGAATCCTAATATCAGCTTTGGAGAGGTAGAGCCTTGGGAGTTTAATGAGAAAGTGAGCTCCAGAAAGGATGCTATTCAGGTTATAGCCGAATAGTGACTAACTAGATTTTTCTGTTAATAACCCCTGTGGTCAGAATGCTACTTTTCCTTATAAAATCGAATAATACAATGGCACTTATATAACAGATAAGAACGATGCGAAATAGAAAGGTATCAGCTTTATATGTCCTTATGCTAATTGGAACTAGCCATTTCAGTAAAGCACAGACAACCCCTGTCTATGAAAGGTATGCCAGTACCTGGGCTAGTGGCGAAGATCATAAGTTCGACAATAAACAACTAGCTACAAATAATCTCCCAACGGTTTTAAAAGCTAAAAAAGGAAAGATTGAAATACTGATTCCTCAAACTAACGCGTTTGTCGAGCGTGAAAACGGAAACGCTTACATTAAGCTCTATTTAGTTAACAGCACAACGAAAGAGCTATCCCTTCCTAGGCAAGATGCCACCGTTGGAGGAATAACCAGTGAAGTATATGTGGACGGTAAATGGAAGCTACTTCAAGCAAATATAGACGCTTCCTGTGGCAACAGCTATTGGACTATGTCCCTTAAGTCTAATCATTACATTTACCTTGAGATAGAGAATCCAATACGGCATGGCTCTCAGCAGGTTCCTTATCGAGTACGCTTCAAAACAGCTACTCACGATGTGGTTTCAAACTCAATCAATATTACAATAACCCCTGAATTATTAGCTTTAGCTGGGACGAAAATACCGTCAATTTCAGACTAGCCTAAATTGTAAAATTCTGATAGCCTACAATTCAAGTTATAGTTGTAGATAAAGGTTTATTTATTAATATAAAAATAGTGGCTGTTGCAAAAGTCGGTGCTGATCAGAATCTCCCGTTTCAAGGGCTACATGTGAGCGTAAAAGTCGCCCAATTAAGGCTTATGCATCCAGTTGAATCAGCACCCTTCAGACTTTCGCAACAGCCACGCCACTTATACAACAGATTTCTTTGGCTTTCCAACTATGATAAAGCCTTTTGAATCGTATAAGGGATAATTTAATAAATGATGAAAACCCTACTACTTTTGGTCTCATTAACGTCTTTGCTAGCATTAGTAAACTCCTGTGAAAGCAAAGAAGACCCGGCCATTAAGCTGGGATGTGATTGTCAAGGGGAACCGCTTAAGGTAGTAGATCACGCCTTAGCTATCCATAACAAAACTCTGATTACTATTCTAGATCCTGAACACCTCCAACAGGGCTGGCAGCTCTACACAGCAATCTACTGTAATCCTGACTTTATTCAGGGCAAAGTCAACGAGGTTGATACAGTTGAGGTGAGTGGTAAGCTGCGGGGCCCTTGTGGCTATGGCGACTGGAATTACCATTCACGTCTTGAAGTCACTGAAATTAGACGAAAGTAATTTGGCTTATTGGGACAGATGCTCCTGTTTCTAAGATATATTCATTAACATAAACGCAGTGGCTGTTGCAAAAGTCGATACAGACCTGAATCGCCCTTGTCAGTCCCCTGTTTTCGAAGCAAAATAGGGTCGAATATGGCTCAACTAGTAAGACTGACCAAAGACCAATAGACTTTTGCAATAGCCACCGCACTTATATAACAGCAATTCCAACCCTTATTGGTTAAAAAGCGTCGTGGTTAAAAGACAACGTCGTTTATGAAACGCTTCTACTTCCTACTGCTATTTTGTATACCTATCTCACTTTTTAGTTGTGAGAAAGATACTCCTGCTGATTGTGCTGAGGGAGGAAAGTTTGTTAAACGAGTGGATGATGCAATTGGCAGTGTTTACTATGACTCTATACAAACTAAGTATATAATTAGAGTTCCGAATAGCATGGATTCCCATGATGTAGGCTATCTCTGCGCGCCGGATGCAAAGTATCAGCAAAATGGACTACAGGTTTGCTTCAGTGGTCGGTACTATGAGTACTACAAAGAGTTGCCAATGTATTTAGTCGGCGACCGTAATTATTCTTTATCAATAGAGACTATTTCACTGCGCTAGTTTCAGATTATTCTATGATGCACCTTGATACATATTGTATCCACCTTATAAAATTATTCCCTTTACACAATCTTAGTTATACACCCCCCTAAAATAAGTGCAAATAAATCTAGTAATACTGTAAATTTCGATTGTGTTTTTTTAAGAATAGCATATGGAATTTAAAATGGAGTTTGGAAGAACTACCCATAAAAGTATTAAAGAGTTTGAAGAAAAAATAAACTTTAAACTTCCTACCGACTATGAATCATTCTTACTTGTTTATAACGGGGGAATACCTTTAAAAAATAGATTTCTAATAAACAGGCTACAAGGCTTCGACTCCATTGATCTTTTTTTTGGATTATCTCTCGACAAGGATTTTCTTAATCTTAACTATCAGCTAGATTATTACGAAGATAGATTTCCACCAGGAATTATTCCTATCGGGGAGGATCCTGGAGGAAACTATATTTGCCTAGATGCGAATCAAAGGGAAAATTATGGTAGAATTTATTTCTATGATCATGAAGTAGAAAATGAAGATGCACAAGGAAATCCAACTCGGAACAACTTGTTCTTAGTTGCAATTAATTTTGGTGAATTCCTAAAAAGTCTTCAATAGCTTATAAATTGTACTAATCTTAGCTATGTCGTATAACTAACTTTATATTATGTGATTTTTAAGGTGATGGCAGAGATAGACAAATCTTCTCTTATAAATAAAATGAAATTTAGAGTAAACTATCAGTTATCAAGAGGCTTATTTATTTCAGCTTTGTTGTTTTCTGTATGCTTATTTTCTCCTTATTTTAATAGAGATGCTTATCCTGGAAATCCTTTCCAATCAACAATTGGTCTGTGTATGTTTTTCGGATGGTTCCCTCTACTGCTTTTGGCCTTATCGTTCTTTTCAACGAGACAGTATGCTATCAACAATGATCAGCTAACAACACATTATATGTTTGGTTTATTTCCACGCTCGTACGATTTAAGCCAATTAAACGGAATTGAAATTATAGATAAGAATATGCCAAACAGGATAGGAAATCTTTTTGTTGTGGTAACTTTTAGCTCGAGATTTTATCGACTCAGGTGGATCAAAATTCACTTCGATAACAAAATATTAAAAATTAATGGAAATACTATACACTCCAGTGACTATTCATCCTTCCTCAAAAGGTTGAAACATATTCAGAACTAATTCTACACTATGTTAAGAGTACTTGATAAAAAGGCATATGAGCATCTTTGTACACATGTTAACAATTCGTATTTTGTTATATAAGTGGCGTGGCTGTTGCAAAACTCGTCTTGAAAATTTAAACTTCAATCTATCTGTGTTGCAATAGACTTAGTAATGATACATTAGCGGAGCTAAATGCGACAAAGTCACATGGATGTTAACACAATACTTGGATACTTTCAAAAAGACAAGACTATCTCTGACGAAGTAATTGATTCAATTCAAAATAACAGTGTCTTACGAATTGACCTCGTAAATTACTTTAGAGAACATAACTATAGAGAATTTGCTATAGCTCTTTTGAATGCCTTTGTCGTCATCCGCCAAAAACCAAATGGTGAAATGCCTACTGAAGATTTAATGCTTGCCTGTTATCTAGTGGGACTCCATCAACAAGTTGAAGATAGTTTAACCATATGGGAAACAAAGAATACAGACTTTGATACCTACTGTGGGTTGGACATTCAATTAGTGCCATTTGCAGGTGTTATTCAGACGCTTGAGTTTCTAAAAAATCAACAGAATAAGGAGTCTAAAAAAGCCTTTGACTATGTGCAAAAATGCTATCAAAATGGCGATTTTAATAGCATAGACGAGTATTACTCAGATAAAATGATGCCTTGGTTTGTATCAGCTTAACCCTGCTAGATCCTCGGGATACCGACTCAAACTTTTGCAACACCCACGGCACTTATACAACAGTTCCAACTACTCAAGAGACATTCCCCAAATAATACTGACCTCTGGTTTAAGAGTAAGAAGAAAGTCGTTTAAAGAAGTGTCTGGATGAAAAGTTGCTTTAAGATGCTCACCGTTGGGACCCTTCAAAACTTCGATACTGTCAATATTGTGTAGATTGAGAGTGATTTTTGCCTTTTGACCACGTACTAACGTTAAATCAATATCCCCATAAGATGGCGAAAATGTACAGTATAACAGTTCGTCAGCATACTGCTTTTGAAAAGTAACAGTGTTGTAAAACCAAGGTATCTCTGCATCTAATACCTCAGGTTCTACCTCGAAAAAACTTATTAACTCATAGTCATCAGGAAATACTTTAGTGGCCATTCTCATTTGTAAATTTCAAGGAATTTAGATAATGAATAGTTTAGTCAATATTTGACTTTAATCTCTTTACATAAGTGTAATTATATATTATAACTTAGAAATGTGTAAATTATTTAAAAAGTTTTACGTGTCCAGAAATAGAACTATTTTTATGGCATATCCAAGAAATAAAAACACGAATGATATACAAAATTGGTCTCTCTGTTTCAGGCGATAATTTCTTTCCTGAAAGTGTTGTTAATGAGATGGTTGGCAATTTTATCCTAAAGTCATCTAACAGACCCAATGATAAATTTGAGAACAGAGACGGTACTTATAATTTTGGTAACGCGTTGTTTTGGTATGTAAAAAACTTTGCCACTCAAAACTATGTCGCGAGATATGAAAAGTATTTTGTTGATTTTCTAGAGGAAAATCATTCATTATTTATTAAAAAAGGAGCTGAAGATTTCTCATTTTTTTTAGAAATATATTTTGATGGTGGACAATGCAATTTTGAGATTCTCAGCAAAGATTTATTAAGCAGAATAGCAAACTTAAAGGTATCTATTTCTATTAGTGTATATGTCTTGAGTGAAGAATATATTCAAAATTGGTCTAACGAAATAGACGTTGATTGGAGTACGGATTAGAAAAATACGAATTTCTGCGTTATTGTAGTCCAGCATTATTCCTACATTTATTTTATAATTATTCTTATGTTAAGAAAATAAACTCATAAAAGAGTATTACTAACCTCTCGAGAATTCTTTGTTTAATCTAAAAGTGATGTAGTGAAAAGGAGACTACCAGTAAGTGCACTAAATAGATGGCAAATAAAAGCGGCTCCAAAAACGTACCTAGGCTCAAACCAATCTTTTTGCTGACTAAGTATGACGATTAAACAACTAACTATTGCTAGTCCTAAAGAGAGAAGGCTACCAAATAATGAAAAGGCCATAAATCGATTTACGAATATGAGTAGTAAGCCATCCTCTTTAATCATGTCCTGAATAGTTTCCATCGAGCCAAGAAAAAAGAATCTTGCAAAAAAGCAGTTAAATAGGCTACTCAAAATAATAATTATCATGTATACAGGATTAAAAAGAATCTCTGTAGATCTCCATCTAGACTTTAGATTCTGGCCCATGTAATTGTTATATAAGTGCTGTTATGTTAATCTGAGAACCTGGTTTTGGGAAAATCTTTAGGAATAACCGTCCATCCTGCTTCAGGAGCCTTTTCAACATTTGTAGGCACTGAGTGTGTCCAATCTATTTCGCTCACGTCCGGTTTGTTACAGTTAACTCGTATTAAAAATCTTTGGTTAATGAAGTCTTTCGGGTACAAATTAAAGCTAATAAATTCACTGAAACTTCGAGGATTAACAGTCCAAGTACCGTTGAAGGATTGATTTAAAAAGGTGTACCTATAGTTGACCTCTCTTCTGCTGACAGTAGTACTGTAAGCAATTGTATATCGTGGGCATTCCTCAATTAAGCTTTCCTTTTTGTATTCTTGGATTAAATAAGCCCCTATTATCAGAACAATCAATGCAATACCAATTAGTATGGGTCTAACTGATACAAGCAGGAATTTTAATCGGCTCTGCATATTTCAACTACTATCTAGATTCGCTCTACAAGTGAGGTTAAGGTAACTTAGAAGCCATGCTCATGGACACTCTACTCATAGGCCAATCTACTAATATTTTACTAACCTAATACTGACCTTTTGCCTTCCCTTTCCAACGGACAATCTAGCCTGTCTTAAGGGCTTGTACAGGGTGTTTGATCTTGGAAAAGTTTCTTAACATAAGAACTCTTATACAACTTGACAGAGAAAAGTACAATGTTATTTAAACCTCGCTAGCTAAATTACCCCTGCTCGGCCTCTGTTACAAAGGCAGTATCACAGCTTCGGAATCCTGCTTTATTCATCTCTTCTAATTAGGAATCATAACCCTGCTCGCTGGATATACTCTCCGGAGGCCGGCTCTGCGTCTTTGTGCATCATTTCTTCAGTGATCCTTGCTTTTTACCACTCATCAGACCACCCAACCGCTCCGGTAGTTTGCTATGCATAGTACCATCTATAGCCTATACCTTTGACTCATCAATCGGGAATAATCCGACAGAAAACGAAAACTAGAACCCAAACCCTACATACCATGAAAACCCTCCTCAACTCCCTGATCTTAGCCTGCACGCTGACCCTGGTTACTGTTTCGGCTTCCCTGGCTAAAACCAACCCCGATAAACGCCCTGCATCAGTTGCTACCTACAAAACCGGTATCTACACCAGTACTGCCGGTAAGCTCCACATCAACCTGGATAAAGAAACAACAGGTGCAGTCGATATAAAGCTCAAAAACATAAACGGTAAGGTCTTGTATACCCAGCACCTGACCAGGAAAGAAAAGACAGCCCGGCTGAGTCTGGATATGGATCAGCTGCCCGACGGAGCTTATCAGCTGGAGATTTCCAACGGGGTAGACACCACCACGCAGACGGTCACGCTGGGCAGCCAGCAGCCCAGTACGCCAAACCGGCTGGTGGTCCTCAACTAATCTGGAAAAATAGCCAAACGAACCGGGTTCAGCTACTCTGCTGAGTGGGCTGAACCCGGTTCGTTTTGAGTAAAGGCGATCCGGTCCAGCACGGCTGCCAGTTCCTCAAGCGGTACCCGTAACGCACCAAGTTGCTGAAGCCGGGTCAATGTAATCGTTTTCTGACTGCCACAAGCCTTGCTCAACACAGGGGTAGCCAGCACATAGAACACCCACTGATCCAGGTTCAGCGGGTCCAGCGTTGCTTTATCCCTATGGGCCAGTAGACAGAACACGTACACATCGGCTTGGCGTTTCAGCTCGGTCTCATACGCGTTTAACCCGGCATTCCAGCCCAGGGTGGGGCGGATGCTGAACTTGATAGCCGATAGCTTCTTGTGATACCAGGATTGCAGATAGGCCGCTGATTTAACCTCTACCCGAATACCACGCGAAGTCAGCAGATCGTAGGCATCCCATTCAACCCGCACAGTAGCCCTAATGCCTAGTACCTGCGCAACGATGTACTCAGCCAGTCGCCCGCGCAGGGCATTGCTGGCCAGATCCGAAGCCGACCACCGCCAGAAGTCAAGCAGCCTGATTGGTAGTGGTTGCCCATTCTGTAAAAATGGCTCCTCCCCTGTTTTCGGGCTTACGTTCAGCGCCGGGTAGTCACCAGGGGTGTCGTTTGGTCGTGGTTCATCTTTATTGTCCATACGATTTATCAGCCCAATTTAACGAAACCGGTCAACGCATCAGTTAGTACCTTCCGGTAGTGCTCAAGCTGCTCAATGGACAGGTTACTCCCCCGGCTTCCGGCCACGTTGAGTACCCGAATCTGATTGTCTATGAGCCAGGTCCGCAACTGATCCGCGTCTGGATTTAAGCTATACGGCTTCCCTTCCTTAATACAAACATTCAGTGTCAATTGAGTGCCCCCGGTTAAGCTTCCAAACAGTAGTGTTCCGTCGGACTGCTGCACGTTAGCGCGCGTTCGGGGCGGATACTTAGCCGAGCTATGTTCAACCAAACCGTAATCTCGTAACTGCTCGTCGGGTCCGTTCTCGGTCAGGTAGCCTTTAGGAGCCGTACCCCCGGTAGGAATACCGAGTGATTGAGCTACAGTAAGGCCCAGCTGGTCGATACCAGTCTGGCCTCCGGAAATGATACGATGAAGTTTGTAGGTTTCTATCATTTCACTAGATCCGGGGAGCGGTCGGCTCTGGAGCATTGAACCGCTTTTCAATGGCTTTAACAGTGTCCAGTTTGCCTTGGCCGTAGCCGTACTGGTTTCCCCAGACAAAACCTGCGGCAAAGCCGAGCAACACCAGCAGGATCATTAGTATCAGTCGGCGGTTACGCTGCACATGGGCCAGTGAATTCATGGATTTAAGGTTGATATAGCATCAAGTATAATCAATCGTCAGGAAGCGTTTAACTAGCCGAGTGAACGTTCTACAATTTTATTTAGCACAACATAATATTTCTTCTGCATACTGAGCGTTCGGGGATGTTTGGTCTGGAAACTCAACCGGGGTAATAGTCCCGTCGAATCATGCAGCACGCTCAGCAAGCCGTCGCCCAAAATAGACTCCCGTTCCAACATAAATAGTTGATCTAGCCAGGAATCATACTTCGTACCAGTAAGAAAGACAACCACGTCCGGTTGACTGATGGCTAGTTCCTGTTTAAGTAGCTCAAACCCTGGCCGGTTCCGCTCTTGAAGATCAGGATGGGGCGTGGTACTGTTACTATCAAATTTGGAAATATTGGTCCATAAGAACCCGCTCGTTTTCCTTTCCACGCCAGGATCTGAATTTAGTCGATGGAAGCAGGAGCGGCAAAAATTCCAAAACGGACTCCGCAGATAGCGTGGTTTCTTGCCATCTCCGTAATCAGCGTGTTTGCCCAAGTCAAAACTAGAATACATATTCTGTAGCGTTTCGACGGTTGGCCCTGTGGCCAAGTAATTCCAGCCATGCGTCTCCTGACCAACAAACAAGACTTTTCTTTGCATCCGTGCCCAATCCTCAAATACATGCATTAGTAAGGGAGCTGATACGTCAGCAGGCCATTCCTGACTGTATAGATGCGCTAAGTAAGGCTCGTATATGGTTTTAAGTTGTTGATTGAGTGCCGTTACATTCATGGAAAAGGTTGACTGTTTTTAGATTTCCTGTTTCAATTTACGTTTCAATTCCTCTAGGCTTAGGGTCAAGTCTCGGTGTAACATCCGGTGGCAATTGGCGCAGACCAACGCCAAGTCATTCAGCGTGGTTCGTTCATCAGGTTTCATCAGATGCACAGGTCGAACATGGTGACATTCGATATAGCCATTACCCAACGAGCCATACACCCGATCATACCGAAAGCCGCATACTTGACAGGCTAAATGCCCTTCTTTTTTTAACACAGACTCTTTCTTTTTCTGCACCAGTTTCCGGTTTCGTTCGCGGTATTTGTGCCATTTAAGCAAAACGGTTCCTTCTTTAGCAGAATAGGCGTCGTCGTCGGTATCCTCAATTGACGCTATTTCGTTGAGCACTGTTTCATTTTGCACGCCCTCACGAATTACTGAGGCTAACTGATGAAGCCGGTTTCGATCCGCTTAAAACTCCCGAAAAACAAGCTCGTCCAGCTTACCGTAACTAGGTAGGCCTCTTCGCGCATCGTCCGGGTCAATTGCTAAGAAGTTACCCAGTTTCATGTAAACCCCATCGGGATTGCGAAACGTCTGGTTGCGTAGCTCGGTAGAAAAGATCGGTAGTCGGTTGAGGATATAACTCAGTTCTTTGATCGTGGGGTGGGTAGGGCCAAGCTTATTATAACTTTCCCGAAAGTAAACATCCAAGGCAAGGATAAGCTCATCGCGTTGCCAGGCTGGATTCCTCATGTTGTGTTGGGATACGTTGTGGAAGCTGAATCTAGCGAAATCTTTATCAAACGTTACGGAATGTACCTATGAAGTGTTAACCCATATCCTTATCTTAAAACAGTTATTTAAATACGGTTACCTCTACGACTCTCTATGATTATTACTTGGAAGCGTTGCCTCATGTATGAAGAGGCCCGAAACTATACGGGAATCATTTATTTACATGAATGGAACGACAAGCCTTTCTACTGGGGTAAAGCACACAAGAGCTACTTCGGTGGCCACATGCGCACCTACAATGAGGGGAAGATAAGCGGGCGCTATAACGTTGGCTATCGGCATTGGATCGAAGGTTGCTTAAGGCATGGAGCAAAGCTATACATCGGCCTGCTCGACGAGGAAGGACTTAGTACCATCAATGCGGTTGAGAACTACCTGATCAGCACGTATCCAAGTGAAATGAACACTAAGAAGCTCCAGCCGATGCCACTCACCGTTATCCATCAAGGTGACGTGCCTGCTAGCATTAGTTTGATTCAGTAGCTGTTCATTAAGTTTCAGACTAACTACATTAACCTCATCTTACTACGCTTGTCAAACGAATATATACGTCACTAAGCGTAGCTTGATCAATTGAACATCATTATGATTTCGCGTGAAATAGATATTGAGTTTCGCTTAACAAAGCACTTAAATGGAAGTGAATTTGAGCGATTCGGAAACCAGTACCTCCGCTATTATTACAAGAACAAGTACCCACAAACCAAACTAGGCTCTCAAATTGCCAACAACAGTACAGTTGCAGGTCAGCCAGACATGTTTTTCTCTTTGCCAGGACACAAATTCAAACTTGCAGAAATCACTAAGAAAAAAGATAATCTAACCACAAAACTCAAGAACGATCTTAACTCATGCTTAGATGAGGAGCTACATGGTATTCAGCATGAGCAAATTACACACATTGATTTAGTTTATGCAGGTCGGCTAGATGCCCGTCAGCAGAATGAATTAGCTCAACCTGCCCGTAATGTTGGAATTGGTGTAACGTTTCACGGTTTGGACCAGTTAGTCAACGCCGTTGTGGACGATATAAGGTTGGCTAAGGCGCTAAACATGCCGATTGATACCGGTCAGATTCTTACTGTTGCTGAATTTATCGACCATTACGAACGGGGTCGATTAACTGTTGGGACCCCTCTATCTAACGCTTATTTAGAACGAGCTGAATTTAATTCTATGACCGAGCAATTAGTCAGTTCTGAAATCCTTGTGATACAAGGTCAGCCCGGTTGTGGGAAAACAAAGCTCGCAATAGAATACATCCAGCGATATATAAGTGAACGACCTGACAGTGAAGGATACTGTATTGTCAATCAGCCTCCAGCAATATGGGACGACGTAATGATACACTTCCCGGATGGCAAGGATTACGTTATTCTCATTGATGATGCTAACCGGCAAGTGGATAACTTATTAACAGTGCTTAACCACTTTAATAGATTACGAACCTCTACGTATAAGATTCTGATTACCGTTCGGGGTTATGCCTTTGACGAAGTTAGCCAGTCGTTACAAACTAATAACTTCCGGTTTAGCGAACTAACTGTCGGGAAAATGAGCGATGAACAAATTACTGAGGTTTTAAAGTCGCCCACTTTTACCATTCTTAACGGTATCTATCACAATAAAATAAATCGGCTAGCTGAAGGAAATGTCCGATTAGCGGTGATGCTGGCAACATTAGCAAACCAGAAGGGTAGTGACATTACTATTTTATCGGATGTTAGTGCCGTTTATGACGAATATTACTTGCGAGTCATGCCCGATCAAACGGTTTGGACAAACACAACACGTTTACAAGTACTTGGGCTAACTGCTATGCTGCGCGTTGTGGACACTACTAGTTTGACTGACTTTGAACATATATTATCCTTTTTAGGGATTACAGCAACTGAACTGTGGGGGCATATCCGTTACTTGGAAACACTAGAAATCGTTGAAGTATATCAAGACAACGCTTTCCGGTTTACAGAGCAGGTTTTTGCCACATATGCCTTTTATCAATGCACTTACAAAAGAAAAGCATTGGACTTAGCAAGACTTTTGGGTGCGTTCAACGAATCGCAGAGCTACCGGCTTAAAGATGCTGTCTTATCCATTTATGAAAGCTATAACAAAGAGTCAGTTAAGGCATGGGTTCAACCAATTTTGGCCAAGTTTTATGGTACGTTGTCAGATGACCAGTCTCGATTAAGCTTTCTGTCAAGGTATGACCGGTTTTTATTAGATGAAGTTATACTGTTTATCTATCAATTCGTAGAGGGTAGCGTTACGTCAAATACAACTAACCGCTATGGACAAAGTGTCAATAAGGAGATAGTAGCTTTATTATTTGAGTTTTTGGCGCATACAAGCAAAAAAGCAAATGCACTAGTAGGGTATGCATTAATGATTGCTCTAATTGATAAGCAGTCTGTTTTAGTAGAAGACGTCAATAAAAAAATTGAAAGTTATCTGACTCGTTCATTTAATTATAGTGAAGATGATGGTCCCCATTTTGATCAGTACGATTGGTTAAGTGCCTACTTGGTTGAACGAGGTTTGCAAGGGTCAGCACTACATTGTCTAGTTATGGACAATAACTTGAAGCATTTCTTACTCCTAATGTATGATAAACCAGGTGAGCCTCCTGTTTATCGAAAACGAATTTGGGGATACGTTGACCACCGCTTGTCAGCAGGGGTAGAAACCATTAAGCAAGCACTGTATGCTTACATGCCTAAAGGTTATAGAGGCTTAGACAATGATTATATCCAGGCTGATGTTGATGAAGTTTCTAATGTAGTTCGTAAACATTTTTCGGCTGATGACCCATTGGATTGCCGCAACGTACATAAATACGTCCATAAACTCAACAACTTAGCACTTGAACGGCGAACGTATCAAGGGCTGGCCACCGAGTTTAATGGTGAATTATACCAATTATATTGTACGCTGAGTTTTGAGCATATTAAAAAAAGGGAACGGCGTCAAATTGATATCTCGGGATCAATAGAGTTACGAAAACGCAAGGTTGACGAGATACGAGTAGCATTGTCGTTCAATAGTTTAGATGAATTTAGACCACTATATGAGAAGATACGATTGATGTGGTCACTGGTCTTTGGGCCAGGAGATGTCTGGCACCTTAGTGAAGGGCTTACCGAATTCTTTTTGTCGATTGCGCAGCGAGATAAGGAACTCTTCAATGAGGTACTCAAGTATGTATTATTAACTGGGCTACCCGATGGATATATGGATCATCCTCCATTATTGGCGACTGTTATGGAACGTCATTTCGTCAAGCCCGAAGATTTATATACAACCCTCCTACCTGTTACAGATAAAACGGCGTCATGGTTACTTAGCTTTTTTTGGTCACTACCTGATTCAGAGTTTAGTACTCAATGGTTTTCTCGTCTAAGTGAGAAATTATCCGATCTGGCCATCTTTCAATTAAATCGAATCGCTATTCCTGGCTTTCTCGAACGTTATGTGTCATTCGATTTTACACTACCGACAAGGGTTATACAGTTGCTACATACAGTAAAATCAGAACATAATAAGGAAATTCAGCTATGGGATAGTTTTATAGAAAAATTCGGATCACAGGTTGACTCTTCATTGACACATGTGATGGAGCAGCTGTATCTTGACCAATATTTCACTAAAGAAGCTTACGATCATGACCGGAAAGCGTTAGCGGTTTTGCTCGACCGCCGACGAAGCTTCTGGCACGATTTCCTAATCGCACACTATGACGAAAACAGCTACCTGCGCCATGATTTTGGCCAGCTCTCATTTGTCTGGTCACGCGATGACTACTACGAATTAGTTAGTGAGGGATTGCAACTTATTCAGAAACGTGAGCTTTACATAATTCATGCTCAACAGGTAGAAGGCTTTTTCGAAAGTTTAGACTCAAAGAACGCTGAGAAAGTCGGAAAATTCATCGAGCGGTTTATCCAAGAAAATAGCCGCGAGGTTGATCTACTGAATGCAATTTATTTAGCCCTATCCAAACCCGGCCCTCCTACTGAAAAGCCTTTTATTACCCTGTTCTTAACTTACAATACATTGGTAGAGGACTTTACAAGAATTGATTGGATAAAGTCAGGTGCGGTACGTACCTATACTACTAGTACTATAATTGGTGAGCTGCGAGCAAAGCAATGGGAAAACATATTAGAAAAAGTAGAAGCAATGGACAATCCGTTGATGTATATTCTTCATAGGCGTTATATCAAAGAAAGGATTGTAGATCAACTTGAACATGCTAATTACGAAAGACGAGTAAACTTTCTAAGAAGCCGATGAGTGGAGAAGGCTTATCTATCATCTTTCTTCAACAGGTTGTAATTAGGCTTATTGCCAACCTCAACTACGGCTTACTGTATTGTCTTACATCCGCTCAAGACTAACTATACCATATGTTTAATCTTTCATTGTAAAGGCGGTGTGTCCTATTTCCTAATTTTTAATCAGTTTATTCATTAAACGAAGTACCTGCACCCGTTGAAATAAATACCCCTTCGCCGTACGGAATCCCGCTGCGTTCAGTTCATCGGCAATCTGCTGGAGCGTCTTGTCCTGGTTTAGATAACCTCTAATAGTCAGCATCGCCCGCTGGTTGTTTTCATTCGTAGCCGCTTTTTTCTTGATCGCAGCAACACCTTTCTGTTGAGCCAGTGGTGTCAGGTTCTGCGGTGATCCCAGTTGAAAGCCCTGTTGCTTCTTTGCAGCCAGCGCCTTGCGGGTCCGTTCGCCGATCAGTTCCCGTTCGTGCTGGGCTAGCGTCGCAAAAATGCCAATGGTTAGCGTGTTGGCATCGGGCATATCAGCACACACAAAGTCAGCGCCCGAATCTTTCAGAGCAAAAATAAAGCTCGCGTTGCGGCTCAGCCGGTCTAGCTTGGCAATTACTAAACGGGCCCTGTGCTTTCTGGCATAGGACAGCGCTTCTGTGAGCTGAGGACGACTGTCTTGCTTGCCGCTTTCTACTTCGACAAACTCCCGCACGAGCCGTGCCTTGCTACCGATGAACTGCAACACCTGATTTCGCTGCGCTTCTAACCCAAGCCCGCTCTGGCCTTGCTGCTTGGTTGATACCCGATAATAAGCAATGTAAGAAAGAGACTGACTTTCCATAAACAGGCAGAATAAAAGCCCAAGATACAGGAAAAGTACAGTTTGTTACAAACCATAAATGACCGTTTAACATTTGTAACAAACCTAGAAAAATAAAAAATGACTATGACAATTGCCGAAAATGAGCGGTGTATGCCAAACAAATACCCTATTCGTCTAGTATACTAGGCATTAGCTAACTAAATCTCCCCGATCATGAGCAAGCCCCGCAAAGACCGCTCGGATATCCAAGTCGGTAATCTGGAAAAGAAACATGACTTAGCACCGGGGGCCATCCGCAACCCAGACCAAACAGATGCTCGATCGGACAAGGAGCTAGGTAACCTCGAGCGCGAGTACGGCGAAGAAGCCCTGAAGAGTACTCTTGACTCGACCAACCATCCTACGCCGAATGAATAAGTAGACTAGACTCTCGCTAACTGTATAGTCTGTTGGCTCTGGATGTTGAGAAAGGGAAGACAAATCAGCTTTATCTTCCCTTTCTGATTGGGGTTTTCGTGGACAAAAACGCCTAGTTTATTAATTGTACTTTCCTAATAAACTGATCGGTATTCGTTATAAACGATATTCATTATACTAATAGTCTGTTTTTAAGGTGCAGCTACTTTTTTGATAGCTTACAATAAAGGCTTAGCCATCAAGATGTGGTAATAATCAGCTAGAAACAAAAACGCCAAAAAAACTATAAAATCGGTGGATGCTAGTAAATTTAGATGTTTAACAGAACTAGAGTTTTGTTAAACTTTTCTCGTTGGTTAACATAACATTTGATTATATAACGAAAATATGGGTATGGGAAGGCTCAGTGGGCCACAAAACCAACTTTACAAATTTATTGATGCACTGCTTTGGGAAGAATGGGATCCAATCGGGGTAAATGATTCCGCTCCTAGAGATGAGTATCAGTCTTATACCCCTCAACTGTTTAGTCTAGCCATCAAGGGAGCAGCAGTACACGAAATTGCTGACCGGTTTATCTACCTTGAGGAGAAAATACTGGGGTTAGAAAGTAATGAGCGAGCATGTAAGGATCTAGCGGAGAAGATCATGCTAGAGACAAAAAAGTAGGGCTTAGGTTAACATAACGGCAGTGGCTGTTGCAAAAGCCTGAATGAGGCTGAACCATCCTGTTTAAACTCTTTTTTCAGCGGGTGAAGCTGCCTGTAGCTACCCATTTGCTGAGCTTCATAATGGCCTACAAAACTTTTGCAACAGCCACGGCACTTATATAACACAGTCAGATCGATGAAATTTAGCCACTCTATCTTTGTTCTAGCGGTTCTTCTATTGTCTGCTAACATATCGGCCTACGCTTGTAGCTGTGTTAGAAATCCTAACTGGACACTCAAAGATGAGCTGAACTCTGTAAGCCTTGCTGCTAAAGGTAAGGTCATTAGTGTGACTGATTATACAGACCCTGAGTTTCCTTGGCCTCAAAAGCTGTTTAGGCTTGTCATTAAGACTAAGTATAAATCTCCAGTTAACACACCTGATACGGTATCCATTGTCACTGGTCGAGATGGGGCAGACTGTGGATACGCGTTCAAAATTGGCAAAGAGTACATTGTATACGCTACTAATTGGGAGCCAAAGGGCACTATCAAAAAAGCGACGAAAGCAATTTCACCAAGTATGTTTTATACCAGCATCTGTGCTTTAACGAAAGAGACTAATCGGAAAGAATTAGCTAAATTAAATCGCTTAGCTCATTAAATGAGATTTGCACTTTTTCATTTAAAGGATAGAATAAGCGAGATAAGTATTCTCGGAAGATTCCCTTTACATAGCGGTAGTTATACAACCTCCCTAAAATAAGTGCAAAATAAATCTAGTAATACTGTAAATTTCGATTGTGTTTTTTTAAGAGTAGTATATGGAATTTAAAATGCAGTTCGGAAGAACTACCCATAAAAGTATTAAAGAGTTTGAAGAAAAAATAAACTTTAAACTTCCTACCGACTATGAATCATTCTTACTTGTTTATAACGGGGGAATACCTTTAAAAAATAGGTTTCTAATAAATAAGCTACAAGGCTTCGACTCCATTGATCTTTTTTTTGGATTATCTCTCGACAAGGATTTTCTTAATCTTAACTATCAGCTAGATTATTACGAAGATAGATTTCCACCAGGAATTATTCCTATCGGGGAGGATCCTGGAGGAAACTATATTTGCCTAGATGCGAACCAAGGGGAAAATTATGGTAGAATTTATTTCTATGATCACGAAGTAGAAAATGAATATGCACAAGGAAATCCAACTCGGAACAACTTGTTCTTAGTTGCAATTAATTTTGGTGAATTCCTAAAAAGTCTTCAATAGCCCATAAATTGTACTAATCTTAGCTATGTTGTACAACTAAACTTATGTTATGAGAAAAAAGATAGAATTTAGAAGTATAAATGGGTTGCTCACTGCAACAAAAAATGCAAAAGTGAACCACTTATTTCTTGCGTATTTCTGTCACCTCAATTCGGTCGTTGTAATTCCAGTCACCGTAGTTACGAACTGGACGAATTTTCCCACTAACATTAACCGTGTCTTGAGTAATTATTGTCTTACCATCAATAACTTTAGGGTCACAATACATAGCATATCTACCCTGTGATGTTGAATCACCCAAAATTCGGACTCCACTAATATTGTGAATAGCAAGTGCGTTTTGAACTATATTTTCCGTTGGACCTTCACAATCACACCCCAATTTTACTTCCTCTTTTTGAGAACAGGCCGACAGCAATATAAGCAATAATGTGCTAGTAAAAGTAGCTTTCATTTAAGTAGGGATTTACAATTGGTAGTAGTCATTTCCCATGTAGATTATCACTGACTAAAAATAGTTGGGAAATTTCGTTGTATGAGTGATTTTATGTTAACTAAACGCTGACACTCAAATGAACTACTTCACTATCCTAAGCTTATTTAATAAATTTATTCCGCACAAACTCAACTTATGAAGACGGCTTTAATGCTCATTGTCCTACTATGTATTGTAACCGCTAGTTGTCAGCAATCGGACTCTATCCCTCCCAAAGAGGATGTAGAAGCACTTTATCAACGGTTTCATGGTAAATATAAAGTCGTTAGTTCGACCAGTAGTGAGCCGCTAGATGTCAATTTAGATGGCGTTTCGTCTACGAACTTACTCCAGGAGATCCTAGAGCTTAATAATTACGGGGCTTTTTTGGAGTTACGGGTCAAATCGGTTTATGGATCCATGTTCTTGTTTTCTCAGTTTTGGCCTGAGCAATACATTAACACCTATTCAGGGTCTACTCAATGGAATGGGAGGGATACGCTCAGTTATAATCCCACCCACTTAGTCAATTATGCGAATCAAGCGGGTCCGTACCGGTTCTCCTTTAGTGATGATCTAAGCCAGATCGTGGTGACAGCTGTTGGCGAATCAGACTCCATTCGGTGGGTCAAGCCTGAGTCCGTCTTCATTGAGGCTAATGACCGACTTCGCGTGATCAACAAACGACGTATTTACACTCGACAAGGCGTGAAAGAAGTAATGATTACCACCCGCTACGAGCGGTTTACCATAATCACTTAACGTACCCTGATACTCTCTTTTCACTCCCACTATCCAAGGGACAATCCGGCCCAATCTCACGGCCTGTATAGGGCACATGATCTAGGAATAGTTCATTAACATAAGATTACTAATATAACACCCCTCAGAATAGTACAATTTCAAAATAGTTAAAAGCGGGTAATTGCTGATTGCCGAAGTATTTCCGTCTAAGCACTCAACTTAGTCGATCGCTCTACGTGCTCATTCAGGGCAGTGGGTGGGTTTGTGCGCGTCGTACGAAATAAAAAAATTGATCCAGCTTAAACGAGCCAGCCGGAAAACGGGCGGAGTCAGAACGATAATTAAGCTAATTAAGACACTCAGAAAATAAACCAAATCCCAATCCAGTACCACCTCCATGATCACAAAGCAACTCACGATGAGTGCCGTATAATAAGCATAACTCACATAGAGAGCACCCGTATAATAGCCCGGCTCCCGCTCAAAACGTTCATCGCAACAGCTACAGCGGGGATTCATTTGATCAAATTTCTTAAGATTATAAGGGTTATTGACCAAAAAGAAGTTGCCCCGTTGACAGCGGGGGCATTTATTGAATAAAATGCTATAGAGTTTGGTGCCTTTTCCCATGCAATTAATCGCGAGTAGATAGGTCCGCCGATTCCGATTAAGTTGTTGCTTAAGAGCGGCTAGTTGCTCTCACTACTGGCTAACTGGGCGCTTTGTTTAGTCGAGGCCTTTATTGAACTAATTGCGACCAAGTTTTCCTGCTGCAAGGTCTAGAGGCATCAAGGCGGCTACAGCATCCGAATCAAGTGGAAGCCCTAAGCTATATACCATACACAATTGTATTAAAGAAAGAAAATGAATGTGATAAACGTCTAAACGTTCGCTAAATATTTTGTACTATTCATAGTAATCGTTCAGAAAAGTTGCCCTTTGCGTGGATGCTTTGTGGCTTTTCAGCAAATGACTTCAGAACGTATCTAGCTTCAAATGATTGTTTATTCATTGAGGGTTTTCCTGAACGATTTTAAATCGAACCCTAAAAATAATGTAACCAATTGATTATCAATACACTAATTAGTCTATTTTACTTGTATTTTTAACCATTAAATGAACGGATTCATACCTTGTTTATTAACTCAAATAATTAGATTATTGAAACTGATCTAGTCGCATTCATTTTCTATGAATATAGTAGTGCTATAAGGTGATTTTCTATTAATTTAAGATATTTTTCCGTTGAAAGTCAATACGTAGCCTACTCAGTCAGGTTAAAATCGAACCACTAGTGACAGCTTCTTTTGGATGTTATTAGATGGATTAGTACTGAAATTAGTTAATTCTTTATTTTTATTCAACCCGATGCAAGATAGTTTTAGTCAACAAAAAACTACATGAGTAATAAAGTTAATAACTAAGATCTTAATTTTCTTAATCTAGAAGCAAGTATGTTACTTGTCCAGTCCCTGTCGTATTCCTCCTATTGTTCATCCAACTATAGCTAGAAAAATTAGGCTTTTTATGAATACGAATTCTATTAAGGACGATATAATCACTGTCTTTGCTGATTCAACCTTGTATACACAAGAGTCCATCTTCAAATGCCTTTATTGGTATGGAGGACGATTTCACACCACCGTGTCACGCCGGGATTCCTCAACGTACCAGATTCAACTCAAGCTACTTTCGACAAATCCTATAACCGACGAAGAGGCCGAAGCTATCCTACAGAAGCTCGAGCGGGACCTGATCGATTTTAGGTTGCGGGATATCGTCTCCCGCGAAACCAGAAACATTCGGGACCTTTTGGTGGCCAAGGCCTTCTCGCACGGTGAATTTGATGAAGAGCCACCTGGCGAATTAACGGACCCCGTTGGTTTTGACGTAACTCAGCTCATCCATGATTGAGGAAAAACTTCGTCGGCAAACCCGAAAGTTTAAGGAGCGCGCGGATTATGACCAGCAGCAAAATGCCTATTACTTATTGCCTTTCCGGTTTCACCGACTTGATGAGACCCGCGATATTTTGGTTAATGAGGTAGGAGACTATTTGGTGGTTTCGACCGGAACCGTGGAAAAAATCGTTTCCCGCCAGATAACTAAAAAAAGCCACTACGACTTATACGCGGATTTGCTGAGCGGTTTTTTTATTTCGGAGCAACCCATTCCCCCGCTTATTGACATTCTGGCAACCCGGTACCGAACGAAAAAGTCGTTTCTAGACCAATTTACATCCCTTCATATTTTTGTTATTTCGCTGCGTTGCGAGCATACCTGTCATTATTGTCAGGTCTCACGAGTGACGCAGGATAAGGCAAAATACGATATGGCTGAACGGTTCATCGATCAGGGTATTGACCTGATGATGCAATCGCCAAACGATCAGGTGACTATGGAGTTTCAGGGCGGTGAGGCTTTGCTGGCTTTTGATAAGATTGTGTACGCGATTGAGCGCACCAAACGCCTGGCATTGACCTATGCTAAACAGGTGACCTACGTCATTTGTACAAACATGGCGGTTATTACCCGGGAGATTGTTGACTACTGTCTGGTCAACACTATTTTGCTTTCCACGTCATTGGATGGCCCTGCCTATGTCCACAATCAGAACCGCAAGCGGCCCGGTAAAAATAGTTATGAACTAACCCTTCAGGGAATTGAACTGGCGCGAAGCGTATTAGGCCACGATCGGGTGTCTGCTTTAATGACGACCACGAGTTTGTCACTCAACTATCCCACTGAGATTGTGGATGAATATGCTGCTCAAGGCTTTCGCAGCATTTTCCTGCGTCCAATTTCGCCTTACGGTTTTGCCCTGCGCAACGAACGGAAAAATCATTATGAGACCGCGCAATTTTTAGATTTTTATAAAAAAGCGCTTGATCGGATCCTGGAGTATAACCGGCAAGGTCATTTCTATTCGGAAGATTACGCAACAATTCTCCTGCGTAAAATATTGACGCCCTTTCCCGTAGGCTACGTTGATCTGAGTTCGCCGTCGGGCTCCATTACGAATGCGATTGTGTTTAACTATGACGGGGCAGTATATGCCAGCGATGAGAGCCGGATGCTGGCAGAGATGAATGATTTTACGTTTCAGCTGGGCCATCTGGATACCCACTCGTACGCCGATATTTTTTACGGTCCCAAAACCCAGCAGCTGACCCAGGCCTGGACCAATGAGAGCCTGCCTGGCTGCTCGGAATGCGCTTTTCAAAGTTACTGCGGGGCTGACCCGATTCATAACCATGCCACCCAAGGGGACCTGTGGGGGTACCGGCCCACCAGTACCTTCTGTCAGAAAAACATGGAAATAATTCGCTACCTGATTGACCTCATGGAAACCGATCCAACGGTGAAGGCCATTTTTGAGAGCTGGATCAAACCCCGCCCATAACTACCTATGCTATTACAAACGCGTGGAATACCCTTTAATGTAGCGTATGATATGGTCGGTCGGGTCACCCGTAACCCCGATCTGGCTGACGGATCATCATTTCTAATTGTGGAGGAGGAGGCCCCGGCTGATCCGCTGATTCAAGCGGGTTATCAGGCAGTTCTCACCAAACAGCCATCTGTGCTGAGTACTACCCGGTTACCCGTCATCTATCAGGTGCCTACCTTCGACCATTTGGTGGATGGAGATATTGTCTCGGTGAATGGGGACGGCATTATTAATACGCTTTACCGTATTCACTCTCCTCACAATAGCTTGCTGACTACTGAACGATGTAACAGCAACTGTCTGATGTGTTCACAGCCACCGAAGGATAAAAACGATATTCCGCGTCTGGCCGAACTGCACCGACGATTGATTCCGCTGATTCCTAAAGATTGTCCCGAATTAGGGGTGTCGGGGGGCGAGCCTACCTTACTGGGCGAGGGATTTTTCGCCCTTTTGGAACAGCTCAAACAGGAATTGCCGGATACCGAGATTCATGTACTGACCAATGGCCGAACCTTCGCCTGGCACCAGGTAGCGCAACGGTTGGCTGCTATTAATCATCAGCGGGTCATGTTTGGCATCCCTCTATATTCGGATTACTATCAGGAACATGATTACATTGTACAGGCAAAAGACGCTTTTGACCAGACCGTTCTGGGGCTGCACAATCTAGCCCGCTACGACCAGCGCGTCGAGATACGCGTCGTCTTACACAAACTGTCGGTGCCCCGGCTCGTCAAACTAGCCCATTATATTTATAAGAACCTGCCTTTTGCTGAGCACGTAGCCTTCATGGGTTTAGAATATATTGGCTATACGCCCCATAATATTGATAAGCTCTGGATTGACCCCTTTAATTATATGCAGGAGTTAGAGGAGGCCATTGAATTCCTGGCGGTACGTGGTATGCACGTATCCATTTATAATACGCAGCTCTGTTTGCTACCCACCTCGCTTTGGCCTTACGCCCGAAAATCAATTTCCGATTGGAAGAACAGCTATCTGCCGGAATGTAACCGCTGCGCCCGGCTGAGCGAATGCGGAGGCCTGTTCACTTGGAACTTAAAAAAGCCTAGTCAGTACATCAAACCCTTTACTGAGGATCTCATTCATTCACCACTTTGATCCATTTCTGTGCGTATGCACGCCATCTGGTTACGTGTTGCCAGGAAGGTAAATGTAAATGGATGGCAAATTAGTGGGCCTAACATAACTGATTTAGCGCAAAAGCTTTACAACCGAATCCGTAACTTTACCAGTCACGGTCATCCCATTAGCCTGCTCCAAGGATTTCACTGCCTGTTCAGTAATCTCGTCAAATCGATCGCTAACCGCTTGGCCAGGTGTTGCCTTCAAATACCCCTTCTGAATAAGCTTCGTTTTTAGCTCAACCACGTCCGCTCCCGTCATGCCCCACTGGAGGAGTCGATTGCCCAAAAGGGATTTAGACGGAGTTGTTTCAACCGTATCGTCCAAGTCCAAGTAAGCCAACGCATTTTGTTCAACAATATAATTTTGGGGCAGCTGATACTTGTGCTGCAATTTTCCTACCGCGGTTCTTGTCTCCTCATCGAAAACATCGGTTAACGTAGTCTGACTGGTTGGAGTATAGTAGCCTTTTTTTATCAGTCGTTTCTTAAGTTCATACACATCATCGCCCTTTATACCTAAGTATAGAATCCGGCTACCAAGTCGATGATTTGTAGTTACGACTTTGGTATAGGGGCTGGTATTCGCTGGTTGAGTTTCAGGAGTCAAAGATGATAAGGGAGCAGGTTTCGGTTTTGCGGCAGGTGGAGGACTTATCTGACTGGGGGCATATGGCCTGGGGGATGAAGCTGCTGGGGCAGTGTAGCTCCCTGACGAATAAGAGGACGAAGAACTAGTTGATGAACCGGATGAGTAGGTACTGCCACTACTATAACCAGAATAATGCGATGAATGGGATGAGTGCGAACGATGAGACGAATGCGAGCGATGCGACGTATGATAGGTTCCCTCAAATGTACCGGAACTGGCATCAATGGCCCGGAGAATAAAACTCGGTTTTTGCAGGGTACTTTTCAGTGTTTTCAGGCTTAACCGATTTTTCTGAGGAATCGCTTCATGTAGTGTGATTTCTGTATTCGCTGCCGCCTGCTGATTGATACTAGCTAGTGCGCCTAAAGCAATGCTTTGTAGCAGTAAAGGTAGTTCTTTGCTCATGGGTGGATAAGGGTAAACTATTATTTGAAATTATTCTGAAATCGAAAAAACAAAAACTTCTATTAAAAACATAGAGATTTTTGTTACACATGTTTAGTATTATAGCTTCCTATCGACTGAAAAGCTTTTATGTTCATCCCTTTAAACTAATGGTGAAATAGGCTATCGAATGAACTTGCTAAACTGCCGTATATAACAATAGAAACACGTATCCTGCTTGAGTTTATTTATCTAAAGTAAATATCAGCGTTTGCTTATCTTAATGAAGCTAGGTTATAACACAAGCTTACATCTTCCTATCCTGCTTACGAGCATTACGAGTTATACGTATTCATCATTTAATGCTCCTGCAATCTCGATAGCCTATTGCACTGTGGCTTGGCTTCCAAACAGTTGCTTTTCCACCAAGATAAATGCATCGTTAACCTACTTATAAATGAACTCGAACATTGACACGTCAATGACTTCGTTAGGACTGGTCCGGCTCCGTTTTGTTTCGTCAAATTTCGCATAAAGAGCCATTTGCCGAATCATTTTATAAAATTGTTGACCATCTTTCTGCCAATCACTTGCCGCTTGCCTAGATTGAGTGTCTTTTCGGCTACGTATTAACAAAGCAAGGAACAGAGTAAAAAGTATAATGTATACCTCTATATTATACCTTCGCCGCTCCTATTCACTCTTTAAACAGAGCTTTGTAAGGCGTTCATTATAGAACGTGAACAGCAATTACTCGAACTTAATTACATTCACTTTATCAATGCAACCCGCGCAAAAGTTGAAGATCAACCCGTCGGCCTGACCGCTATATTGCTGCACCGCCTTATCAATGAATTTGTCTCGCAAGTCGGTATATTGCTGACGGCCTAATGAATTAAGGCCGAGTTCCTCGCTACTAATAACCCCCACTAAATTATACTTTCGGACAGGCAGGGCGTCAACGAAAAGATAGAATCCACCTTTTTTGGTTGCCTGACAGGTGGCATCACTGATTGGGGGGGATTGGCTAGTATTTGCTGGAGGTTGTGATACCAGCTGCTTTTGCGCTTTTAAGTCTTGTACGGTCTGTTCAAGCTGATCAATTTTTTGCTGTTGGTTCTTATCTGAACAACCAAAAACTAAAAACAAAGGGTAGATGATAAATAATAATTTCATGAGGTGGACTAAGAAAACTGGTTATTAACTTACATTCCTTTCAATTGCCTTAGGCTATCAATTTGCCTTTCTTCCTGGTCTAGCTGCATTTCAAAGTCAAGTGGCCAAGCCGCTTGCGCTCTTTCCCTGATCTTAAAAAACTCTTGTTCCGATACATCGGAGGGTCTTCCTTGCTGCAATTTTTTGTAGGCGTTTTTATGTCGTTTAATATGGTCTATCTGCATCTCGTAGTCGTCAGTCCACAGCTTTTGTGCTTCCGATTTAATGATAGCATCAATCTCGTCAAATTCTTTATCCGCTTTCTGACTGTGAGTTTCACTGCGTTTATTCGGGTTATTACCCCTATCTACGTTTTGTTTCGGGTCTCTATCATCGATCACATTCTGATCGGTATCGCTTGAAAGTTTCTTTAGATAGTCGACTTCGTTTATGTATGAGCTGGCCGATTCAGGTATTATATTTAAGTATTTGCCAACTTCTTCGATAAATTGTAGTACATCTGAAGGATCAGTTGCTTTGAGAGCATTGATATTCTTTAGTGGACCTTCTAACAAGGATATTCCTGCCGGGTCACATATTAAGGGGAGGAGTTTAGCCTTAGTCGCCCATCTCGCTCCGAGTTCAAATAGGACGAATGTTAATTTGACACTACGGCTGGTTATTAAGCCGATAAATATTTTTGAGGTTTCTATCTCTTGTCTTAACTGTTCTTCCGTAGACGCCCCAACGGGTAATTTATATCCAGGTAAACTTGTACACCGAATTACGGAGGGGCTAATATTGGTAGCTTTCCTAATCAAATTCACTACCGCCTCTGCAATTTTTACGTCCTCGTTACTATGACTTATGAAAACTTCCATTTCAAGTTTTTCAATATTGTTTAAGCTTGTTAAAACTCACAAGCAAGGATTACAAAGCTGCCTACAAGCAAGTTGACTAAATGCAATTGGGATAACAAATCTGCATGGGTCGTTCCTGGTTTGTAAGCTCTACTCATTATGGCCAAATCAGATTAGCGATTATCAGCTAACAACTGTTTCAGATTTGCGTATTCTTCACGCTAGGCTGATAGCCCTAAAACACTTCTGTCCTGCTGATTAGTGGATACACGGTAATGAGCGATAGTAATTTTCATATTGCCAAAAGTTTTTTATCTTAGTTTGTTTCCTTAACAGGAAGAAGTCTTTCTATTTCAAGACTTTGCAGATAAATTTTCAATCTAAAACTATCTATTATTATGCCTCTCAAGCCAGGCCCAAAACCCAACAAACCAGACGGTACACCTGACAAAAGACGACGGGTTACTCCAGAGACTCAACCGAAACACCCCGGTTTGAAGCCCCACAAGCATACACCAGGTGATTAATAAGGATCACATTAATAATCTGCTTAAAATACTTTGTATGTAAAACACTCATATGACTTAGAGAAGTATGAAAGCATTCTACAAAGCTGCTTTCATACTTCAGTTTAAACAAGGTTACAAGGTAACCGGCTTTTCATAGGCTAAAAGAGATTTAGTCAATGCCTCGCTGTGAAGGAAGATATCGTTTATGGTAGCTATTTCGTGTCGTTGTTCAGCGCGGTTTTCATCAAAAACAGTAATTGCTTTTTTACTGCCATTCAGATGTAGTCGGCAGATTGGTTTACGATTGTTGTTATCAAGAAGAATAGCAAAATAGGACTGTGCATCGCGGTGGACTATTCTATTAGCATCAATCACGCTTCGAAGAATAGCTCTAACAATGTAAAAGCCTTCTAACTCCTCTTGCGTTGTAACAATGTTTGGCTCTTTCTTTTCATCAACATTAGGGACAAGGGGGGGATCTGCTGCAACAGGTTGTGGGGCTGGCATTTCTTCCTGTCCTAAAGCTGTCTTTAGGCGGTCTGTAATCTGGTCAGAAAACGTGTGTTGGAAAGACTTGCGTACTAAGTTAGTGAAGTACTCCATCATTTTTGCTGTAAGAGTCCCTCCATACACCTGGCGAGCAAAGTGCCGTACCAAAGCATCTGATGGATGCGTCAATTCTTGTTGAATAAGGACTTTTAGCTCACCCGTGTATTTCAGTTCGCTGGCTGTCGAGATAATAGTCTCAACGTCAAAATAAGACTTGTGAAATTTCTTGAGTTCCTCTACCTGATTATCACGTAGATCAAGCATATTGATTTCCAGGAATGGCTTTTCATCCATTTTATTTGGCTCCTGCAAATCCGTGTAGAATCGATAAACGACCCCATTCGTCAAAACGCCAAAGCGAGCTTTGGTTACGTGGAAATAGCGTAGTAGCTGGTTATCATGCAGGGTAAGTGCCTGTTTCCAGTGTTTGCACTCGATGAGAATACAGGGCTCAGCGGGACCGCCATTGGGTTTTTCTTTCAGCACGGCATAATCGACCTTCTCGCCCTTTTTCGTGCCAATATCACTGATGAATTCAGGTACTACTTCAAATGGGTTAAATACATCATACCCAAGCGTTTGTAGAAAGGGTAAAATGAGTGCTGTTTTTGTCGCTTCTTCGGTTTGGATTGATTCTTTCAAACGAGCAACCCGTTCGCCATGCTGTTTAATTTGATCTTTGAAATCCATTTTATGGAAAAGGTTTAGAGTCTAATTTAAAGTGTAGTTTTAACTTACATTACTTGTTTGCTGGACAACACTTAGCATAGTTTTCTATTCGTCTTTCTCTAGTATGACCTAGTTTATCTGTTTCGCTGTAAAGAAGCGTGCAAGTGCCAGGATCGCAGAATTCACTATTATCTACTCGAGTCCATTTAATTACTAAAGCTGCTGGTTTTCTATCGCCCCCATCCCCCGGAGGCTGGGGGGCTTGCGGACATTCTATTTTATACTGAACATTAGCTGTGTCTCCGTTTTGAACAGCAAAGAATGTGAGAGTGCTACCAACAGGTTGGTCTTTAGGGATTATAAAAACATTATTACTTTCACCTGAACTTAATCCTTTGGCAATAAAAGTGATTGGACTTTCATTGCCACCAGTAGTAGTCAATGTTATCAACCTTTTTTGGCAATCGGAGGCAGCTTCTAAATTAAGAGATGTATGGTTAATACATGTAGTGGTAAAGGAGTTGCTAACTCGATTTCCATTTTGAATGGCAAAAACTGAAAGAACTTTACCATTTCGAAAGGCATTAGGAATAATAAACTCATTGTTGCTCTTAACCATATTTATTCCTTCTACCTTGTATGTTATTTGATCTCCATTACCACCCGTTGATGTTAACGAAAGTACACCTGTCTGACAGTCCCAACTTTTTACTTCTACTGTTGTTATTGAAGGTTGTGGCCAAAAAGCCCAAATAAGACAACATAGTAATAAAAGCATTCCTACTATCAGAGCCGGTTTGAACCATTTTGAATATCTAGACGGAGGCTTTGATACTTCAAATAACTCTTTTTTACATTCAGGGCAAATAAACTCCTGTGCTCCATCCACTTGTATAACGTCGCCTGAATTAGCATTGGGGCAGTTATAATCTGTATTTGTACAAATACCGTATCTAATCATTATTTTTTTGATTTACAGGCTCGTTAGTACTAGTTGTCTCTTTGTAGTTCATTAATTAAATTAAGAGCGGAATCTTTAAATATCTTATAATCAGTTTCACTAGCTTCTTCTTTTAGTTTCATTATAATATTCTTAATTTGCTCGGATAATTCTTCTTTACGGATTTTGTGTTTATAATTAACTAAACGTTCTTGTTGAACGGCTGTATAAAGTTGATTTATGTCTCTGTCCGTTAATACCTTCCATGAGTTACTTAAACTCTTGTCCATAAAGAACACAGGGTCCTCATCTCCAAACATATCAATTTTAACTAGTGCTAGTTTTTTATATCCTTCTTCGGTTTCTTTTTCCTTTACAAGCCCCATAGCGTGTGCCAGTAAAAGATTTGAAACTGCACTGATACGCTTCTTATAAATCATATCCGCTAATTCCTGCTGAGTAGGTGCAAATAGATTGGGCAAACCTATACAATCATCTTGAATGTGTAATAACATCTTAGCTTTAATAGCATCATGTTTTTGGAGACGCATATTATATTTGTCACGTAGGCGTTCGGTCTGTGTCAAATAACGAAGCGGAAATAAACTAGTAACAGTCATAAGTGTTATACGGTATTCGCTTGTATCTGCTTCTAAGAATTTGAGTTCGATTTGTGAGCTTTTATTAAACTCAAATGCTTCTTTCAAATCTCCTATGAAGGTACTATAGTTCGTAGTTGAATTTTTAGGTAGAATGACAAAAAGTGTTCGTTTTGCTGCTCCAGTTGATAGCCCTTCTCCTGATTTACTAATCTCATTTTGATTGAAAAGCACGTAGCAACCAGCATATTTCATTAGCTGCCCTGCTAAATTGCGAAGGGCTTGCTTATTGCCTTCATAATGTCGCTGTAATTTTTCAATCACATTCATGCCGAGTAATCGCTCTTGATTAGCTAAGTCTTTTTCCAAAGCCATAGCGTTTTCCTGGCAAACTTTTTCAAGTTCTGTCGCGAATGCATTTTTCTGTAAGCGATGATTAAAATCAACAAAGTTCAATCGATCATTCCCGAGCACCTTTGTCAATGCTTCCCGAACTTTAGCTGTTTGAGGACCTTGAACTTTTTGGTCTCGATTGAAGCGACGAACAATAGCCTTTACTCGGCTTGATTCATAAAAGGGAACTAGTTGCTGTTTGAACACATCTACACTATCAGATGAGGTTTCTGAGGTCCATTCTTGATCATTACAGCGTGACAAAATATTTTGCTCAAAGATATTTATTACGTCATTAACTGTCCCGCTAGCAGTAATAATCTCATGGTTTAATAAGTCAAGTTGCTCTAAAATTTCTGGTACAAATTCTCGAGCGAATTTAAGGCCATCTATTTCCGTACGAATGCGGTACTCATCTTGAATAGCTAATACTTGGGCTTCAAAAATTTCATCTCTTTTATTAAGAAGATCTGAAAATATTCCAATCTTAGCCCAATTCTGATCATTCAGGCGGATCAATTCCTTTGCTCTTTCTTCTAATTTTCTAAGTGAATCTATTTTATCTTCTAGACTTCTTAATATATCTGTTCTTATATAATCAATTAATGCGTTTATTTTTCTTCCTAAATCATAAATTGACAAATCGCCATTTCTCCATTCTTCGAAGAATTCTGCTTCGATCTTCCTGCGTATTTCGCGAGCCATGTCGCGTTTATCCTTACGTTTAGCTTCAAAAAATTTAACTACTCCATTAGATTTTCTAAAATCTTCTTCATACTCTTTCAACGCCAATAACTTTAAAGCATCAATCCATTCTTTTTTTACTTTTTGCTTTGCTAAAGGTTTGAAGAAATTAAGTTTATCACGCCAATGAATTTCGAACGATTTCCACCTTCGACTACTGTCGTCAATCAATACCGCTTCCGATAATGTAAGATGCTTCAAGCTGAGATTCCATCCATCGAGTTTATCGACCTGTTGAACAAGGCTATTAAAGTTGATATTTTTCGGACTCTCTACAAAACCTGATACGTCTATCCAATTGTTAAATCGTAGTTGAAGCGCAGCCTGCTTAGCGAAGTTAAACGTCAAGTATTCTCTGATTTCTTGTTCAGGAATGGCGATACGCTTAATACCAAAACTCAAGAACCGTTTGCTGCGCTCTGCTATTTTACTATCAGTGGCCATTTCTGGAGTTGGATCACCATTCTCTCCTGATTCAATTCGATGTAGTTCGGCTGAAATTTGGTTTAGGCCTATTGTTTTTTGATAAATAAAATCAGCAACAATCTCTGGCAATTCAGTTTCTTTATTAACTGTAATTCCATTTTCATTTTGGTTGGTGAATACATAACATCCTGTAAATGGAGTATCTACGCTAAGTTGGCCTTTTTCCCCTGTTACATCAAATGGCCGTAATGCACCTGTACTGAGAGCATTTAGTTCTAATAAAGCAGCATAGCCGTTAGCATGATAAAAGTCTAACTCAGTGTTCCAATTTGTTGTATCTTCTGGTAAGTAGACATATAGTAGTATTGTGTACTCTGTATTATTCGCTGGGTAAGCATTACGAATTTGTGTAACAATATCTATTATAGAGCCACTGCCTGTACCTCCAGCTAGCCCAGCGCAAACATGAAATGTGACATCAGATTCTTTTGTATTACTTTGAAGCTTTCTGACTCTATCGGTTAATGCATTGTTAAATTCTTTTGCATTGCTAGCATAAAGAATTCTGCCCATACGTCGACGTTGCATACCAGCTGTTTTTTGCCCTCTCGCATCATTAATCAGGTCGATCCAATCTTGCTTGTTACCAACAAAGTCTTTTACACCTGGATATCGTTCTATTTCTGCAAACTTAGTTGCAAGATTATCAGATTTTAATTCTAGAAAATTACTTGTTCCCAGAGCAATCGATTCGCCTAATACTTCCCATTCTGTCGACTTACTCATTTCGTCGCCACTGGAATCGATGTATAGATACTCAATGTTGTTCGGAGAATGACTTCGAAACTGTTGATAGACCGTTTTTTTAAAAGCTCTGACGATCTTGCCGCCCGTACCGC
This sequence comes from Spirosoma liriopis, assembly GCF_023196085.1. Lineage (NCBI taxonomy): Bacteria > Pseudomonadati > Bacteroidota > Cytophagia > Cytophagales > Cytophagaceae > Spirosoma > Spirosoma liriopis. The sequence continues at coordinate 94,960 of NZ_JALPRF010000012.1, forward strand.
CTGAAACAATAAGTAAATGGTTCGCCATGACTAACAAAGTAAATGCGTGAGTATCCTGTTATGAGATAAGGTTAAAAGCTACTTCTAATATCTGTGTATGCAGCATATCCAATCAAGCCAAAAGGAATTAGTTGTACGAGTAAAAAAGCTAGTACCAGTCCAATTCGAGAAAGTGTAACCACACGTGGAGCTTGTTGAACAAGCTGTGTTTTAATATACTCAGCCGCCAAATCTACTGCTCGCTCTTGTGGATATGAGCGATTCAGGGTTGAAGAAAAATACTCTTCAACATCATCTTGGACAATTTTAGCTGGAAGGGTAGGCGAAGTCCAAATAATTTTACTTAAAAATGGATGTTGCTGGCTGAAGTGATGACATGCCCCATCAGCATTAATTTTTGCTGCTATGAATCTTGATTGGCTTTTCGTTATGGGTACACCAGCATCTACATTAGGATATAAAGAAAAGTCTTCTAAGCCGTTTTTTTTTACCTCATCATAAGTCTTACCTAGTGTTTCCTGAGCCCAACCTTGATCTAACTTAATAGCTGCCTGCCAAATAGTAATGCGTACAAGAGTAATTTCCTTGAGAAATGTCAAAGCAGAAAAAGCTAAAACAAAAAAGAAGGTTAAAGTACACGCAAAAGCTGTAAATGTTTTGTGTGTTACTGTAAGTTGAAAACGTTTATTCCATAGCTGCACATAATTTAGACATAACCATGCACATAATGCTGTTATACCAAATGCCGCTACGAGAGTAAGCCCCAACTGTCCGGAAGATAATTTAGCAAGACCACTTGTTACAATGCTAATCAGTTCAGCTAGCCAACTTAGAGGATTTATAAGCAACTTAATCATACGATTATGACTGTTTAATTTAAGTTCTATCAATGCTTTATAATTGGCTTTGTCATTACGCCATTTGATATGCTTTTGAGTTGTATGAAATACATACCTGCGGGCTGGGTATCGATATGAAAAACTTCGGTCTGCGGTGTGCTTGTCGATTGTCGGGTTACCTGTTTGATAATGGTACCGGTGGCGTTCACGATTTGTAGCGTAACCGTTTGTTTTGTCGGCGAACTCCAGTTGACAGACACTTCTCCGGTCGTCGGGTTAGGATAGGCGTTGACCCACATGGGTTCTGCTATGGGCTGCGCACTGAGCGGGGAGATGACCCGTACTGTATACGGAGCTACGGATTCCCCCAAACCGCAGGCCGTGCTCAAACTCGTGATCGCGTACGTAGTCGTTTTAGTTGGATGAACCCACTCTACGTGCAGTGAATCTTTAGGATCATCAATAACAATCGGTTTAGACAGCCAATCGGCTTGCAATGTCCATCGTGCATCACCCGTTAAGCGTATTCGGATCGCTGTACTGTCGCCAGGATAGATGTAACCATCGCCTGATAGGGAAGCCGTTGCTCGTTTGGATACGCGTACCTCAACCCGATTCGTTGGACTCTCGCAGTTGTTGGCATTTTTCTGCGTAACGTAATAGGTTGTTATGTTGGCCTGATTGGTATTGGGTACTACCTGGGTCAACGACGGACCCATGCGCTCCGCGTTCGTATACCAAGTTAAGTTTGAGCCGGTGGCAGATAGGGGAGTCGGTACATCGCCAATACAGAACGCGACGGAAGATGTAACGCTTGGAGCATCTGGTGTTGCAGATACGGTTACAACTATCTGAGCGGCTGGACTGGTACAACTGCCTGCTTTTTGGCTAACTAAGTACGTAAATGCGCCAGGCTGCGAGGTGATCGGTGTAGGGGCCTTGTCAATAGCTGTAACACCCGGCCCCTGCCAGATCAGCCCTGTGTTAGGAGAAGCCGTTAATGGACTTGCCTGGCTCGATTGGCACAGAAGTTGAATGGCCGTGACGGTGGGTGCCGAAGGCGGAGCAACAACCGATACGGAAACTGGTTGACGTACGCTCTCGCAGCCACTGGTGTCGGTTTGGGTTACGTAAAAGGTATAGACTTTCGCGGCTTCCGTGAAGAAGGCGGGTGACGAAGGTGAGCTTGTTCCATCTGTACTTGTCGTGTACCATTTTATGTTCGATCCTGCTGCGGTAAGTGATCGAGGAACGTCGTTGATACAATAACTGATTGATCCAGCGGTGGGTGTCGATGGAGCAGGTCGGATAACAACACTGACCGCTGTTCGTGGACTCTCGCAGGTATTGACCGTTTGGCTGACCGAATAAGACTGAGTGCCAGCAAGCGACGTATTAGGAACAGGCGCACCCGCCAGTCTTCCCGATTGGTTATACCAGGTCAGAGAAAGACCCGTCGCGCTCAACGAGCCAGAACTGCTAAACTGACACAAGAACGTGGTCGCGGCTGTCGGTGCTGCCGGAATGGGATAGATCGTCGCTTTGACGGCCGTTCGGGGACTCTCGCAACCGTTGAGAGTCTGCGAAACGTAAACAATCTGGTCGCCACTGGTCTGGTTGTTGAGCGTCGGGGGCTGGTTCGAGCCGATTCCCCCCGTTGCGGCTGTGTACCAGAGTGCACCGGGGATGGTGGTTGAAAACTGACCGGTAGCCCCCTGGCAAAGCGAAACGCTGCTGACTGCTGGTGCCGACGGCGTGGCTACGACGGAGACGGAGACGGGTTGGCGGGGGCTTTCGCAGCCGTTGACGTCGGTTTGGGAAACGTAAAACGTAAAGACCGTCGCCGTTTGGGTTGAGAAGCTGGGAGAGCCAGCCGAACCAACACCGCCTACTGAGCCCGTATACCACTTCAATGACGATCCCGTTGCACTGAGTGACCCTGGTGTCGTACCGACGCAAAACTGGGCTGGATCGGCTGTTGGGGAAGCCGGAAGTGTCAAAATACGGACGGTAAGCGGTGTACGAGGGCTTTCGCAGCCACTGACCGTCTGGCTGACGGAGAAAGACTGGGTTCCCGCGATCGACGTGTTGGGTGTCGGCGCACCAGTTAGTTGGCCTGACTGACCGTACCAGATCAGCCCAGATCCGGTGGCAGTAAGCGAGCTAGCGGGCGAATTCTGACATAGCGACAGGGACGTTAGCACAGCCGGTGCTGCCGGAATGGGATAGATCGTCGCTTTGACGGCCGTTCGGGGACTCTCGCAACCGTTGAGAGTCTGCGAAACGTAAACAATCTGGTCGCCACTGGTCTGGTTGTTGAGCGTCGGGGGCTGGTTCGAGCCGATTCCCCCCGTTGCGGCTGTGTACCAGAGTGCACCGGGGATGGTGGTTGAAAACTGACCGGTAGCCCCCTGGCAAAGCGAAACGCTGCTGACTGCTGGTGCCGACGGCGTGGCTACGACGGAGACGGAGACGGGTTGGCGGGGGCTTTCGCAGCCGTTGACGTCGGTTTGGGAAACGTAAAACGTAAAGACCGTCGCCGTTTGGGTTGAGAAGCT
>NZ_JALPRF010000013.1:0-81701 GCF_023196085.1 Spirosoma liriopis
TCTGTTTCATCTATTTTGACAACGCTATACTAGGATTACTATTGACCAAAAATTGCTGACTGAAAAACTGACAACTTATTTTCAGGATCAGACAACGGTCAACTTATTTTAGGACGATACAAGATGCGTGGATATTCAATTAAATGGTCGTTATGGTGGACAGGCCCAGCTCATGATGGACAAGTCCGATAGAATCCGAATAATGTCCATAATACTTGTCTAAGATTGTATGTCTATTATTTTTGTATAAGTGGCGTTATGATGGACTTGCTAGTATGAAAGACTCAACTATTTCAATATTAAGGGAACAGGCTCTAGTTATTGAAATTAATATTAAGTGTGCGCTAATAAGCTTAATGTCACTAGAGGAGTCAGCACACGAATTGGAAATAGCGGGTTTAAGTAACCCACTAAAGCGTTACCAATCTGCTATCAAGCGCCAAAACAAGATTATTGATCGCTTAGCCAACTCGCGTAAGCGAACACTCCAATTAATTAACCTTCTTCAAACAGACAATAGCCAATGAAGATAGGCTACGCTAGGGTTTCTACGCTCGACCAGAGTTTGGACATGCAGTTAAATGCATTACAAGCCATAGGTTGTGAGCGCATCTTTCAGGATAAAATGAATGGAGCCAGTACAGATCGCCCCCAGCTCCAGCTAATGGTCGATCAGCTCCGGGCTGGTGATGAGGTGGTAGTCTGGAAGCTCGACCGACTGGGCAGATCCTTGCCGAACTTAATCGAGCTGGTTAATTCTTTCTCGGATAAGGGTGTGGGTTTCTCTAGTCTGAGTGATAAAATCGATACCAGCACGCCTTCTGGTAAATTAGTCTTTCATATTTTTTGTAGCCTAGCCGAGTATGAACGCTCACTAATTAGGGAGCGTACGATGGCAGGTTTGGCCGCAGCTAAACTCAAAGGCAAGACTGGTGGTAAGCCAAAGGGATTGAGCGAGGAGGCCAAAAATACTGCGCGGGTGGCTGAATCCTTGCACAAAGAGGGCTACGCTATTAAGTTGATTGCAGAGAAATTGAAGCTATCTAGGCAAACAGTTTATAAATATTTAGAATACAGAAAAATAAACTTCAAATAAATAATGAAAGTAGAATATTTAATTGTTTCTCCGCAAGACGGCAACTTCTGCAATAGCGAATATACATTCAATAACCTGATTCAAACCAGTGATGAAATAACTATTACTGGATCAAAATTAGTTTTTGGCAATTCCGAAGATAGCTTAGAATTAAATTATATAATAGAAACGGAAATTATTAAAGATAAGAGTCAGCGATACTTTCATGTAACATTTGATTTGAGTAATGAAAAAAAGATTGAATTATTTACAACTTTTCTTAGATCGTTCAGAAAAGCCGTTGAAAAGTTGCACGATAAAGTAATGATTAGCGCTTTGCGAGATGAAATTTCTGTTCACTATATCACAGAAGCTTATCCTTTAATAAATAGTATCGAAAACTTAATGAGGTATGTTATATTAAAGTTTATGCTCATTAACGTAGGCATGGAATGGACTAAAGTTGCTATGCCATCTGGACTAAGAGATAAATTTGACAACAAAAGCACCAGGAATAATTCAGAAAATAAGCTGGAGAATTATTTATACAATGCTGATTTTTCTCAATTGTCAGAATTTCTCTTTTCGAGTTATCGTGAAATGGAGATAAGTCAATTAGACAACATTCTAAACTCAAAAGATTCAACAAGCTTAACTATAGACGAGATAAAGAAAAAGATTCTCCCTAAATCTAATTGGGACAGATATTTTTCTGAATTGATAAATTACAATAGTAAAAAGTTAGCAGAGCAATGGGAACAGCTTAATCTTTTAAGAATAAAGGTTGCCCATAACAAAGATTTTACGAAATCTGACCTAGATAAAGTCAAATCTCTTACTGAAGAAGTGAAAGAAAAACTTGATGAGGCTATTAATAGTCTGTCAAAAATAAAATTAGATGAGCATCAGAAGCAAGTTATAATAAATAACTCCCTTGTTGCTTCATCTCAAAGTAGTGACGATAGCAACTTGAAAGCTTTTGGCCTTGAATGGTATCTTAACACGTATAGAGATTACATTAGTCATGCTGGACCATTAGCCGATGGGTTCGATCCAGAGCTTAATTATCTAATTGGATTCAAAGTAAAAGCCGATGTATGCTTAGCTATTATTTGTTTAGGCGAACATCATTTAGATGGTTTAAGCAAAAAAATTTCTGCCAATTATACATTAGATAATATACTAAATACGTTGCGTTTAAAAGTTATAAGATTAGCTTTGAATGCTGATAGTTATTTTGAAAGCCATATTTTACTTGTTTTCCAATTTAAATCTAATCCCATTTACGACATATACAGTCCAATTTCTTCATTTGAGGAAGGTATGAAGAAATCCTTCCCAAATCTGAGATTATTTACAACTACAACTAACAACAGTGCGGGTATTCCTGATGACGCCTTTATTAAAAATTTAAGTTCCTTTAATGCAGGATATTACAAGGAAGAAGGCTACAATGAAGGCACTCCACTAAGTTGATCCTCATCTAAAAACAGGCCCAGATCCCGCAAGTACTTATCCGTCTGATCGAGACTACTATGTCTACACTGGCGTTGAATAAGTTTTACATCCTTTGTCGCTTTATACAAAGCAATTACCCCCGTATGTTTCCAGCCGTAGAGATCATAAGCTTTATCAGTGAGCTTCAAAAGAGTTAAGATCCGTCGGTGCTGATTATAGAAATATTTCTCATACGCAGGCTTTTCGCCCGGTATTCCTTCAATGGTAAACACGTAATGACTGGCTGGATAGTCTCGCAGCCTATGGTGCTGAATGAGCCGCTCCAGCGGGGGTGGAATCAGTACGTGCATGGTGCGGTTGTTCTTGGCGTTCTCCGAGTCGATCCGAATCGTTTTTTCTAGTATGTCCCCTACCCGCAGCAATCGCAGCTCGCTTTGTGGCCTAGCTAAGGTGTAATGCAGAAAGTTTAGAAATAGCCAGAGCTGATGATCCCCAATCAACTCGCAGGCTCCTTTGATGCGGCTAATCTGATCGGGCGAGAAAGCGGTGTGCTTACCGGGTCGTTCGGGTAAGGGCTTGATGCCCACAAACGGATTTATGCGGATCTGCTGGCGGTAGAGATAGAAATTAAACAGCGTTTCCAGTACGCCCAGGTGCTTGTTGTAGGACTTGTTTGACAGTCGCAGCTTAGTACTTACGTAATCCATGTAGCCAAACGCCTGTACCGCCGTAAAGCGGTCGAGCCGGATCATGCCCAGATTGTGATCTTTCAAGTAGGTCTGAAACAGCTTCACCGATGAGCGGTAGGTTTTATGCGAATTGGCTTTGAGACTCGTCTTTTTTACGTCCAAGAAATAGATCGTTGCCCTCAGCAGTCCTTGAATCGATTCGTACTTTTCAGGTTCTGGTTCGGCTGGCTCGTCTGAGAGCACATCCGTTACCATGCCCGCCTTGAGCAGCTTATTGACTTCTTTAATAATATCTTTTGCCTCTTTGAGCCTCGCTTCGAGCGTATCGCCTTTTACCTCGACGCGCTTTCTGACCAGCTTTTCTTTGGCTTCCGACCAGGCATAATAGACCACAAACCAGCGTTTGGTAAGGTCATCGCCCGTATCGGCTAAGCGGGCTTTTTTATAGGGGTAGGCGCTTTTTTCGCCCGGTGTTATTTGATTTTTGTTGCCGCGAAACTGCCACATTTTTGACACACGTATTAAGTCACAAAATAACCCCCTGATAAAATACTGATTATCAGGGGGTTATTTCAGTGGAGACGGAGACCTTATTTCAGTAGAAAGTAACTAGTTGAAATTCAATGACTTGAACGATATTTTTACGAAGGTGCCATCTAAAATAGTTAGCTCTATATAAAGCTCTTAATCGTAACCACTTATATATCAGTATATTAATGTGCCACCTATAACCTAATTTGCCTACTAAATTACCGCTATCATACAGTATCATCTATTTGATCTTGCCAAGTACGTCCCTGGGACTTAAGATCACTTTGGTACTCTAGTAGAATATCACTTAGAACAGGATCATCAACAAATATGTCTTTGTCAACCATATGATATACATACGGGTTGCTTAACAGTCCTGCTCGACATATAGAGGTTAGTCCCTCCTTACCCCACTTGTTATAATGCTCGTTTACTCTTATAGGATTCTCATTCTTAGGGTCAACCATGTTAAGTTTTGCCGCTACCTTGAATAGATGTTCTCTAAAGTAGTTCATAAGCAGACGTTCTTGCTTTGTGGTCCGAGCTATTAGTTCATTAATGTGTTTTTCTCTGTAAGAGTTGATTAACTCCTTGTCTGACAACTGCTTATTTAAGCCTTCATTCTGCTTTTCTAACTCAGACAATTTGGTAGTAAGACGTTCTTTATCTGAATCTTTATTCTCTTCTGATTTCCCCCAAGTTAAAAGCTCAACGAGAGTAACTCCAAGTGCTTCTGCAATACTTTCAGCTTGTTCTATAGTCAGCTTTTCACCCCTGTTTTCAAGCCTGTGATAGTTAGTTCTTTCAACCCCTATAATACGAGCTATTTCAGACTGAGTAATACCCTTCTCTGTTCGTATAGCCTTTATGTTATTTGATACATTCATGTCAGTGAATTGATAACAATAGGCAAATAACTACACTATTGATTCAAAATGAGTCATTCATTTTGCCACTTTAATAGTATCAAATTATTGACATTGTTATTTGATTATGTACTTTTGTCAATGATCAAATAACAACAATATGCTTAGTCACTCCAATCCCGCACCGGTGAAGCGTCTTATTGACCGCTTTGAAAATCAAACTTGTCTATGTTTTAAACCTAGGTCGTCATTCTATGAGACGACAGGTATAAACCGTATTCGCTTCGCTCAGCTCTCTAAGGGGCAGAAGAATCCAGAGTCAAATGAGATTAAAGCTTTGGTCCAGTACTTCAACCAATACTTCAGTGTCAAAGCTGAAGACCTGCTATAAAAGCAGAAAGCCCTACCGCATCGAGGCCGTAGGGCTTTACCATTTCATTTCTAATTGTAAATCAAAACATGATGTTTAACAAACAAGTGCAAAAAGCTACCAAGCTCGTTCAACAAGGGGCAAAGGTACAATTCTCTAAGTGTTCAGTGAATTTTTTCGTCCGTAGCCGTAGTAGTACTATTTACTATCGAGTAAAAGTTAACGGGCAGTTTGGTACGGATCGGACAACAGGCATCAAAGCAAAACTGGGTGAGTTCAATACTGAATCCCTTGTAATCAAGAACAATCCATCTGACAGTACTCGACTCAATCAGCTAAAAAACAGCATTTTACGCGTTTTTACAGAGCGTGATTTAACCGGACGTAGCCTTGAACCTGACGTTATTCGTGATATTGCTTTAGGCCTCCGGGGCCATGATTCGACAATACCTTCATTGATTGAAGGAATTGAGCTTTACTTACAACAAAAGGAACTGCTTTTAGGTAACGGCCTGTCTGTGGGGTCTGTGAAACGATACCAAGGTTATCGTAATCTGTTGGTTCGTTTTGTTACAGTCACTTACGGCCCTAAAGCGACATTCGATCAACTCAAACCTGCTCTTGAGCATGATCTTATAAGCTATTTAAAAGGAAATCGGGGGTTTAGCCATAATTACGCCCTAAAGGTCTTCCAATTTCTCAAAACCATCCTTGAATACGCGGTTTCCCATGAATGGGCCGAACGCAATGTGCTACGTACTGCTCGGCTACGGAAGTACTATAAGCCGGTAGAAACTCTAACAATGGACGATCTATCACAACTCAAGGGAATAGGCCTTATCGAGCCTAACGCGGCAATGGTACGGGACGTATTTCTCTTCTGCTGTTACACAGGCATGGCCTATGCCGATGTAGCGGAGTTGAAAGCCCACCATATTGTGACAGTTAATGAGGTCAAGTGCGTACTGAAAGACCGTCAGAAATCCGGTATTCAAGCCTTTACCCCGCTGTTTCCCGAAGCTCTATCAATACTAGACAAGTATGCTACCAATGAGCTGTGTGTGATGAAAGGCGTTCTTCTACCGGTACTCTCTAACCAGAAGATGAACAACTGGCTCAAGGTCATCGGCAATTTAGCAGGCATTAAAAAACCGTTGCACACTCATTTAGCCCGCAAGACTTTCACCATGTACGCCGAAGAGTTAGGCTTTAGCCTGAACGACATGGCGACCATGCTCGGCCACACCCATACGGCCATGACCGAGAAGCACTACTACCAGCGTCGCCGGGAGCCGGTCATCTCCAAGTTTAAGAGCATCTTCGTTAATCCTGATCCCCAACGTCAAGCCAGCTAAGCTATGTCCAACACCGACGACGGGGGCTTGATTCCAGCTAGCGAGCTACCCAACGACTGCGACCTACTCAAGGAGTACATCGCCCGACAGCATGAACTACTCGGCACGCTTTTTCTCCAATACACCCTCGTTCAGGACGACAACGCCGACCTACGCCGGAAGCTCAAGCACTTAGCCACCTTCCGATCTTCCAATTAAACAACAGCCCCCCCACGTCGGCCAAAACGCGGGGGGGCTAAACTCGTTAACATCAGCACTTAATTACCCCACAAAGATAATGATTACCAACGAATTATCCTCATTCTCGGTTCGGCCTGAACCCAAAACTATCCCCTTAACTCAAGCTACTTTGTTAAGCCGTATCCGTGAGAGTCGCATTACTGACCGAACGCCCGTCAAGAAGCTCAAGCCCGTTGTGATGGTCGGCCAGTCCACCTTCGCCCGACGGGGTGATTTTTCAGTGATTACCGGTCAACGCAAGGCCGGCAAAACCACCGTCTTACAATTTGTGGTTGCTACCGCTCTACTGGAAGAGATTCCCCTCGAGCTGGACACCTTGCAAATCCGCGCGGAGTATTGCCGGGGCAACGATGTGGTTTACGTCGATACCGAAGGCAGTAAGGAAGATACCCAAGACTTTATCAAAGGTGTCAAAAGCCTGATTGGGTCCAGTGAACAACCCGCTCATTTGCACACCTACCACTGGCGGGAGTTCACCGCTAAAGAGTGCCGGGAAGGCATGGACATTCTGTTTACCGAGCATCCTAACGCCCACCTGTGGATCATCGACGGCATTGCTGATTTGGTCAACAAGCCCAATGATGAAGAAGAAAGTAACCAGACCGTGCGCTGGATTATGAGCATGGCCGGCAAGCTCGACACCTGCGTCGTTCTGGTCATTCACGAAAACCCCACCAAGGCCGGTCAGGAAGCCAAGTTACGCGGCCACCTAGGTAGTGAACTTGAACGGAAGGCATCGGGAGCCATCGGTATTGAGAAAGACCGCCAGAAAGGCGAGCATTACATTAAAAGCCGGTTCCTGCGCAAGAGTGCCGACTTTGACCCCATCGCCTTCCGGTTTGATCCTCAAACCAACCGGCCCGTGCATCGCATCCTGACGGCCAGCGAACGCGCCCAGCTACAGGACAAGAACCGAATTCGCATTGGTGAACTGATGAACCTGCGAAGCCGCTGTTTTCTTAACACCGCGAGTAAGGCCGAACGGGAGCTAAAAGACAGTATCAAGCTCTACCAGAACGCCACCACCGGCAAGGACGCCGAACGTGCGCTGTGTAATCGCAACCTGGCAGCTTTGTTAAAGTACAACTTGATTCGGGAGGAACAGACCGCCGAGGGCTACGTCTACCACCTGATCGATACCGAGGGGGCAGCAATTGAGTTCAAAATTGGACAATCGAACGAATGAGCGCCCCCCAATATATATACCGAACGAACTATATATATATAAGCCGTTCGCGTTCGCGTTCGTTCGGTTTCGAGCTTGGACAAAACCGCGTTTTAGCCCCTAACAAACCCCTAAAAAAGGCCCGATTTGGTTTTATGGCTCATTCTAGCCCAAACTCAGAATATTATTTGGCGGCTAAAAATGGCCTTTTTAAAACCAGCCCCAAAACCGAACGCGAACGCACGAACGCTATATACCCCCCGTTCGCGTTCGTTCGCCCGTTCGTTCGGTTGTCGGTTTTGACGCCCCAAAGAATGTTTTGTTTGGCCCACCCTCAAACGCGCCGATTATGATCCCTCAATCTGTCATCAATCAGCTCTGTCAAATCCCTATTACAGACTACCTAGCAAGCAAGGGACACCGCCCCGTTCAACAGCAAGGCGGCCAGTGGGTGTACTACTCGCCCCTGCACGAGGAGAAGACCCCCTCTTTTTTCGTGCATCCGGTTAAAAACGTCTGGAATGACTTTGGCGGAGACAACGGAAGTTTGATTCGATTAGTGCGGTTACTGGAAAACTGCGACTTTCTAACAGCCATTCGAACCTTACAGGGCTTTGCAGAAAACCAAACTAGCTTTTCACTTAGCGACTTAATATATGGTAGGTCGCTAAGTAAGAAGCAATCGCTTACCGCCGTCAAACTTCACCAGAACCCGGCGCTGGTCGCTTACACCCAATCGCGCCGGATCAGCTACCCCATTGCCCGTCGTTACCTGCGGGATGTCTATTACCGTTCGGGTGAAAGAGTTTTGTTTGCGGTCGGCTTTGCCAACGATAAGCAGGGCTACGTGCTACGCAATGCGTGGAGCGATCAAGAGGGGCAAGTTCGGCAAACCAAGCGCAATCTAGGCCCATCGGCTTACACCACTGTGGCAGGCCAACGGCCCGATGTGGTCAACGTCTTTGAAGGCGTGTTCGACTTTCTATCCGCACTGGAGTACTACCAGCAAGAGGCCCCCAGTTGCCCCACGATTGTTTTAAACTCCACGACCAACCTCGAAGCGGCTTTACCCCTACTCAAGCAGTACGGACGCATCAATGCCTACTTCGACCATGATCGGGCGGGAGCTGGGGCGTTGGCCGTCCTGCAAGCGAGTGGAAGCGTTGTAACCGACCGATCCGAGATCTACACCGGCTATAATGACTTCAACGACTACTGGCAGAGTCGGCCTCCATAAGTGTTACCGGTAATTACCGGTAACACCATGAACCTTTAAAAAAGAGGGAAGATTGAGCAAAAATAACCCAAAAAAGCCAAAAAACGTTTCCACTCACTTTGAGGCTTAATTGGAACAAGATCAGCCACTTAAAAAGTGAAGTAGGGTGTTTTTTTCCAGTCAGCTCTCGATAGAGGCTACGCCCTTTCCATTTTCGGTAATTACCGCAGCGAATTTCCCGAATATATGAAAGCTAAAAATGGTTTGCGTTTCCTGTTGGCTCAGCAAGCTCAAGCGCAACGAAAACCAACCAAGACCTAAATTTTTTATTCATTCCATAACACGTTTTAATACCATGAGTAAGTCACTCAATTTCCTGATTCTGGCAACGGGCCAACCCACTCACTACCTGCTAGACGCCATTACCAAACAGGGTCACACCTACGAAGTCCACGAACCTAAGGACTTGTACCTCTATATCGACCAGTCCGAGACAGGTAAGGACATGATCTACAATGGAGCAAACCATTTAGAGAAACCTGTTTTGCTCAAGACCCAAAGCTATGATGCTGTCATCAGTGCAATCGGTGCGAACCTCGCTCACGGAGCAAGCATCCTTCGCCATTTGACCGAGAACTTAGGCATCTACTGCGCGCAGACGGCAACTGGACTCGAGACGGCTAGTAACAAGCTCAAGACCACGCAACGGCTCAGCACCAACGGCATCACCGTTCCCCCAACGGTCTACGCCGGAGAGCCTACCCACATTCCCTTCCTGATTGATAAGGTGGGGGGCTTGCCCGCCGTCGCCAAACTACTACAAGGTAGTCAGGGTGTGGGTGTATTTCTGCTCGAGACGCCCCAAGCTACCAACACGGCGTTGGAAAGCATGTATAAGCTCAAAGTGCCGTTGAAGATCCAAGGCTTTGTCAATGGCAAGAACAAAGACATTCGCGCGATTGTGGTTGGCGATAAGGTAGCCGTGGCGATGGAGCGGACAGCCAACCAGGGCAGTTTCCGGGCCAACCTAAGTCAGGGCGGTTCGGGCCGCAAGGTAGAGCTGTCCGACGCCGACAAAAAACTGTGTGTTGAAGCGGCTCGGGCGGTTGATCTGCGTTACGCGGGGGTGGATCTGATGAAAGACGATAAGGGCAAGAGCTACATCATTGAGGTCAATGGCAACCCCGGCACTAAGATTGTGAATATTACCGGCTACAACCATTACTATGATCTAGTCAACTTTGTGGCTGAACGGGTCGGACAAATCAAGGCCAAACGAGCTGAGCCAGAAAAAGGCCCCCGGAAAGAAGCGAGTGCTTCAAGCGGTATGGTTCAAGCGCATAACGTTCATACAAAGGAAAGCCGGTCAATGACTGCTCAGGAGTTTAGTTCCTTGCAGTTCGATGGCTGGACAACCGATCCGAAAGCAGTAGCCAGTAAAACAGCCCCGCCTAAAACGGATAAACTCGTCAAAGTGCATAACATCAACAGCGGCGAAACGGAGATGGTCAGCGAGTACGAATTTTCCCTAAATCAGAGTCGTTACATCCGGCTAAAGGACTAAAGCAATGGAGCCAAACGACTATGAATCCGATGACTTTGAGGATGACTATGAAGACATTGAATCCGGGGATTATGAAGATGCTAAGACAGTTGAGCCACCAGCACCGAATATGCGAAGAATCAAGCTGACAGACTTACCCAATGATCTACGGTTTATCAACGTCATTCACAAGGAAACAAAAGAAACCCGTAGGATGACCCCCAATCAGTTTGAAGATGCAAAAGAATATGGTTGGATGATTGATAAGACCATACATAACTAAAAGCGCCCGGAGGATAAAATACCTCCGGGCGCTTTTAGTTAATTTTAAGTTAATTCAAATTTACCTAGCCTTAACAGACATAAAAATATTAGAATTGCATTTAGCTTATTTGAAAATCTTTTATTGAATATGAATAGACTAATCTATTCATTCACTTTTATATATTGGTTTTTAGCTGTTTCTACATATTCAACTAAAGGACTGGATATATCCTTTATCATTACAACATTACGATTCATTTCTGCTCGACATGAATCGGCAAAGGATACTACATTATTCATATGTATAAAATAGTCACCATATTCTTTATCAGCATATATAGCGGACAATCTTGTTTGCCTAGCTGTAATACTCTTTGCATTGTCTAATGCAACTGCTATTGGTAGAATATAAAGTGAATCCGATTTATATAATAACTCGTTTATTTTGTGGCTGTTTTTATAATTGAAGTAGTTATTTTGAATAACTGCAATACGATTACTTATCCTCTTATCCTCTCCGTTATTCAGAGAACCTAATTCTATAAGCTCCTGAACCTCTAATACTAAATTATTAAGATTATCTATATATTTAGCTTTACGTTCAATTAACTTATGATATTCGTCTATATATGCATCTGCGCCTCTTTTATATGTAAAGCTTAAACTATTGAGCAACTTAAATATTTCAGCAACATCTATAGAATGAAGCTGACGAACAGATGATAAAAAGTAGTCTTCTTGATTGATCTTTTCCGATATGGAAACCAAGCTATGATCAGTATATTGTATAGGTTCCTGTATTTCAAAGGGGTTATCTTTTTGGTGTTTACGGATATTTTCATAATTCTGATTAAATCTTAATACAATCTTATAAGAATCACTCATCAGAAAATCTAAGTACACAAGTTTATTTTCCTCTGTCTGCCGCTCTTTCTCGCTATCCTTATATTTCTCGATATAATACTGAATGATAAAACCGGAGAATGTCACAATTGCTCCAATTAAGGCAGCTTTTATATTTATATCTATATTCTCCAAAAAAGGTATTCTTCTTTCTTTATCAATATCCGAAGTTCTACCTTCTTCTAAAGACTTAGCTTCAATATTCTTACTATCCACGTTTTTAATACTAATTGACCTGTTCGTTTTTCTTCTATTCATAAAATATAGAATTAGCTTACTGATTATCTAAAGTAATTCAAAAACCATCATCATATCTAATATCAATGTTTATTACCTTGACTTGATTTGACTTACAATATCAAAATACTGATCACGATAAGACAGAGGTTCATCGGTCCAATTAAAATGCAATCCAAACTGATCGTCCCACATTCTCAATCCAACACACGCGATTCCCCAAGCAACATGGTCTTTGTTAAGTTCTAATCTTTCTAAAGCATTTGTTAATCTATCTTCAGTGCAAGGATGCCTTGATGCTTGTGAACTTGCCTTAAAAAAAAACATAGAAAGAATACCAAAAATAACACCTAATTCAATAGCCAACTTATGCCCAACATTAGTAGGAGAGTCAGGAGTTGGCATCCCTGCTTTCATCATGTCTATTGCATTATCATCTGCCTCTTGCTCATATAATAAGAAAATTGAATCAGATGTCTCATTATCAATAAAATCTAAATGATGTTTCACATGAACAAACTCATGACATAGGATAAACTTCACAGCTTCAGTATAATATATATTAGTTTGCTCTACATAGTTTCTATCTTCAGCTTGATATACCTCAGGATTAGGTAAGTGTTCTTTATCCCAAGAGCGAAAATCAACAATCAGATATCGTGCGTAGTTAAACATTTCATTGGCTAAATCAATTTTTTCCTGACTTACAGCATAAACTTCGCGACCAGCCGCTTTATTTATCGTAGGATAGTCAACGCACTCTACATAATTTATAAATACTGCATATGTACAACTCCACAGATAAGAAAGAAAAGTTTCGTGTAGCTCTATCCTCCTTGTAGTAGTATTTATTCTAGGAGTTCTTAATTTACCATCACCTATATTTATTGGCTCTTCCCCAAATAGAAGATTTAATTTATTATTAAGCTTCCCATTTAAAACTTGCTCAGCTAAATCTCTATAAAAACTATTATTCGTATTGCGAAACATGAACAGTACCATATGTTGAACCACCCGTATAGGTTGTGTTCCTCTATGAATATCACTTCTATAGTGATTTATAGTTCCATGTGTTTGATTTAGCCAACTCATGTTAATCAAATATATTTTTCTTACTACCGTAAATTATTACCTATTACTTCAGATTTCATATATCTAAAAATAGTTTGAGTCTACATAGAGACTCTATTACTTCTAAATTTCACATATATTTTGTCAATAAAAAGTTCATCTTACATTCATATTTAATTGCTTACTTTATTTAACTAAAATATCATTGAAATTCATTTAATATCTAGTTTCATTCATCTTTTATTAAAGATTTATCGGCGATACTATCTACATATTGAATTATTTTGTTTGCAAAAACTTTTGAATTTTTCTCAATTATATCTTTCCCTATAGCAATTATATTTAACGTATTAGACTCATCTCTAACTATTCTTATAATTAACAGAATACTACGTTCCGACCTATCATCTTTTAACATACTTTTATTAAAAGCGATTGATAGAGTAAAGTACTCTGGAGCTTGTACACCGTACCTAAACTCAGTGATTTTAGAACGATATGGCTTTTGATTTAATTTTTGAGAGAAAACATGAAAGAAGTCATTAGCTAAAGCGACATTATCTCTTGTGTACTCACTAAAGTATCCTTTGTTGAAGTTACTATTTTCCATCTTCCTTACAAGTGCGTTTGGATCAGGATTTTGACTTACATTATCACTAACCGCTGCTACTTGAACTGCTTCAAATTTTTGCACTTCAAAAGTTTTTAAAAATAAATCTGTACTTCCATAGTCACTTGGCGAATAAAGTTTGGGGTGATGCCTTATAACAAGAAAAACAAAACACCCGAGGGTAATGAATGGGAAAACTATTATAAACCATATTATAGGCAATCTCTCAGATGGAGAAGGTAAATTTGATATACTTGTGCTTAGTACAAGAGTTGCAAGTCCATAAATGAGAGATATAAATAACCCGATAATACCTAGGGGATTTTTGGTAAGCCCTTTTGCTGATTGTAAGAATTCCATTTTACGTTTCTTATGGTTAGATAGAAGTAGCAGTCAAGGTTTCTGTTAGCCTAGATGCCTTAATTTTAACAGATGTGAATATTACGTTTGTAGATACCAAAGTCCTTAGAGGCTTTTTTAAAAACATTGAATAGCCTTTCACTACTCATATGTATGGCCTGTCACTATCATAGTGTAACTAGACACAGAAAAGCCTCTAATATCTATTTGATTATCAGAGGCTTTTCTGTTTTTGTGGAGACGGAGAGATTCGAACTCTCGTCCAGTCAAGGAACCCGTCGTGCTTTCTACATGCTTAGGTACCCTTAGGATTGTCGGGAATCGGCCCGGTGTGTACCGAACCAAGCCTCATCCGTATGTGCTTGTTTCTTACTCGGCCGTTAACACCATAAACCGAGCCAGCGCTGCGAGTCGATGCCTCCTGATCCAGCCAGCAGCACGTAGGCCGGGGAGACAATGGCTATTGCTTAATCCTCCGGATTAGGCAGCCATGGCGTAGTTATACTCGCCAGTTATTGTTTTGACGATTTGTTCGGGTCGGGAACTATCGACAACTCCCGGCATGCTTACACGCGACCTCAGCAAGCTGTCAATTCCGGTCGTCCCCAATTGACCCCCAATGCGGGCGTGTAGCTGTATAACGCAACGACGCCTGATTTGGTTCGATCAATGGCCTTTCTTACGCCCTATCCTTTAGCCGAAAATTAATAAACTAATTTGCTTTTAGGCTGTTATGCCGCTACTGGCTACCATTATTTTTTCAGCATGGACACGTACGAATGACTGCCACTCCGTTTGAAACGAACCTGTATCAGCACTTGACCCCGTTTTTTGCGGAGCATGGCTATACGCTGTTGCCCGAAAAGAAACAGTACCGCCGTAACGTAGCAATTGGGTTTTTGAACGTTATTCTGTCCCCCTCGTTTTATGGCGAAGAAACGGTGCTGGACGTGAACTTTGGGTGCCGCAACGACCAGATCGAGCAGATCGCCCAGCAATTTCTGAATACCTCGCCCGATGGTCGTCCCGACGCCAATACGCTGATCAGTTCGATTGGTAAGTTCAACGGCTTTCAGTATTTCCGTTACAAGATTAATTCCGACGAAGAGCTTGCTCATATCTGCGAGCAGATCGAGCAGTTTTTCGATACGCAGGGATTTTCCTTTCTGGAAAGCGCCTGTACCCTTCCCTCCCTTGACCGGCTACTGAACGAACACCCCAATCAGCCCTGCCAGTATGTGTACAATCAGGTACACCGTTGCTACAAGGGGTTGATTGCCGCCCGACTCAATCACAATCCGTACTTCGATGGTCTGATTGACAGCTACCGGCATTTGTTCACCCGGCAGACCCAAAATCCTTACGAGCAGCTGAATTTCGAGCGCCTGATTGCTTACTTGCAGCATTACTCCGCCAATTAGCGAATCGACGGCAAACTCTTGAACAAGTGTGCATCCTACCGCTTCACAAACTGAGCGATGGCCGTTGCCAGACCCGCCGTCAGGGGCAAGGTCGGATCGGTGTACGTCTTAAAATTTTCGGTGGTATCCGTTGGTGCGTTCTTAAGCACGTGGTTCATCTGATCGAACAGCAGCAAACGAGCGTCAGGCCGGGCCGCTTTTAGCGTCTCCGCTTCGCTCGCAGCCACCTGGATATCCTGTTTCCCGTTAATAATCAATACGGGTCCTTTGATCCGTTTTAGTTCGTTGGCCGGATCGTACTTCATCCACGAAATCATGGCAGGCTGCAACAAAGGATGTAAAACCATCAGCGCAACCAGAGCCGGTTTATGAACTGTTTGTCCCGACCGGAGCGAATCCAGATCCTGGTAGACCAGTTGTCGCTGTTCTTCCGGCAAACCCTTAAACTGTACTTTCAACACATCGGCAATATTCCGGCCCGCCCCCGCCAGGGAGATAAAGCCGCTGGCCTTTGTCTCAATAGTCGCTAACATCCCCACCAACGAGCCTTCGCTATGACCAGCAACCATGACTTTCGAAAACCGTTTGTCGGCCTGTAGCTGACGAATAAAGCCGACGGCATCACTGATGTAGTAGTCGAAGCGGTGGTCCTGCGGCTTCAGCACCTTCATAGTCGCAGCGATATTAGCCCCCGAACCCCGTTTATCGTAGCGAGCCACGGCGATTCCCTGACGGACCAAACTATCGGCCAGCATTCGGTACGTACCGGCCTTGAGCGTTCCAAAGGTTGCAATGGGCGCGGGGCTATTGCCATCCCGGTCCGTAGAACCCGACCCCGCAATGATCAGCACGACAGGTACGGGTTTGGTCAGGTTGGCCGGAAGTGTCAACGTTCCGTCGAGGGTTAGGTCAACCTCTGCTGGTACCGTGATCTTGTAATGAATCGGCTCTTCGGACTGCGCAAAGGTTGTTAGCCCGGTAAGTAGGGACAAAAAAGTAGTAATCAGCCGATAACGCATGAGGCTATTTTTTTAATGATGACTAGTTCATACACGCGCTTTTCCACATGGAAAGCACGCATACGGATACAAAACACGATGATACTCACAACTAGGCCGGTCACCACACCTTTCGCCGTTTGGTGACCGACCTTCGCTGGTACTAAGGAAGCGCGAACGCTACGTACTGATTTCCTTTTTTGGCCCCCAGCTTGGCACCACCACAGGCAATGACAACGTATTGCTTGCCATTTACCTGATAGGTTGCGGGCGTGGCAAATCCGGCAGCGGGCAAATCGGTTTCCCAAAGTAGCTTACCCGTTTTCTTGTCAAACGCCCGGAATTTTTCGTCTTTCGTCGCGGCAATAAATAACAAGCCACTGGCCGTTATGACCGGGCCACCGTAGTTCTCCGTACCCGTATTTCGAATGCCTTTTGCCTTCAATGCTTTATCTTCACCCAAGGGTATCTTCCACAGGTATTCGCCCGTATTCAGGTTTATCGCGTTGAGCGTACCCCAGGGTGGCGCAATGGCCGGATAGCCCCGACTGTCCTGAAACTTGTTGTATCCGGTTACTTTATACGGCAGGTAAGGCTCCTTTATTTTCGCCATGGTAGCGGCACTACCCACTTCCTGTTTTTCTTCTCCGAACAGAAACGCGATCAGCGCCTGTTTATCGTCGGCTGACAAAGCGGTAAAACCAGGCATCATTCCTTTCCCGTTGCTGACAATCTGCATCACATACGGCCGGTCGCGTCGCTGTCCAATATCCACCAGCGATGGATAGCCACTTCGCGCATTGCCTTTGCGTTCGGGACCGTGACAGCTAATGCAATTTTGGGTGTAAACGCGCTGTCCGGGGCTGAGATGCGCCAACTCATCCGCTTTCGGCGCGTCGATCATCTTGAAAATCCACGGAACATCATTGGCATTCACGTACAGAATACCGTCGGGGTCAGCAGCAGCGCCCCCCCACTCAGCTCCGCCATCGGTGCCGGGAAACATCAGACTGCCCTGTTTGCTGATCGGCTCGTAGAACCGCTTACCAACCGACCGAAGAACGGCTTTCAGCGAATCGCGATCACCCGAATGCGGGTTGATGTCGGCCTCGGTCATGCTCTGCCGCGCAAACGGCGCTGGCTTCTGCGGAACCGGTTGCGTGGGCCAGGTCATTTCACCGGGAATATCGGACTTCGGAACGGGTACCTCTTTGATTGGGAAGAGTGGTTTTCCCGTCACGCGGTCAAACACAAAAACGAAACCCGATTTGGTAACCTGCGCCACAGCGTCGATTTTTTTACCGTTCTGGGTTACGGTCACCAGATTGGGCGGAGCCGGAAAATCACGGTCCCAAAGGTCATGGTGCACTGCCTGAAAATGCCAGAGTCGCTTACCGGTTTTGGCGTCGAGGGCTAACAGGCAGTTGGCAAAGAGGTTCTGACCATGCCGGTTACCCCCGTAAAAATCGTAGGAAGGCGATCCGGTCGGTACATAGATAATTCCCCGGCGACGATCGACGGCCATGCCCGACCAGTTGTTGGCCGCGCCAATATCGGGGTTTCGGTACGCTTCCTTCGGCCAGGTGTTATAGCCGTATTCGTTGGGGTACGGAATCGTACGGAATGTCCAGGCCAGCTTGCCCGTACGCACATTGAACGCCCGAATGTAGCCCGGCGCTCCACCAACTTCTTCCGCCACCCGAACGGGCATCACGATCAAGTCGCCGAAAATGGTACCGGGTGTATTGGAGATGATAAATTTGTCTTTGGCCGCCTGCCCTAACCCATCGTGAAGGTCGGCATGACCGTTTTCGCCAAAGCTGGGGATTGGCTTACCCGTTCGGACATCCAGGGCGTACAGCAACGGCCCGACCGTATAAAGAATTCGTTTGTCTGGCTCACCGGGACCTTCGGACTGCCAGTACGTCACCCCGCGACACGTGCTGTACCACGCCTTGAGCGGATCGCCGGCGGTCCAGATCTCTTTGCCGGTTTTAGCGTCGAGCGCAAAGACTTTCACGGTAGGCGACACACCGTACAATACGCCGTCAACAATAATCGGATTCGTTTGAATCTGTCCACTGTCGGGCGTGGCGTAGGTCCAGGCTACTTTTAAATTGGTAACGTTATCAGGCGTGATCTGGCTTAAGGCTGAGTAATGATTTCGGTCGAGACCGCCCAGGTATTCGCTCCAGTTTGTGTTGTCGTTGGGTTTATCGTCGGTTAGGTTCTGCGTAAAATGAGACCAGCCGAACGTAAGCGCGGCCAGCGCTCCAAGGGGCAAAAGCAGTCGTTTCATTTGAGCTTAGGAGTAGTTAGACAAATCTACGCGAAAACTCAAACTTACCACATACGATCAAACCGTCGTTTTCCTTGCTTAGCCTTCGCTCAGCTTGTTCGATGCGGCTACGACAACCGAACGATTGTGCTGCGGTTGTCTAGGTAAGGTTTTTTCGACGCTTCGTTGCCTGACAACCCCACTCTTTTTCCTGCCCCGTCCCCACCAGATAAGAAAGCCCGTGATGGGTAAACTGGCGGTTATCAGCGCCACAATGAGCGCAATGATCTTGGTAGGCCAGCCAAGCATACTGCCCGTGTGAATCGGGAAAATAATCCGACGCGCTTTAAAGCCTCGGGTTTCGCCGTCGTACAACCGTTTTTTGATCAGATCGCCGGTTGCATTGTCAAAATACAGGAAGTCAACAATATTATCGATGGCTGCTTCTTCATTCCGTTTTGATACCGTTACGGCCAGACTATCGGTTTCCGGAAACGCGAACGTAATAGCTCCGGAATGGGGTAAAAGTCTATTCGTTTCTGCGTACATTTCCTCCAGAAGATCCGCACTTTTCAACGAGACTGACGACTGATTTGCGGGGGCTTCCCGCTTAGTCTGCGGTTTACCGTCAAAGGCGTAGAAAAGCAGGTTGTTGACCCATTTGTAACTCCAGATCAACCCCGTCGACGCGATCAGAAAAACAAACGGGAGTACGTAGAAACCGAAAATGGCGTGCAAATCCCAATTGAGCCGTTTGAACGAAGCACCCCATTTTACCGTAAAGCGCTGTTTCGCGTTTTTGCGATTCGGCCACCAGAGCACTAAGCCGCTAATCATAATGATCAGGAACGAAACGCACGAAATACCGGTGATGATCTTTCCCGTGTCACCCAAACAGAGGTACCGGTGCAGCCGCAGCACAACCGAAAAAAAGGCGTCCTGCTCCTGCCTTGCCTCCACGACTTTACCCGTATACGGATCAAGGGCGACAGCCAGTATATCTTTTGCTTTTTTACTCTGCTGAAGTTCAACTACAACCGTACGGTCGGGGTGCGGCTCGATGATAACGCGACTTAATTTTTTGCCGGGAAACTGGGTGGTTGCCGTTGTCACCAACTCGTCGAGGGGTACCCGTTGCGCATTATCGGGTGGCACGATGGTATGAAACCGGGCATCGATGATTGGCTCCAGCTCCTTTTCGAAAACGAGTAGCGACCCCGTAAGCGCCACGATAAAAACCACAAGGCCGGAGCCAAGCCCCAGCCATAAATGTAGTTTTGCTGCGATGTTTTTCCCTGTTGTTCTCACCGTCACCAGCTATAGAGTTGATCTGTTTTTAAGCCACTAGAATGTATAGGAAACAGTAGCCATAAAGTTACGGGGTGTACCCGGAAACAACCGCAAATAGTCGTATCCACCCACCCAGTAGGTCTTATTAGCCAGATTATTTAGATTCACCTGAAACTGAAACTTATCGATCTTGTAATAAACAGCCGCGTTCAGAAGCGTATAGCCCGGAATGGTCTGTGTATTGTTCAGCGACAGGTTACGTTCTGTCACAAAATTACCGCCCAAACCAATACCCAATCCGTTCAGCCCAGCCGACACGAACGTGTATTTGGTCCATAAGCTGCCTTGCTCTTTGGGCGCATTCGGTTTCTGCATATTTACCAGAACCTGATCGGCCGCTCGCGAGCCTGCATCCGTAATCTTGGCGTCATTGCGACTGTAGGTAGCGATCAGACTCCAGTTGGGAAGGATATTGCCCGTTACGTCAACCTCTACCCCTTTTGCCCGCTCCTGTCCGATCTGGATCATCAGGTTTGGGTTATCGGCGGCATTGGCCGAATAAAGCGTATTCGTTTGAGTTATGTCGTATACGGACAGGTTAGCGGTTAGTCGTCCGTCCAGCCATTCGCTTTTTAACCCAACTTCCTTCAACGTGCTTCGGATCGGGTCAAACGGACCGCCCGACAACGGATCGCTTTGCACCGTAGCATCCTGCGGGTTATAACCAGTCGTGTAGGTTCCGTACAGATTTACGTTTTTCGTTACGCTGTATACCGCCCCGATCCGTGGTAAAAAGGCGTGCTGCGTAACATTGCTTTCGGTGCTGGTGGTATAGCCTTTTTTGTCAATGTACGTGTCATAGCGAAGACCGAGCAGAATTTGCAACCGATCAATCTTTACCTGTTCCTGCAAATAAATACCATGCAAGGAGTAGAAAACGGGCGTAGTTGACGCATTGGTCGTGACATTGTAGATGTACTTGGTAGGATCTTCCAGTTGGTTATTCTGGAGCGTCAGGTCGTAATGCGATACGTTTGGTTTCGGAATGCTCCGCATAACGCCGTTGGCCGTATAGTTGTAAAACTGATACAGGTCCGGACGTTTTGCATTGTACGCTGCGGCTCCACCGGCCTTCAGCAAATACCCGTTGGCGGTTTGCTGCCCTGACCCTTTAGGCGTTGTCGACTGGATATAATCATAGCCAACAACAAATTTATGCTCCGCCCGACCCGTGCGGAAGTTATGGTTCAGGAACAGCGAGACATTATCCATGAACGATTTGGTCTGCCGCACAAAAACCTGCCGGGCTACCAGGTTGTCAATGGCTTTCCCCGCCGAATCGATGGCGTTGACGTTGCTGCTCCGGTGTTCCAGCAAATCTTCCGTGTAGCCCGTACGAAGATAAGCCATGTTGAACGACGTATTGGCACTAAATTGATGGTTCAGCGAGGTCGTGATCAGATAGGTTTCTTCGTTCAGGTAATCGTTGACGGCGTTGAGCGACGTAGCCGTTGAGCTGGAATACAAATCGTTTCCTTTTACCGATTGCCCCCGGTCAAGTCGGCTGTTCGACTTGTTGTAAACCAGGTCAAAGTTGATGCGGGTTTTGGTGGTCGGCAGGAATGACACCGAGGGCGCAATAATGATGTTTTTGTCGAACTGAAGATTTCGGAATGACTGCGCGTTCACGTAACCCAGATTCAGGCGGTACAAGAGCGTTTTGCTTTCGTTCATCGGGCCGGTGAAGTCGGCCAGCACACGCATGGTGTTGAAGCTGCCCGTCGTGAACAGAAGCGATTTCTGCGGAGTCGTCAGCGGTTTTTTCGTGACCCGGTTGATCGTCCCCCCCGGCGACGAATTGCCGTACAGGGCCGAAGCAGCGCCTTTGACTACTTCGACGCGCTCCAGGTAGTTGACGGGTGGCTGTTTCCAGAACCCCGAAAAGGTGCGGAGTCCGTTAAAGAGTTGGGTAGTGCTACCGCCGTTCATGCGAAAACCACGAATCGTCAGGTCGTCGTAGAACGTAAACTGGTTCACACCGCTCATATTTTTCACGGCATCGCCCATAGTGAAAGCGCCCTGATCGCGTAGCACTTCCTTGGTGACGTAACTCACGGCCTGCGGTACGTCTTTTAACGGAGTAGCCGTTTTGCTGGCAATAAATGAGATGTCGTTCTTGTACGTCGTTTCGCGACGGCCCACGATTTCAACGGTTTGCAACTCCTGCATAGCTTCCTGAACGGTTAGGTTTAGCGTTACGGTTTGCTGCTCTGCCAGCGATATTGTACGGCCAAGCGTTTGGTAGCCAACGCCGGTCGCGACGAGTTGGTACGATCCTGCGGATAAACCTGAAAACGTAAATTCACCGGATGCGGATGTAATTGTTCCTTTGCCTGTACCTTTTAAAATGATGTTAATTGCTTCAACAGGGTCACCGCTTTCATTAGAAACCCGGCCTTTTATCAGTCCTGTCTGCGCAAAACACAGACAACTGCTTAGGATAAGTAAACAAGTAAACGAGATTTTCATTAATTAGAATGATTGGTGGTATTCTGCAAGAGCCCAAAAGTAGTTTATTTAGATTAATTACAGATAGGGTGTCCAATTATTCTTGTTTATGTAGTATTTATACCTAAAAAAGGTATACATCGATTGCTGATTCAGGCTGATACTGTGGCTCTCCGCCGTTGTCTTAGCCAACTACTCTACTTAGACCAACGAGTATACTTACCTAGTCTAAAAACAAAACTAGCGACCCATAACGAGTCGCTAGTCAACAGGTAGCTTGCTTGTAATCGATTAGTTTTGCTCAGAGCGGGAGTTCCCAAACCGACGGTTGTTGCCGCTTCTGCCACCCGTGTTCGGAGCGCTCTTGGTATCGCTCCTCCCCCGCCGGAACGAGTTGTTGTTCGATGGACCGTTCGGGCGGCTCTTACCGCCACCACCTCCTCGATTGGCATTCCCGTTTCGGCCTTGTGCTTGCCGGGGCTGGGCGGGCGTAACAGCCGCCGTTGCTACGTCGAGCACGTACGGATGATCTTCCACAACCGGTACGCGCTTACCGATCAGCTTATGAATATCTTTCAAAAAGTCCGTTTCCTCTTCATCGCAGAACGACAGCGCAATGCCATCATTTCCCGCGCGGCCCGTCCGACCAATGCGATGGACGTACGTTTCGGGAATATTCGGAAGTTCGTAATTAATAACGTGCGATAGTTCGTCTACATCGATACCACGAGCCGCAATATCGGTAGCCACCAGCACGCGTGTCTGACGACTTTTGAAATTTGTCAGGGCGCGCTGACGAGCGTTTTGTGACTTGTTGCCGTGAATGGCTTCGGCCTGAATACCAGCCTTGAGCAAGTCTTTGGCTACTTTGTCGGCTCCGTGCTTGGTACGGGCAAACACAAGCGCTGAAGCAATCCGGTTATCGTTGAGCACATGAACCAGTAGCTTGCGCTTATTTTCCCGTCCCACGAAGTAAACGGCCTGCTGAATCGTATCCGCCGTTGACGAAACAGGCGTCACTTCAACTTTAGCCGGTTTGTTCAGAATGGTATCGGCTAATTTAGCCACATCGGGTGGCATCGTTGCCGAAAAAAACAGCGACTGCCGACGCTCCGGTAAACGAGCGATGACTTTTTTCACATCGTGGATAAAGCCCATATCCAGCATCCGGTCGGCTTCGTCGAGCACGAAAAACTGAACATCCCGCAGCGATATAATGCCTTGATTCATCAAATCAAGGAGTCGGCCGGGCGTTGCGACTAGTACATCGATGCCATTTCGAATCGTGTTGACCTGACTATGTTGTGAGACGCCCCCGAAGATAACCGTATGCCGCAGATTCAGGTAACGCCCGTAGGCAGCAAAGCTCTCGTCAATCTGAATGGCTAGCTCACGCGTGGGTGTCAGCACAAGCGTTTTGATCCGCCGGGGTCCCGTCGGGTTCTTACTTCGTTCTTCGTTAAGCAGTTGTAAGATAGGAATCGCAAAAGCGGCCGTTTTACCCGTACCGGTCTGAGCACATCCCAATAAATCCCGGCGACTCAGTAAAACAGGAATAGCTTGCTGCTGAATAGGCGTTGGATTCGAGTATCCTTCTTCGGCGAGCGCCTTCAGGATGGGGTCAATTAAATTTAAATCGGAAAATTGCATGTATTGGCTGGACGTCGAATGCCGGATGTTTGAAGGTAAGCTGTTTTGGCTGAACCGACAGCCCCGCTTCCAACGGCCAACGTCTGAATGAAAGTTGTATTTTTATAACTGTTGTAACGCAAATAAAGTGCCATTGGGCAAAAAGCCGGAAGCGGAAACTGCAACAGGACCGTTACAGCTTCCGCTTCGTGATGATCGTTCAATTGGTTAGCCCATTTACGTAACGATCTGTAAAACTGGCTTTATTCTTTAGTCGTAGATGCTTCCGGCGGTTTTCTCGACAATACCTTTCGGCAACAACCAGGCCATCAGTTTACCAAGCTGGTTGAGTACCCCCGTAACCACTTCGGCCTTACCGGCTAGTGTAGCGTCCACGGCCTGAAGCGCTACCTCTTCGGGCGTCATGTTAACCCGTTGTGCGGCTTTCCGGCCTTTGTCTCCGATTTGCGCACGGTCAACAAAACCGGTGTCGGTAGAACCAGGGCAAACGCAGGTTACCGAAACCGACGAGGATTTCAGTTCCTGCCGAAGTCCGCGGCTAAACTGAAGGACAAACGCTTTGGAAGCGGAGTACAAACTCAGTTTGGGGATTGCCTGATAAGCAGCTGAACTACCGATATTCAGAATATAGGCTTTGGACTGCTGACGAAGTTGCGGCAGAAACAGGTAGGTCAACTCCACGAGCGTCGTCATGTTCACTTGCATCATGTCGATATGCTCAGCCAGCGCGTGTTTCTCAAACGGTCCGCTTAATCCGTAGCCCGCATTGTTGACCAGAAACCGAACTGGGTAATTCTTCGTCTGGCACCAGTCGAATACTTGTTGAGCGGCTCCGGCTTGGGCCAGATCAGCGGCAAAAAAATCAGTCTTAATCCGGTGGGACGTTGCCAGCCGCTGCGCAATATCCTGCAAGAGCGATTTCGAACGGGCAACCAGTAGCAGATCATATTTACGACGAGCCAGTTCTTCGGCAATCGCCAGACCAATGCCTTTACTGGCTCCCGTAATGAGGGCGTAAGCCATAAATCCGTCTTTAACGATTAACGGTCCGGTGAGGGAGTCTTAGTCTTCAGTTTTAGCGCAAGTTGCCGCTAGGAGCAACTAAAAACTGGAGACTAACAATCGCTACACCAGACCGTTAAAGACTTAAATATTTACTTTGGAGATAAACCGGTGGTAAAATGGCGTTTTGCTGTGCTCATTTTTAGGCATGTATTTGCCCGTCACAACCGGTACGTACATAACACGACGACGACTCGCTTCACCAACGTGGGGTGACTGCTGCGCCCGGTGCCAGAGACGGCCATCATGAACGCTCAGATCACCAGCGTTTATGTCGAAGCCGATTTCCTGCTTGTCCGGTTCGTTGTCCACGAAGTACTTTTTGCGGAAGAGCATTTTAAGAATGCCCTGCTTGTGCGTACCTGGAATAACGCGTAACCCACCATTTTCGTAAGGTGTAGCGTTCAGGTGAATCCCTACGTTCAGCATCGGCATGATCCGCTGACCCAAGAAGATGTCGCGGGGGCTATCGGTATGCCAACCCATTTGCGAGAACTTACTGTTCGGCGTACGAACGTAGTGATTGAGGATAAGGCCGTCTTTTTCAATTTCGGCAATGCGGCCCTCGTAAGGCTGCAACAGATCCACGACGGCTTGCAGACGCGGGTCCTGCAAAAATTCGTGAAGCGCGGTGCTGTGCTGCGAGAGGAAGCACATCCGCTGAATCATCGAGTTACCGGCTTCATCCTGACCAAATTTCAACGGTACTCCGTTGACTTTGTCACGGCCTTCGGCCAGCCACTCCTTCTCGATGCGTTCAACTTCACTGATGAATAATTTGACCGTTTCAGGATGAATGAAATTACGAAAAACGATCACGCCATGCTTATTAAAAAACTGACGTTGTTCTGGGGTAATGGTTTCGCCCAGCGTAAAGGGCGGTAAATCGATTTTGCTCATATCGGTGGTTTACAAACTCGGAGTCTCCGTTTTAGGTTCCAACCGGTGGTCACGCGCTGTCAGACAGACACAACCTTAATGGTTTATTAAAGCCCAAATCTACTAAATTTACAATTTTCCGATTACTTTGCCGGCATTTAATTAATCTGACTTTAATTAACGGTTCGTTCATTACCCGTGCCTGCATTTACTACTAGAATACCCATACTGCTGTTAGTCAGCATGTTGTCTGTTCATTCAGGTATTCTATTTGCTCAAACTGACAGCCTTTCTTTACCGGTTCAAGCACTAAAGGCAAAAGACGCAGAAACCCGCCATACCCTAATTTTACCATTAGTGGCCCGGTCAATCGAAACAAATTGGTCCGTTGGTATAGCCGGATCATTTACGTTTCGCTTCAATCGGCTCGACACCGTCGCCCGAACCTCTAACACGCAGGCGCTGGTTTTATACTCACTGCGAAAACAATTTATCACGGCTGTTAACGGAACAACTTATTTTCCCGGTGAGCGGTACATCCTCAATCACCAATTGTCTTACAGTTACTTTCCCGATAAGTTCTGGGGATTAGGAAAAGTAGCACCCGATCAGAACGAAGAGGCTTACACTTTCCGCCAGTACTACGTTTACCTGCACCTGCAACGAAAGCTGAAAGAACGTTTCTTTGGTGGTATCCTTTACGAGTATCAGCGCCTGCTGGCCGTTGATCATCAGCCCGGTGGGTTGTTCGATCAGTTGGACGTGGTCGGTCGCGATCCGTATTACATTTCCGGGGCTGGTCTCAGCCTAACGTACGACACGCGCAACAATGCCTTCGCGCCGGATCAGGGCTCGCTGATGCAGGTCTTCTTCAACCACTTTTCACCCTGGTTTGGTTCACAATTTCGGTATACGGCTTACGCCGTCGATCTGCGCCGGTTTGTGCGGCTGTATCGCCAACAGGTACTGGCCGTGCAGGCGTACGCGCAATTCAACGCGGGCAATGTTCCGCTCCGCAGTCTGGCCAGCTTTGGCGGCTCGAACAGCATGCGGGGTTTTTACGACGGTCGCTTTCGGAGCAAAAATCAACTTGTTCTACAGGCGGAATACCGCGTACCGATTGTAGGCCGAATTGGCGCCGTAGGCTTCCTTGGTCTCGGCAACGTCGGCGATCACCTGCGCGATCTGAACTTGCAGGAGCTTAAGTATTCGTACGGAGGTGGTCTGCGCGTAGCCTTGAACCGTAAAGAGCGGCTCAACCTACGGGTTGACTACGGTTGGGGGTTTGGCGAAAGCACGTCTCACGGCCTTTATTTTCAACTGGGCGAAGCTTTCTGATCAACGGGATGCTCGACATTGTTCCAGCCGCTCAAGGCCATCCATTTGCCTACTCTGTAGAGCGGATACGTAAAGACAAAAGCGCCCAGTACGTCAATTGTATAATGCACATGCTGCACCAGCAATAAGGTACCCACAATCAGGGAACCAATCAACGCAAACAACCGGTCCCACTTTCGGCGCAGGCACAAAAACATCAGAAAAATACTGGACGTGTGCCCGGAATAAAACAGATCTTTGGTGATGTATGTCTTGCCGTAAAACGCATTGCTCAGCGGGTCGATAAGCGGGATCAGGCCCACCGGCGGGTCGAGCGGAACAAGCGTAATGCTTATCATTCTGGACAGGCTAATGATAAGATAGCCATACACATACATCATAAACACAGCCGGACTAAACCGTGCCCGGATCAGCAACAGCAACGCGGTTGCCCAGATGATCAGAAAGATCCACAGCGAGACATCATTGGGCGGAAGCTGGTTAAGCACCCAGTCGTGTAAAACGGGGCCCGTGTGCTTCTCGATTGTCTGAAAGAAGTAAGGGAATGCCAGCAGCAATACAGTGACGCAGCTCATTCCAATGAAAAACTTTCGGCGAAATATGGGTGATTTCCAGGCTGCCTGCCAGACTAGATCGCCGGTTGGATTAGGTGAAAGTATAGACATTCTTGCCGTAAAGGGGCGCGAAGCGACAAACGCGCCTTGTAGTATTCATTTCAGATTATAGGTTAACTGATTTATCGAGGGTTCAGTTACTAAAGCGGTATCTTATGTGTATTAGGCCATTTCGCCAGACAAATCCTGCTTGAATTGATCGGTAATCTTCGGCAGTCCTTAACTCAATTAACTCGAAATCGTCTAGACCATCAAAAGCCGCCAGATCCCTGAAATCAGTAACAGTATCAGGCCGATTGGCGTCAGGACTTTCCAGCACAAAAACATCATTTGATCGACGCGAACACGCGGAAATGTCCAACGTACCCACATTTGCAGCAGCACCGCTAGAAACACCTTTGACAGTAACCAGAAAACAGCGGTTACATTACCCCAGATCGTGCCGGGAGCGCCACTAGTCCAGTCGGCCAGCCGAACCGGTCCTATGTTGGGCAACGGAGTATTCCAGCTACCCAGAAACAGGACAGCGCCCAAAAACGACACCAGCAGCATCATGGCGTATTCGGACAGGTAAAGTAAGGCAAACCGCATTCCTGAATACTCGGTATGAAAACCACCTACGATTTCCGATTCACCTTCCGGCAAATCGAACGGCGCCCGATTCGATTCAGCCAGGGTACAGATAAAAAACACGACGTAAGCGACCAGTAGAAACGGGTTGCGAACGATGTTCCAGGTAAAGATTCCTCCCCAGTTTGTTACATCGACGCCCAGGGGCTTGAGGCCAAAGAGATAGTTTGTTTCAGACGAAAAAATGCCTTGCTGAAAACTGATCTCCTGTAAGTTAAGCGTCTGACAGATCATCACGGCGCTGAGGATCGTTAGCCCCAGCGGAATTTCGTACGATATAATCTGAGCTACTGAGCGCATAGCCCCGAACAGCGAATATTTGTTGTTGGACCCCCACCCGGCCATCAGGATGCCGATCACGTCGAAGGAAACAATCGCCATCAGGTAAAACACGCCAACAACGGCACCAGAACCCTGCAAATCGGGGGTGAGCGGCAGTACGGCAAAGCCCGCAAAGACCGAAGCAAAAATTACCGCCGGAGCAAGCAGGAACAACCGCCGATCTGCCGCTGCCGGAACAATGTCTTCTTTCTGAAGCAGTTTCAACAAATCGGCAAACAGCTGTAGCAATCCCCACTTACCCGTCTCCATCGGGCCAAGTCGGTCCTGCATAAAGGCCGAAATCTTACGTTCGGTGTAAACGCCGACCACCACAAAGCCGGAAGCAACAGCGAGAAAAATGGGGAGAGCCAGCATACATTATCCTATGACGTCATCACTGTGCATTTGTAGTCATTGACTGTACTGTTCGATGAATGACAATCAACGACTACAAATAACAAAGAATGACTAAAATTCGGCTGTTTTGGGCGCGCGGGGGAACGGTATTACATCACGAATGTTACCCATGCCGGTTACGAACAGAACCAGCCGCTCGAAACCGAGGCCAAAGCCAGCGTGGGGAGCCGAACCAAACCGGCGCGTATCCAGATACCACCACAACGCTTCGGGCTCGATGCCTACTTCCTGCATCCGGGCAACGAGCTTGTCGTAGTTATCTTCACGCTGCGAACCACCGATGATCTCGCCAATTCCGGGAAATAAAACGTCCATCGCCCGAACGGTTGGCCCCGGAGCCGCGTTCGACTCCTCGTCCTGTTTCATGTAAAACGCCTTGATCTCACGGGGATAGTTCGTCAGGATAACCGGCTTTTTGAAATGCTTCTCGACCAGGTACCGCTCGTGCTCCGACTGTAAATCGACACCCCAGCTAACCTCGTACTGAAATTGCCCTTTCTTGGCGGGTTT
The DNA here is from genome assembly GCF_023196085.1 of Spirosoma liriopis. Classification (NCBI taxonomy): domain Bacteria; kingdom Pseudomonadati; phylum Bacteroidota; class Cytophagia; order Cytophagales; family Cytophagaceae; genus Spirosoma; species Spirosoma liriopis. Next base: position 29,870 of record NZ_JALPRF010000013.1, read on the forward strand.
CGAGTTGACCAGAATATCAATAGCATCGGTGTACGTCAGCCGGACAAACTCGTTGCTGATAACGAACTGAAGTTTATCCAGCAGGCCCATGTCGCTCTGCTCTTCTTTCTTCTTGGTTTTCTCTTCTTCCTTGAGCCGGTTATCGAGAAACGCCAGATCGTCAGCGCAGTTTTGCAGGGCGTACCGGATTACCGTCTTGACAAAATCCTCGGCCAGGTTCATGTTATCTTCCAGCTCGAAGAAAGCCATCTCCGGCTCAATCATCCAGAACTCAGCCAGGTGGCGGGTCGTATTCGAGTTTTCCGCGCGAAATGTCGGTCCGAAGGTGTAGATTTTACCTAACGCCATAGCGCCCAGCTCGCCTTCCAGCTGCCCCGAAACGGTCAGGTTGGTTTCACGACCAAAAAAGTCCTGGCTGTAATCAACCTTGCCTTCTTCGTTGAGTGGTGGTTTGATGGCGTCAAGCGTCGTCACGCGAAACATTTCGCCCGCTCCTTCCGCATCGGATGCGGTGATGATCGGTGTGTTGAGGTAATAAAATCCGTTATCGTTGAAGTACTTGTGTACCGCAAAGGCCAGCGCGTGACGGATACGCAAAACAGCGCTGAATGTATTCGTCCGTGGCCGCAGGTGAGCGATCTCGCGCAAAAATTCCAGCGAGTGACGCTTAGGCTGCAACGGGTATTTATCGGGGTCAGCCGGACCGTAAATCTGGATAGAAGCTATTTTGACTTCTACAGCCTGCCCGGCTCCCTGCGACTCAACCAGCAATCCGGTGACAGCCAAGCAGGCTCCGGTCGTGATCAGTTTCAGAGTGTCCTCAGGAAGCTGACCGGTCTCAGCAACGGCCTGAATCGTATGGATGGTTGACCCATCGTTAAGGGCAATAAATACCGCGTTTTTACTTTCCCGCTTGGTGCGGACCCAACCCTTGATGGTCACTTCAGTACCAACGGGTAATGTTTTTAATACGTGCTGAATGGGTAAATAACTCATGCTGAAACGGCAACCGGATAGTGTTCGGTCTGCAAAAATACGGATTGTCCTTCGAAATCGCCCACTTTAATCGCAATGTGAAGGTTCGTTCAACAAAACGCATCTTTGTGCGTATACAGGTTCTGAAACACATTTATGATCAAATACCCCATTTTGTATAAGTCTTTGGCGCAACTCTTACACAAATGTTTACCGCAATTATTATTTATTAAATAAAACCGCTGAATATCAATTTGTTTATTGATCTTTGACGTATAATCACATCAGTTATTATTGGTTAGTCAATAGCTCGGTTAGCAAAAGCTGTTAGGAACGGTCATTGAAAAGTGATTCTGACAAGTTTTTGGGTCTCTTAATTTATTTAGGTACCCGGTTACGTCTGCTGATTTTATTTTTCACCCTGTTCCGATCATGTTTTACACGTCTAAATCGTCCTTTAATCTCGAAGTCATCAACTACGAGAGCCCACGAGGTGGCCCCACGCTGGAAGACAAAAATCTGCTGCTAACGTGCCTGCAACTGGTTGATAAAAACCGACGTTGGGAAACCATCGCGCCTATTCTTCACACCTGGGAAGTTAAGCACTTGATTGGCTGGCTGAGCGATATCCTCGGCAGTCGCGATGTTCCCAATAAGCTTAGCTTTTCGGAACCCTGTCTGGTCATTCAACTAACGGAATGCTCTCCGCAAAAGGACCGATTCTGCTTTCGTTTTTTACTGTCCTACGAAGCGACTCCGCCCTGGTGGGCTATGCCACTTGACGATCCTTACCCGCTCATCATTGAGTGTAATCGAACTTCCATTGCAGAAGCTATCGGTCATCTTTCCAGTCAGCTGGCACTTTTTCCAATTCGCAATTAGCGCTAAAGCATAATTCGGCTTCTGTTCACAAATACAGATTAGTCAGCCTTTTTTGTATCGATGCCTGTCGGTATCAGCCATAGGATTCAACTACGCCCGAACATCCCGAGCAGATTTTATTCTATTAGCGCTTGGTACTAAATTTTTCTTCGGCAGTAGACAGAGTTTATCACTCTTTACTAACTTTCCGTGCTTGCTGCCGTTATAGCTCTACGCATACACGTATTTCCTAATGCCACTTACACTCTACATCGTTCGGCATGCCAAGGCCGAAGACCGATCTATTTTAATGACCGATCACAGTCGGGAGTTGACCCCCGACGGTATCGTAGCAGCGGCCCGCATCGGTCGTTATTTGCACGACAAAGCCGTAAATCCCAACGTTATTATTAGCAGTACCGCTTCCCGAGCCAAGGATACCGCTAAAGTTATCGCCGAACAACTGGGTTTTGACCCAGCCAACATTCAACTGGACGACGAGTTGTTTGACGGGGGCCCTAAAGCATACCTTGCTGCTGTCAACGCGTTACCTGCCAGCGCCCAATCCGTGATGATCGTAGGCCATAACCCGGACGTATCGTATTTTTCCGAATTTTTGACGCATCAAAGTGTTGGCTCCATGAGCAAAGGTGCCGTTGTAGCTGTTACCTTTGACGGTATTTCCTGGGCAGAGGTTTCCGGGCGAACAGGCAGCATTGCCTATGAGATTTCCCCTAAACAACTACCGCAGGATTCGTAACTTACGGTGTATGCAAGCGAGACAGTATGCTCGTACACCTAAAAACGTCTGTTCTCTGTGAACCGCAATCGTCGCATCTTCATCATCGTCTTTATTACGTTTACGGCTATCGTCATTTTTTTTGCCATCGACATGGCCAGCCGGACCACCGCCCCCTGGAACAAACGCCGGGAAGTTGAACGCGCTTTGCCTATTCAACGGGATGGCACGGCAATCGACACGGCTGTGACAGACGACGATACCCTACTTAGCCGCTAGCCCTATGCTTCACTTAACCGCCGTTCATCATATTGCCATCATCGCTTCGGATTACACGGTGTCAAAGCGATTCTACACCGAAATTTTAGGACTGACGATAGTAAACGAAGTACACCGCGCAGAACGCCAGTCGTATAAGCTGGATCTAGCACTGAATGGTCAGTACATCATTGAGCTATTCTCGTTTCCGAATCCGCCCAAACGCCCATCCCGACCGGAAGCGGCTGGTCTACGACATCTGGCTTTCGCCGTTCAGGACCTCGACGCTGCCGTTGCTCACCTAAACCAGCAAGGCGTGGCAACAGAACCGATCCGTATTGACGAGCACACGGGTCGGCGTTTCACGTTTTTTGCCGACCCGGATGATCTACCGTTGGAGTTTTACGAAGAGCCAGTCGTAGTGCATTATGTGTACAGTCAGGAATCTTTCTGATTCCTGTTTCTTAAAGTACATTCGTCAATACGTCAACCAACGCATCAACGTCAGCCGGGGTGTTGTAAAGGTGCGGAGCGATACGTAGGGCACGGGCCCGCGCCGAAACAGCTACTTTCTGGGCCAATAGAGCTTGTTGAACCGCCATCGGGTCCGCATGTTTGGGTAACCAGAGGCCAACCAGGTGGTGACTGCGTCCCTGACTGCCGTTTACGGGTTCGACATGGCAGCCAAGCTTCTCCAGCGCAGGCCACGCAGCTTGGGTTAGTTCGTTGGTGTAGGCCTGAATGCGCTCCGGCTGCCAGTCAACCAACTGACTCAACGCAGCCTCCAACATCGGCATCTGGATAAAGTGAGATTGTTCGCCGACATTGTAGCGATACGCTTTTGGCCGATACGCTGGCTGATAATCCATCAGACGGTGAAACTGATTACTATCCAGTCGGTTCATCCACCCTTCTTCCAGCGGAACTCCGTCGTCGAAAGCAGGGCCAAAGTACGCCAGTCCCAGCGAATACGGTCCCATCAGCCATTTATAACCCGCGCAGACAAGAACGTCGGGTTGAACGGCTGTCAGATCGAACGGTAAGGCTCCGACAGCCTGCGTACCATCTATCGCAAACCACGCACCGACTTCCCGCGCTCGTTTACCCACCGCTTCCAGATCGAACCGAATACCATACATCCAGTGTACGGGCGGCACCATGACCAGTGCAGTATCCGGTCCGATTGCGTCGAGCAGTCGCTCATTCCAGGTCGGCCCTTTCGGAAATTCGTCGGGCATCGGCACCGTTTTGATCGTCAGATTCAGCTCTTTGCTAACACGATCCCAGGCGTATACATCACTCGGAAATTCGCTTTCGACCAGAACAATGGTTTGTCCGGCGCGAATACCGGGCTTCTGAGGCAGGTTACGCGCCACTATTGCCATGCCATACGATACCGATGGCACAATAGCGATACGGTCCGGATCAGGATTGTTGATCAATTCGGAGAACAAGGACCGAACACGAGTGGCTCCGCTAAAAAAATCATCGGGCCGAAGACCAAACGGATTTGTATCCCGGCTAATCGCATCGTGTCCGGCTTGCTCGGCCAGCTTACTCAACGGAGCCCGGGTCGCGCAGTTTAAGTAGTGAAGTCCTTCCGGCAAGCTAAACCGGTGTTTCTGTGTATTAAGTGGAGTATAGTCAACGTTCGGCATACTAATTGAAACAAATAACTCAATTTAAAACTTCGTTGGTCTATTTTGGCATAGGTTTTGTTTATTATTTTTACAATATTTAAACACCGTAACTTTCATGACGACTTTATTGGGAATCGGTTCCCGGATTAGCCACGCTGAGTTTGGCGATGGCGTCATCATTAATTTAAAAGCAAGCGGTTATACCATTACCTTTTTGAACCAGGGTGTGAAGGTACTCAAATTTGATACGCCCTTAACCGTCATTGAAGCCATTGAGCCCGATGATGATCTCATTAGCTTATTCGACGTGGAGCAGGCGCTAAACCGAGTTCTGAAGCGTTGGGCGACGGAGGCAGGGTCCGATCACACCGAGGTTGTTCCGCTAGGCGACAAGTGGAAAGGCGGCAAACTAATTTTAAAGCCGGGACGGACGGATCTGGTCCAGAAAGAAATGCCTATTGATGCGTTCTTTCATAAGATCGTCATGGTACGCGACCGGCTTCGTGTACTCGAACAACGGGTCAACGCCAGCAGGCTTGACGATGAAGAAAAGATTAACATTCAACAGTATATCACGAAGATATACGGTAGTCTGACTTCGTTCAACCTGCTCTTTAAGAATCAGGAGCAACAATTCGTCGGCGAGAAATCGCTCACCGAAGCATGATATTACAGTAAATTTTGGGTTAGTAGAATTGAGGTTCCCCGCTGTTGTTTCGACGGCGGGGACTTTTTTTGTCCGGGAAATATAATGCTGATACTGAACGTGCTATTCGTTTGGTCGGTCATCCTTTTCGGCGACCCGCTCTCGGGTGAAACTCGCGGAGTGTCTGTTGCAGATAATCACGGTCGAGGTGGGTGTAGATTTCGGTAGTCGTAATTGACTCGTGGCCTAACATTTGCTGAACCGCCCGCAGGTCAGCACCGCCTTCGATCAGGTGTGTGGCAAACGAGTGCCGGAACGTATGGGGACTGATGTTTTTTTTGACGCCTACTTCTGCTGCTAATTTTTTTATCGTCGTAAAAACCGAAATCCGGGACAGTTGCTTGCCGCGCAGATTAAGAAAAATAGTATCCTCGTCGCCTTTCTGAACAGCCAGTGTCGAGCGTACGTGGTCCACGTAGATACGTGTGTAATGCATCGCATCTTGGCCAATGGGCACCAGTCTCACCTTATCTCCTTTGCCCAGCACCCGAATAAATCCAGCGTCAAAGTAGCAGTTAGTCAACCGTAAGTTGAGCAGTTCGGATACGCGCAGGCCCGAACTGTAGAGCACTTCGAGCATCGCCCGGTCGCGGGTTCCGCCGGGCGTCGACAAATCGATGACGGACAGCATCGCTTCGATTTCGGGGAAACTAAGCGTATCCGGCAGCTTCCGACCCAGCTTCGGCGCTTCCAGCAATTGCGTCGGATCGTGCTGAATCAGGTTTTCGAGCAATAAATACTTGAAAAACGATTTTAGTCCCGACAACATCCGCGCCTGGCTATGCGCCGACAAACCCAGTTCACCCAGGTATTTCAGAAAATTCATTAACTGCTTCTCCGTCACCTGCATGGGCGATAGGCTTGGGTCGGTCAGCAGGATGTATTCGTACAGTTTTTCGGCATCGTGCAGGTAAGCCTCCACGGAGTTTTCCGACAGCGACCGTTCGAGTTTAAGGTAGTTCTTGAATGCGTTTATATAACTTTGCCACATACAGGGAGCCAGAACGCTCACGTTCAGGTAAGCTTACATACTTCGTTTACTCTACTGTCGGACATTGCTATCCGGGTTATTTTATGAAACAGATCCTCATCATCAACGGTCCAAATCTGAACCTGCTGGGAAAACGAGAACCGGGCATTTACGGAAACCGCTCGTTTCTGGATTACCTGAGAACGCTGGAAGACCTGTTTCCTGATGTGCAACTTCGTTATTTCCAATCGAACCACGAGGGTGATCTGATCGATAAAATTCACGAATTAGGTTTCGACATCGACGGAATCGTTATCAACGCCGGGGCGTACACGCACACCTCCATCGCCATCGCCGACGCGCTTTCTGCCGTTACGGCTCCGGCCGTCGAAGTGCATATCTCCAACGTTCACGCCCGCGAATCGTTCCGGCACCACAGCTATTTGTCGGCCAAATGTAAAGGTATTATCGTTGGGCTGGGCCTCCAGGGCTACGAAATGGCGGTCCGCTATCTGATCAGCGAACCGGTTGCCGCCAACAACAAGTAACGTTTTATCTACCTACTAAATCGAACGGCTGGCTGACAGCTGCTCACGGCCATGATTACGTTTTATCCCGGACCATCGAAAGTGTACCCGCAGGTAGCCGACTACGCGGTCGATGCCGTGCGCGAAGGCATTGTTAGTCTCAATCACCGCAGCCCCGGTTTCATGACGATCGTGCAGGATGCGGTTCAACTGCTGCACGAAAAACTCGCCATCCCCGCCGATTACCACATTGCGTTTGTATCATCTGCTACGGAATGCTGGGAAATTGTAGCGCAATCGTTAACGGAACAGGCCAGTCTGCATCCTTATGGCGGTGCTTTCGGCAAAAAATGGGCGGAGTACGCGTACCGCATCAAGCCACCCGTCGCGCTTAATCAGGCTGATGTGTTGTGTCTGGTACAAAATGAAACGTCAAACGGTACGCAGATCAGCATGGAAACGCTCGCCCAGTTTCGGCGTGATTTTTCCGGCACGGAAGGATCAGCCCTGATTGCGGTCGATGCCGTTTCGTCGATGGCGGGTATCTCATTCGACTGGACGCTGGCCGATGTGTGGTTTGCGTCGGTTCAGAAATGCTTCGGTCTACCCGCCGGACTGGCGGTGCTGATCTATTCACCGGCAGCGCTCCGGCGGGCACAGGAAATCGGCGAAAACGATCATTACAACAGCCTGCTGTTTATCCACGAAAATTTTTCCAAGTTCCAGACGCCTTACACGCCCAACGGCCTCGGTATTTACCTGCTCATGCGGGTTTTGCAGCAAGTGCCGCCCATCGCACAGGTCGATGCTATCACCAAAAAACGAGCTGCGGCCTGGTACGCTTTTTTTGAGCAGGAAATGACCGCATCACCGTTCCGATTGCTGGTTACCAATCCGGCGGAGCGTTCCGATACGGTGATCGCCGTTGAAGGCTCCGAAGCAGATATCAAAGCGGTCAAGCAAGCGGCTCAACAGGCGGGCATCATGCTCGGCAACGGCTACGGCGATTGGAAAACGACAACGTTTCGGATCGCCAACTTTCCGGCCATTACCGATGGCGAGATTGAAACCTTACAACAATTCCTTTTGTCGTTTCGGGCCTAAGCAAGTAGAATGACAGCATACGATTATGTTCAACCTGAAAGAAATCGCTTCGGTTACCCTTATTTTATTCTCGGTTATCGATGTCATTGGCTCCCTGCCCGTGATTATTGATCTGCGCAAAAAAGTCGGCAAGATTGAGTCGGAGCAGGCAACCGTGGTGTCGGGCGTGCTCATGATCTCATTTCTTTTCGTCGGCGAACGCATCCTCAAACTCTTCGGTGTCGATGTGGCTTCGTTCGCCGTAGCGGGCGCGCTGATTATTTTCCTGATTGGTCTGGAAATGATTCTGGGCCGAACGATTTTCAAACCAGACGAAGCCAGCACAGGCGGAGCAACGCACATCGTCCCGATCGCTTTCCCGCTGATTGCCGGAGCCGGTACGTTGACGACCATCATCTCGCTTCGCGCTGAGTATCAGACCATCAACATCATCATCGGTATCTTGTTGAATCTGATATTGATTTACGTCGTTCTAAAATCATCGGGCTGGCTTGAAACGCGTTTAGGATCGGGCGGGTTGGCCGTTATTCGTAAAATATTCGGTATTATCCTGCTAGCCATCGCCATCAAGCTGTTTAAAACCAACCTGATCGCCGATTTCTAGACCACTGCTTAGCTCGTCAGTTAGCGATCGTATCGTTTCAAACGCGCTGTCAACGCATAATCCCACAATAAACTAATTTATTAATCATCGTTTGATGACATCATTGTAATCCGTTCATCAACGTAATCACTGTTTAGAATGCACTCACCTGACTCACTTACCCAGGTTGCGGAATTTCACCGCACGTTTCATGCGCCCGTACTCGATACCCCACAGATCCCGTCCGAAGGCCGTTGTCAACTGCGCGTGGCGTTGCTGGCCGAAGAACTGGACGAATTTCGGGATGCTATTGCCGCTAACGACATTGTGGCGGTAGCCGATGCGCTTTGCGATCTGCAATACGTACTGTCGGGGGCGGTTCTCGAATTTGGCCTGGGTGATAAATTCAAAGCCCTGTTCGATGAAGTACAACGATCCAACATGAGCAAAGCCTGCCTGACCGTCGAAGAAGCGGAAGCAACGGTAGCCCAGTATCAGGACAAGGGCGTTCCCTGCCACTTCATCGAGTCTGACGGAAAGTTTCTGGTGTACCGGGATGCCGACCACAAAACCCTTAAAAGCATCAACTACTCGCCCGCCGATTTAGAAACGGTGCTTAACAGCCAATCGTAATGCTTACCCCTGCTTCATCAACGCTCGAAACAACTGTTCGTCGGCGTATCGACTATAAAACCAAACCCCTCGGTGCTTTGGGACGTCTGGAAGAATTAGCGCTTCAGATTGCCCTGATCCAACAGACCGAAACGCCCGTATTGACAAATCCGCACCTGCTTGTTTTTGCGGGTGACCACGGCCTGGCGGCAGAAGGCGTTAGTGCCTACCCTGCCGATATCACCTACGGCATGGTTAAAAATTTTATTGCGGGCGGAGCAGCCATTAACGTCTTCTGTCGCCAGAACGGGCTGCAATTGCTCGTCTGTGATGTAGGCGTCAACGGCTCGTTCGAAGAGAATACCGAAAGCTTCGTCAAATACAAGATCCGGCCCGGCACGCGCAACATGCGCTACGAACCCGCCATGACCACCGACGAGTGCGAAGCCGCCATTGACGCGGGGAAAACGCTGGTCAACGGGGTTCAGTACCGGGGTTGCAATGTGATTGGCTTCGGCGAAATGGGCATTGGCAATACCTCACCAGCCGCTTTGCTGATGCATCGCTTAACGGGGCTCCCGCTGGACCAGTGCGTCGGACGCGGCACGGGCCTGACCGACGAAGGACTAGCCCGCAAACTGGCTATCTTACAGGAGGTCGCCACCCGACACGCCGATCAGACGGAACCAATGGCTGTTTTAACGGCGATGGGCGGTCTGGAAATAGCGGCTATGGTCGGCGGGATGCTACAGGCGGCCGAGAACGGCATGGTTATTCTGGTCGATGGGTTCATTGCCACAGCCGCTTTACTGGTCGCCAATGCACTGAATCCGTCGGTACGTCAGCACTGCATTTTCTGCCACCAGTCCGACGAGACGGGGCATAAACAAATGCTTTACTTCCTGGAAGCCAAACCCTTACTTTCGCTCGACCTGCGGCTGGGCGAAGGAACCGGCTGCGCGCTCGCTTACCCGATCGTTCAGGCCGCTGTTGCGATGCTCAACGACATGGCAACAATGGACATCCTGACCTAAATCCAGACCGAGAAAGCCTGCGAATCAGAAACGATAAATTCCCAAACAGCGTGCGACTCTTCTTTACCGCCCTTATGTTCTACACCCGGCTGCCGGTGCCAAAGTCCATCGATCACTCGGCGGAGGCACTCAATCGGGCAACGATGTTTCTCCCGCTTATCGGCTGGCTGGTGGGCGGTATTGGGGTTGGCGTATACTGGCTCGGCACGGTGCTATTTCCACCGGCCTACCTACCTGTGCTGTTCAGCATGATCGCAACGGTATGGGTAACAGGTGCTTTTCACGAAGATGGATTTGCGGATGTCTGCGACGGTTTCGGCGGTGGCTGGACAAAAGAAAAAATTCTGTCGATCATGAAAGACAGCCGCCTGGGAACGTACGGAACCATTGGCTTAGGCTTGTTGCTGGCGGTTAAATTCTTTGCGCTCCAATCGATGCTGAGCGTTGAACCGTTTGGCTGGACGGTTGTCCTTAAATATATATCAGCTCACAGCCTGAGCCGCCTAACAGCCACAACCGTGATTCGTGCGCTACCCTACGCCCGCGAAGACCTCGACGCGAAAGCGAAGCCCATTGCGCAGGGTATTACAACGGGTCAACTGGCCTTGGCTACGTTGTTTGGGCTCTTACCCTTGATGGCGCTCGTCCTCTACACGACCCTCTGGATTTATCTGCTGTTTCTGATTCCGCTGGTGCTCATACGCTGGCGGCTCGTGTGGTTTTTCAACAAGTGGCTTGGCGGCTACACGGGCGACTGTCTGGGCGCTACGCAGCAGCTTACGGAAGTGGTTGTTTATCTGTCGTTTGTATCGTTATTGTGGATTTCGGTTTAATCACTAGCCGACTCACCCAAAAAACCCTTTATCCCTTGTCATCATGGATGTTTATCTGATTCGTCATACCGAAGTAGCCGTCGGGCGAAGTGTTGCCTATGGGCAGTCGGACGTTGAACTGGCCGATACGTACGAAGAACAGCGCGACCGCTTAATCAAGCACTTACCCGACGATCCGATGGCTATCTTTTCGTCGCCGTTGCGTCGTTGTCAGCAGCTCGCTACCGATCTGGCCGCTACGTTTGCGCACGGCAGCCAGATCGAAACCGCTCCCGGTCAGACCGCCGTGGTAGACGCACACCCGCCCCTGGTACAATTGGACGACCGACTAAAGGAGTTCTTTTTCGGCGATTGGGAAATGATTCCCTGGGCTGACATTGGCCGGGCCGCGCTCGATCCGTGGATGGCTGATTTCGTAAACATCAAAACCCCGAATGGCGAAAACTTCAACGATGTCTTCGAACGCGTGGGTGATTTCTGGCGCACTATGGTCCTGCCATTAGCGCAAACCCAACCCACACAGCCCGTATTTGTTGTCTCCCACGGCGGGGTGATTCGGGCTTTGCTTTGTCTGTTTCTGGATTTATCCCTTCAAAATGCTTACCGCATCAACCTGGATTACGGCGCGGTTACCAAACTGACCATCACCGAGTCATCGTACACGATTCAGTACATCAATCGCTAAGCGCTTATGATGTCGTCGTGTCCGTGATGTCGTCAGGTGCGTGATGTCGGCGGGGCCGCCCGCACGGTTCTCAAAACCGACCCTTGGCGTCAGCAATCCGTGTCGGTTTTGAGAAACCGACACCACGCGGGCGGCCCCGCCGATACCACGGAAAAATCGACATCACAAAAAGCTTCAGTAACAACTGAACAAGAGTTCCAAGCGGATCAGGGTACCCCGCCGTAACGACAAACAGCGTATCTTCGTCCTTAAACCGGAATTTCGGTAAGTAATTTCGCTGGGTAACCAGTCCATTCCCATTCGTACTCCATAATGATCCATCAGCGTTTTTTCCTTTGGGCAGCTGTTTTAGGGCTTTTCGTTCACCAGGCAACTGCTCAGACACCCGCTCCGTACGGTGCGGTTCCGTCGGCCCGTCAGTTGGCCTGGCACCGGATGAAATACTACGCCTTCGTCCATTTCAACATGAACACGTTCTCCAATGAAGAATGGGGACACGGCACCGAAAAACCAGCCATGTTCAACCCTACCCAGCTCGACTGTCGGCAGTGGGCGCGTGTGGCGAAGGAAGCGGGTATGGAAGGCATCATCATCACGGCCAAACACCACGATGGCTTTTGCCTGTGGCCTTCGAAATACACTGAACATTCGGTTAAGAACAGCCCCTGGCGCGATGGTAAGGGCGACGTATTGAAAGATTTGTCGGCAGCCTGTAAGGAGTATGGCCTTAAATTCGGCGTTTACCTTTCCCCCTGGGACCGCAACCACCCCGCCTATGGAACACCCGAATACAACGAGATCTTTAAAAAGACGCTTCAGGAAGTACTGACCCAATACGGCGACGTGTTTGAGGTGTGGTTTGATGGGGCCAACGGCGAAGGTCCTAACGGCAAAAAGCAGGTTTACGACTGGCCGGGTTTTGTGGCTACCGTTCGACAGTTCCAGCCCAACGCCGTTATTTTTAGCGACGCGGGCCCCGACATTCGCTGGGTGGGCAACGAGGATGGCTACGCGGGCGAAACCAACTGGGCCACACTCAACCGCTCCAAAGTATACCCCGGTTATCCCAACTACTGGGAGCTGACACCGGGTCACGAAGATGGAACCGACTGGGTACCCACCGAAGTCAATTGCTCGATCCGTCCGGGCTGGTACTACCACGCTAATGAAGATGACAAGGTAAAGTCGCTGGAACATCTGGTCGATATTTATTACAGCTCCATTGGCCGCAACGGCAACTGGCTGCTCAACCTGCCCGTAGACCGGCGGGGACTGGTTCACGAAAATGACACCAAACGGCTGATGGAGCTGAAGGCCTACACCGATAAAGCATCGAATAACCTGGCGGGTGGTAAGAAAATAACCGCCAGCAGCTTGTTCGGCAAAGCATCGACGTTTGCGGCCAGCAACGTGCTGGACAAAAGCCGGGATACCTACTGGGCCGCAGCGAACGGCACCACCCAGGCTACCCTCGACATCGATCTGGGCAAGCCGACCACGCTCAACCGACTGCTTATCGAAGAATACATTGCGCTGGGGCAGCGCGTGAAGAAATTCTCGGTGGCGGCCTGGCAGAATGGCAAGTATCAAACCATTGCGCAGGGAACGACTATCGGCAACCGGCGCATTCTACGATTCCCAGCCGTGACGACGAGTAAACTACAGATAAGCATTGACGAAGCGAAAGCGAATCCGCTGATCAGCAACGTCGAAGTATACAACGCTCCCGAACTGATTGTAACCCCCGTTATCAGCCGGAGCAAAGACGGGATGGTCACCATTGCCTGCCCCCGAACGACTGACCCGGTCATTACGTACACCACCGACGGATCGGAGCCTACCGCCCAGAGTCCGCGCTTTAGCCAGCCCTTTGCGATGCCTACGGGTGGCACCGTAAAAGCCCGCGCTTTCGTGGACAACATGAAACGAGCCAGCAGCCCCGTTACGACTGAGTTTGACATTAGTTCGGCGAAATGGAACGTTGTTTCAGCGGGTGGTTCAGCTTCTGGCAAAACAACGGATCGGCTAATCGATGGTAACCCCGCAAGTTTCTGGCAACAGCGGAAAACCGGTGAAACACCAGCTTCGGTGGTACTGGATCTAGGTGAGTCCTTGCCGTTGCGTGGGTTTACGTACGTACCCCGTCAGGATGGTAAAAAAGACGGCATTGTGTACCGCTACGCCGTTTCGGTCAGTCAGGACGGTCAGACGTGGTCGGCTCCGGTCAGCCAGGGCGCATTCAGCAACATTAATAACAATCCGGTCAAACAGACGATACGGTTTGATCAGCCGCAAACGGGCCGTTACCTGAAATTCGACGCGCTCGAAACGACGGGGGCCAACGATACCACAGTTTCTATTGCCGAACTGGGTGTTCTGACCCGGTAAAGTGCTCTTTTCTTCCATTATCTGTTCCAATGAATCGAATCTATTTGTCGGTATTGTTGAGCCTGCTCACACCGTTGCTGGTGTGGGCGCAGACTCAGCAGCAACGTTACCCACTCATTCCCTACCCAACATCGCTTACCCCCGCGCAGGGTGAGTTTACGATCACCGCTCAAACCGCGCTGATCGTTCAGGATAGCCGGTTCCGTAACGAAGCGGACCAGCTCGGCCAACTCCTGCAACCGAGTCTAGGAAAATCGCTCAGCCCGCGCGGCAACGGCACCAAAATCATCCTTCAGCACGACCCGGCGATCACCCAGGCCGAAGGCTATAGCCTGACCATTACCCCGCAGCAGGTAACCCTGAAAGCGGCTCAACCGGTTGGTATGTTTCGGGCCGTTCAGACCATCCGTCAATTATTGCCGATTAGCATCGAACAGAAGATGGCGAAGCCGGTTCCGTCACTGACGCTTCCGGCGGTGCAAATTCAGGACCAGCCTGCTTACGCCTGGCGGGGTATGCACCTTGATGTTTCGCGGCATTTTTTCTCAATGGATTACCTGCATAAATTCGTTGATCGGCTGGCTCTTTACAAGTTCAATAAGTTTCACCTCCACTTGACCGACGATCAGGGCTGGCGCATCGAGATTAAAAAATACCCTAAACTGACGAGCGAAGGGGCCTGGCGCACGTTCAACAACCAGGATTCGGTGGTCCTGAAACGGGCCCCTACCAATCCTGATTTCGATTTACCCAAGCAGTTTATCCGGCAGCAGAACGGCAAAACGCAGTACGGTGGTTTTTATACGCAGGACCAGATGCGTGAACTGATCAGGTACGCAGCCGCCCGGCATATCGAGATCATCCCAGAAATTGACATGCCCGGCCACCTGACAGCCGCTATTAAAGCGTACCCATCTCTGAGCTGTACCGGACAGGAAGGCTGGGGTAAAACGTTTTCGGTTCCCATTTGCCCCTGCAACGAACCCACGTATGCATTTACGGAAGCCGTACTAAGCGAAATTATTGCCTTGTTCCCGAGCCAGTACGTGCACATCGGTGCCGACGAGGTAGAAAAAACGACTTGGGCGCAATCACCCGCCTGTCAGGAGTTGATGAAGCGGGAAGGCATCAAAAACGTCGAAGAACTACAAAGCTACTTTGTCCACCGGATCGAAAAATTTGTCCAGTCGAAGGGCAAGAAACTCATGGTGTGGGACGACGCACTCGAAGGCGGCCTCAAGCCGTCTACGGCGGTTATGTACTGGCGTAGCTGGGTGAAAGATGCCCCCCAGAAAGCCGCTCAGAATGGCAATACGGTTGTTATGACGCCTGTTAGTACGCTTTATTTCGACAATCCGCCGGGGATTCAATCCGTCGAGAACGTGTATAATCTGGCCATCGTGCCACAGGGTGTACCCGCTAATCAGGTGAACCAGTTTATCGGTGGACAAGCCAACATCTGGACCGAATACATCCCAACCGAAAACCGCGTCGATTACATGAGCATGCCCCGCATGACGGCGCTCTCGGAAGTGGTTTGGACTAATCACCCGGACTACGCATCGTACCAGCAACGGTTACTGTCGCACTTTCTACGGATGGAACAGATGGGTATCAAATACCGCCTGCCCGATCTGACCGGCTTTACCGAAGAAAACGTCTTCGTTGACAAGGCTACGCTGCGCATCAAAAAGCCGTTAGCAAGTTACGCGTTGCGCTACACGACGGATGGCAGTCAGCCCCAACGCAACTCCCCCGAGCTGCCGGCCAGCCTGGATATTACCCAGCCACAGACGGTCAAGGTAGCTGCGTTTACGCCATCAGGCGTGCAGGGAGACGTTTACTCACTGCGGTATCAGCAACAGTCGTACGCTACGCCGGTTACAGCCGCGAATCCACAAGCGGGTTTGCAGGCCAGTTACTACAAAAAAGCGTTCCGCAATACGAAAGGCATGAACGGACAAACCACCGACAGCACGTTCATCATTCATAACCTTGTCGTGCCTAAATCGGTCAACGCACCGAGTTTTGGTATTCAGTTTCGCGGGTATTTGACGGTACCCCAAACAGGTGTTTACAGCTTTTTCTACACCTGCGACGACGGCGGTGTTCTGCGCATTGCCGACCGGCTGGTGGTTGACAACGACGGGAATCACGCGCCTATCGAAAAAAGCGGTCAGGTCGCCTTACAACAGGGTGCTCATCCTTTCGCAGCGGACTTTATCGAAGGCGGTGGCGGCTTTACGCTCAAGCTCAAATACAGCCTGAACGGTAGCGAGCCGATGGACATTCCCGATAGCTGGTTTTCGCATTGATAACGTTCTTCGCTGTAAACGCAGCAGTTTAAGTAAGTAGCAGGCTGGCTCAACGGATTGGGCTAGCCTGTTTTGTTTCCCGACCGAATTAAATTGCTTTCTAAAACGTCATGACTGCCCCCGGTGTGACAAATGATGGACAAACAAAGACGCTTTTTGGTCGTGGTGTCGGTTTCTCAAAACCGACTCTTGGCGTCAGCAATTTGTGTCGGTTTTGAGAAACCGACACCACGGACACGCCGATACCACGCGGGTGGCCCTCGCTACGTTACAGCGATAAACTTTATAGACCGAGCAGGTCGTTGTCTTATCTGCTTTGCAATTTTTTTTAGATTGCGTCACTCGTTCTAGCTACCCTTGTGAAAAACACGCCCGTCACCATTAAGGACATTGCCCGATCGCTCAACATTTCGGTCTCGACCGTTTCCCGCGCCTTACGGGGAATGCCTGAGATTCATCCGAATACCCGGAGTGCGGTGATGCGTCTGGCCGAGGAACTGGACTATCAGCCGAATCAATTGGCGAAAAATCTGGCGAAAAGCCGCACCCGGACCATCGGCGTTATCGTGCCGAACCTGAGTTATTATTTTTTTTCGGCCATGCTCAACAGCATCGAAGAATCGGCGTTGCAGGCGGGTTACAGCGTGTTGGTTTGCCAAACGAACGAATCGTATTTACGGGAGATTACCAACATTCAGAACCTGATGCGTAGTCAGGTCGAAGGCTTTATCATCTCCCTGTCGCGCGATACCGACAACTACGAACATGTCGAACGGCTGGCCCGTAAACATATTCCGCTGGTGCTTTTCGACCGCCACGCCGAAAGCATCGACGCGTCTAAAGTAATCGTTGATAACCAGGCTGCGGCCTTTAAAGCGACGGAGCATTTGATCGAAAACGGCTGTCGGCGTATCGGGTTTCTGGCGGGGCCTCCTCAGCTGCTGCTCAGCAATCAGCGGGTGGCTGGCTACCGGGAAGCGCTGGCCAAACACGGACTAAGCGTCGGCGATCAGTACGTTGTGCACTGCGATTACACGCACGAAAACACGATCATGCAAACATTGACGCTGATGAGCCTACCCCAGCCCCCCGATGGTGTCGTTATGATCAGTGACCGGGTCGCGTTTCCAGCCATGTACGCCATGAATCAGAAAGGACTGCGCATTCCGCAGGATGTGGCCGTTGTTAGCTTCAACAACGAGCCGGTTTCGGCTTTCTTTTCGCCCGCGCTCAGCAGCATCAGCCAGCCCATTCAGGAGATGGGTTCCGAAACGGTGCGTCTGCTGATTAATCAGTTAGATGCCTCGGACGATATGCCGGTGGTCAAAGAAACAAAAATTATGGAAACGCAATTGATTGTACGCGCATCGTCAATGCGCGGCTAACGCTTCACGTCTAAGGGATAAAATAGCCTAGATTGTGCTTGATTTCCTTTAAGACAAACGTACTGTTGAGCACACCGATATTTTCAATCTGCGACAGTTTGTACTTTACAAAATCGTGGTATTCGTTCAGGCTACCAACGTGGATTTTGAGCAAAAAGTCCACCTGGCCGGCCATGTGGTAGCACTCCTGTACCTCCTCCAGCTTCTGCACTTCCTCTTCAAATTTGTCAATGAACGCTTTGTCGTGGTAACGCATCGACACCTGACAGAACGTTGTTATGGGCTGACCCAACAGCCCTTTGTCCAGCACAGCGACGTACTGTTTGATAAAACCAAGCCCTTCCAGACGCTTGATCCGCTCGTAAACCGGCGACAAAGTAAGGCCCAGTTGCGCAGCCAATTCCTTTGTTGTCAGCTTCGCGTCCTTCTGTAATAGCCGTAGTAACTTCTTATCGGTTTCGTCGATTAATTCCATGCCGAAAATTTTTCTATTGAGTGTAATTGTCCCCTATCTACACCCGTAAATATAACTGGTTTTATTACCATATACCATAATAATAACGGATTTTACAAAGATCTATCTATTTATTAACGGCAAATATAACTTTGCAGAAGAAATAGTTGCCTCATCAACGGACACTTCATCAACAACTATTTCGCTTGTTACATACGTTTCCTTAGCATTCATTGACGATGAAACGAGAAACTATTTTAGTAATTGGCGCAAACGGACAGATCGGCACGGCGTTACTGCCCCGGTTACAGGATTCGTTTGGTTTGAACAACGTTATTGCGGCTGATTTACGAAGACCGCAGTCTGAACACGGCCCCTTTGAATTACTCGACGCAACGAAGCCCGATGCGCTGACCGAAGTGGTTCGGCGGCACCGGGTAACGCAGATTTATCACCTAGCCGCTGTACTGTCGGCCAAAGGGGAAAGTGACCCGCTCTGGGCCTGGAATTTAAACATGCAGACCGCCCTCAACGTGCTCGAAGTAGCGCGGCTGCATAAGGTAAAAAAGGTATTTATTCCGAGTTCGATAGCGGCTTTCGGCGACCACGCCCCTAAGTACGAAACCCCACAAAACGCGTTTCTGGACCCCTCGACGGTGTACGGTATCAGCAAAGTAGCCACTGAAAACTGGTCGCTTTATTACCACAACCGCTACGGTCTGGATGTTCGCTCGTTGCGCTATCCCGGCGTGATCAGCTACCAGTCTATGCCCGGCGGTGGTACTACCGATTACGCGGTATCTATTTTCCACGAAGCCGTTCAGGGACATTCGTTTGAGTGCTTTCTGGCCGACGATACGCGGTTGCCCATGATTTACATGGACGATGCGCTACGGGCAACGCTGGAACTGATGGAAGCCCCCCAGTCGCAAATCAGCGTTCGGACCTCGTACAATCTGGCGGGTATGAGCTTTACGCCCGCCGAGCTGACAGCTGCCATCCAGACGTACTTCCCGGATTTTGTTACGCGCTACAAGCCTGATTTCCGGCAAGCCATTGCCGACTCATGGCCGAAAACCATCGACGATTCGGTGGCCCGGCAGGATTGGGGCTGGAAACCCGCCTTCGATCTGGCCCGCATGACGCACGACATGATTACCAACCTGACAGCCGTTTACCAACCGCTCGTCTCAATCCATTAAACAACATGTACGGAACGATCAAAGAACAACTTCAGCAGGAGCTGAATACCATCAAAGAAGCCGGTCTGTATAAATCAGAACGCATTATCGTCTCCCCTCAGTCGTCGGTGATCGCCATCCACGACGGTCGGGAAGTACTGAACTTCTGCGCCAACAACTACCTGGGCTTGTCTTCGCAACCCGACGTGGTGGCGGCTGCCCACGACACCCTCGACACGCACGGATTTGGTATGTCGTCGGTGCGATTTATCTGTGGAACACAGGATATTCATAAAGAGCTGGAACGCCGGACCGCTGAGTTCGTTGGAGCCGAAGATTGTATTCTGTACGCAGCGGCTTTTGATGCGAACGGGGGCGTATTCGAACCGTTGCTGAACGAAGAAGACGCCATTATCTCCGACGAGCTAAACCACGCGTCGATCATCGACGGTATCCGGTTGTGCAAAGCCAAGCGGTTCCGTTACAAGCACAACGACATGGCTGATCTGGAAGCGCAGCTAAAAGCGGCTTCGTCGGCCCGCCGGACGCTCATCGTAACCGACGGCGTCTTCTCGATGGACGGCACCATTGCTCAGCTGGACAAAATCTGTGATCTGGCCGATCAATACGGTGCGATGGTGATGGTTGACGAATGCCACGCCAGCGGCTTTATGGGCAAAACTGGTCGCGGAACGCCCGAATACCGGAACGTGCTGGGCCGCATCGACATCATTACCGGAACCTACGGCAAAGCCCTGGGTGGTGCGTCGGGTGGGTTCACAGCCGCGCGTAAGGAAATTGTCGAACTACTCCGTCAGCGGTCACGTCCTTATCTGTTTTCCAACACATTAGCTCCGGCTATCGTCGGCGCATCGCTTAAAGTACTCGACATTCTAGAAGGTTCGACGGCCCTGCGCGATAAGCTGGAAGCCAACACGCGCTACTTCCGTGAAGCGATGACAGCCGCCGGATTTGACATTCTGCCCGGCGAACACCCTATTGTGCCGATCATGCTGTATGACGCACCACTCGCGCAGGAATTTGCGGCTCGGCTGTTGCAGGAAGGCATTTACGTCATTGGTTTCTTCTACCCGGTAGTCCCGAACGGCAAAGCGCGGATTCGCGTGCAGATTTCGGCGGGTCACGAACCGGAGCATCTCGAACGGGCGGTAGCTGCGTTTACGAAAGTAGGCCAGGAACTGGGCGTTCTTGCCGAAGCATAACCAACAATAATACCTACTACCTCCTCTATTTTAACGAACGAGCCACCCCGACTGTCGGGGTGGCTCACCTTTTTAGCGCAATGCCGTGCCTGAAAACAAGTAGTAGTCACCCTAAAAAAGCTTTAACCGGATAGCCTCAACTTAGTCAATCATGTTTAGAATAGGTTATTCATCATTTCTCGTTTTGCTGGCTTCGGTTGGCTTCGTCTGTGCTCAATCCCGCAAGCCGCTCTACACCTTTCCCCTCGGCGTCGAATCGTACACCTACCGGGCGTATTTTCCTAAAAGTGTCACCGCTACGCTGGATACCATCAAAGCCCTGGGCTTTACCGAGCTGGAAGGGGGCGCTCCCAAAGGCGTAACCACCGAAGAATTCAAGAAAATGCTCGACGAACGGGGTATCAAGGTTCCGGCAACGGGCGCTGGCTATGAGCAGATCGTGAAAGATCCGGAAAGCGTTATCAAAAATGCCAAACTATTGGGTGCTTCGTACGTCATGGTCGCCTGGATACCGCACGAAAAAAACAACTTCACCATCGACAACGCCAAGAAAGCCGTTGAGGATTTCAACCGTGTGGGCAAAATTCTGAAAGACAACGGTCTGACGTTCTGCTACCACAACCACGGTTACGAGTTCGGTCCTTATCAGAACGGTACTCTGTTCGACTACCTCGTTCAGAACACCAAGCCAGAATACGTATCGTTTGAGATGGATATTCTCTGGGCTACACACGGCGGAGCCGATCCGGTCAAGCTGCTGAACAAGTACGGTAGCCGCTGGAAACTAATGCACCTGAAAGACCTCAAAAAAGGTATCAAAGGCGATCTGAGTGGTGGTACCCCTCCCGAAAACGACGTAGTGCTAGGACAAGGCCAAATCGATATGCCAGCGGTATTGAAGGCCGCTAAGAAAGTTGGCATCAAGCATTATTTCATCGAAGACGAAAGCAACCACGAGGATACGCAGGTTCGGCAAAGCATTGCCTATCTGAAAGGTTTAACCGAATAGCATCCCGGATGTAGTATAGTTCTCAACTTCCCGAAAGCACCTAACTTTCGGGAAGTTGCCTTTTTAGCCTGTAACCATGACCATTCGTTGTGTCCGTTATCTAACCGTTTTTATAAGTCTGTTTACGTGTCCGCTTTTTGGCCAACCCATTACCGGCAAAGGCGACCGCATTAGTGGCCTTAACTTCGCGACCCGTAGTCCGGTGCTGGGCAAGCATGGCATGGTGGCAACGAGTCATCCGCTTGCTACGCAGATCGGCCTAGACGTGCTGAAACAAGGCGGTACCGCTATCGACGCAGCCATTGCCGCCAACGCTGCGTTGGGCGTTATCGAACCGAACAACGGCGGCATTGGGGGCGATTTATTTGCCATTGTCTGGTCAGCGAAGGACCGGAAACTGTACGGCCTGAATGCAAGCGGACGTTCACCAAAAGGATTGTCTTACGAGACGTTGAAAGGGTTACTGGGCAAGCAGACGCAGATACCACTCTACGGTCCCTTGTCGGTTTCGGTTCCCGGCGCGGTCGATGGCTGGTTTGAATTACACAAGCGTTTCGGGAAATTACCCGTTGCCGCCTTACTCGCCCCAAGCATTCGCTACGCCCGCGAAGGCGTTCCGGTTCCCCAGGTAATTGCGTATTCCTGGCAGGTTGCCGCTCGTCGGTTAGCCGACAATCAGGCCGTCGTTTCTGAATTTGAGAATTTCCGTAAAACGTTTCTGATCAACGGAAAAGCGCCGGTCGAAGGACAGTTATTTCGGAATCCAGACTTAGCCAATACCTACGAAAAAATTGCCGCTAATGGTCGGGATGGCTTTTACAAAGGGACAGTGGCCGAAGCGATTGACCATTACGCCCGCCGAACGGGATTATACTTGCGCAAAGACGATCTGGCTAATCACAAAAGCACCTGGATTGATCCGGTTTCGGTAAACTACCGGGGCTACGATGTCTACGAGCTACCGCCCAACGGTCAGGGGATTGCCGTGTTGCAGATGCTCACCATCCTGGAAGGCTTTGACCTAAAAAGCATGGGGCACAACAGCGCGGATTATCTACATGTGTTGGTTGAAGCCAAGAAGTTAGCCTTCGAAGACCGGGCGCGGTACTATGCCGATCCCGACTTTTCAAAGATTCCCGTAGCCGCTTTACTGAACAAAGACTACGCAGCTCGTCGACGCAAATTGATCGACCCCAAGAAAGCTGCCGAGCGCATCGATGCCAACGATCCGACCTTGCGCGCGGGCGATACGGTGTATTTGACCGCAGCCGACGATCAGGGAAATATCGTCTCGCTGATTCAAAGCAACATGCTTGAGTTCGGGAGCGGCATGGTACCCGACGGGTTGGGCTTTGTCTTTCACAACCGGGGCACGAGCTTCAACATGCAGCCCGATCATGCCAACCACTACGCGCCTGGTAAGCGCCCGTTCAACACGATCATTCCGGGTTTCGTTACCAAAAATAAAGAACCGTTTTTAAGCTTTGGCGTCATGGGCGGTGCCATGCAACCCCAGGGACATGCACAGGTGCTTTGCAACATCATTGATTTTGGCATGAACGTGCAGGAAGCCGGGGATGCCGCCCGGTTCAGTCATTCGGGTAGTAGCGAACCAATTGGAACGGTTATGAAAGACGGGGGCCGGCTAGCGCTCGAAAGCGGTATAGACAAGACCGTTCGGGATGAGTTGGAACGCCGGGGACACCGTCTGATCGACACCGATTTTTTTGGTGGCTATCAGGCTATTCAGTGGGATAGTCTGAACCGGATCTATTGGGGTGCCAGCGAAATGCGCAAAGATGGGCAGGCCGCTGGCTATTAGCCGTTTATACGCAGTAGTTGTATCATCGTTTTGGTTCTTCTTTACGGTAAAAGCCACGCTTCTCTTGTCTAACAGTCTTTTGCTGATAGCTCAGATACTTTAGAGTCTTCGCAATTCCATGCACGAACAACACCCGATGGTATCGTTCGTTCGATTGATCCAGTAGAATTTAGTAGGAGAAAATGAAGCTTTTTTTAGCCAAAAGTGTTGCCATAGATACAAGCGTGTTCGCCTGACCCATTAGATTACCGATTGCATGTCTGTTCCTCCTAGTTTCTCACCCGACGATGACCATGCGTTATGGCAGCAGTTTCGGGAAGGTAATACCGTTGCGTTGGGTCAGTTGGCAAAAAAGTATTACCAGACGCTTTTTAACTACGCCACGAAGTTTACCAAAGACACAACGTTAATCGAAGATTCGATTCAGGATATTTTCCTGAAGCTATGGGAACATCGCGCTCACCTGAACGACACGCTGTTTGTTAAATTCTACCTGCTAAAAACACTTCGGCATCACTTCATCAAACTCCACCAAAAGCACCTGCCCGTAAACGAAACGTTACAGGGTTGGCTCGACGTAAGTGACGACACGGGAGTTGAAAACCGAATGATCAGTGAAGAAAACTGGCAGCTAACCACGCAACAATTAAAGAACCGCGTAGCCGACCTGTCGAAACGCCAGCAAGAAGCCCTATACCTGCGTTACTACGAAAACCTGACGTACGAACAGATCGCCCAAACGATGGGCATCAATTCGCAGTCCGTTGCCAACCTGCTCCAGAACTCGCTCAAACGGCTCCGCGACCATTGGACCTACCTCCTGCTCCTGTATTATAGCCTGTTTATGTGAACGCTGTAAAAGCGGAAAAATAATTTTACAAAAAAGTAAGTATAAAGCCACCGAAAAGGGATAATCCATTATGTAGAGGCACCTAACTGCCTTTTTCAATGAAAGATTATCAATTCTTCGAGTTTGACGATTTTTTAGAAGACGTTGCTTTCCGGCGTTGGGTTTTTAACCCGCTCCCGCAGGATGACATCTATTGGGAACAGTGGCAAACGGATCATCCAGCCCAAAAAGCGACTATTCAACAGGCTCGTCAGCAGCTACTGACGATCAAGGGGAATCTACTGCTGCTTTCTGACGAGCATATTGATCAGAAAGTAGCGCAGTTGGTTCAGCGGGCGCAAGCTATGCCGGGGAACGAAGAACCTACCGCACCGATTGTCCGGCGGATCAGTGCAACCTGGTATTACATGGCGGCTTCGGTAGCCTTGCTGCTTGGTTTGTTGTGGCTCTACCAGACTCAGTTAAACCCAGAATCGTCAACCCCAAACTCCTATGCACACTTACTCGAAAGCGCTACTCAGCCGCTTGTGGAGGTAGAGAACAGTGGCTCGCAGCCCAAAAAGGTGACTCTCTCCGACGGAAGTACCATCGTCCTGTACAAAAACAGCCGTCTCAGCTACCCCAAGCAGTTCAATACCCAAACGCGTGAGGTGTACCTGACAGGCGAAGCTTTTTTCCAGATCCATAAAAATCCGGGAAAACCGTTTCTGGTCTACGCCAACGAGCTAGTCACCAAAGTATTAGGCACCAGCTTTTTTGTCAAAGCGTACGAGAAAGACCAGAACGTTTCGGTAACCGTCCGGACGGGCAAGGTTTCGGTTTTTGCCCAGGCGGATAAAGACGCGGGCATTCAGAAAACAAGCCGGGAGTTAGGCGGTATGATTCTGATGCCGAATCAGCAGGCAACGTGGATGCGGGTCGATAAGCGACTGGTTCGATCCTTGATAGCCCAACCGCTTCGGGTTGACAACCAAATCCTTACTACCGCTTTCGTCTTTAAACAAACACCCATTGCGGATGTATTTGCAGCACTGGAACGGGCCTACGGAGTCGATATCGTCTTTGACGAAGCCCTGATGGCCAACTGCACCCTAACCGCCCGGCTGGATGATGAATCGCTCTACAAAAAACTGGAATGGATCTGTGCCGGAACCGAATCCAGCTACGAGGTAGTAGACGGTCAGATTATTATCACGAGTCAGGGATGCCAGTGAGTTCATGGTTTGTAAGCGCCTATTCGCCAACCAGCGCTACAATCACTAACTAGATTCAAAAACCAACCAATAAAACCCAGAACCACCTATGACATAAATCGCCACAGCTTGATTACCACCCAATGACAAAGGCCGCCGGTGTTGCAGCACCGACGACCCGTAGTGCATCCGTACAATGTCGCCAAACATTGGCCTCGCCGAGGCTAACGGAACTTTGTTGCCAATTCCAGAGAATTAACATTAAGCGTGAAAAAATATGAAAAATAAACGACAGTTGCGTGAGCAGGTCTCTAAAATCATGCAAATTGGTCTCTTTCAGTTCATTATAGCCGTCGTATTTGCGGGTATGTCCCTGGCGCACGATAGTAAAGGACAAGAACTACTTGATCGACGAATTAACATTACGTGCACCAACCAGAGTGTTGAAAGCGTGCTGGAACAGATAGAAAAAACTGCTCAGGTACGTTTTCTGTACAGCTCCGAGCTGATTCGGGCCGACCGACGGGTAAGCTTTTCGATGCGGAACCAAACGCTGGCTACGATCCTCGACAATCTGCTGAAACCCCTTCAGATCAATTACGAAGTATCGAGTCAGCAAATTATTTTGAAGCGTGCGGTAGCCGCAACAACACCCGAGCAACGCCCAAACGTCGAACGGGCCGCCCTCTCCGTATCCGGGAAAGTAACCAGTGATGCGGGCGAAGCGCTGCCCGGTGTAAGCGTTGTTATCAAAGGAACTACGACCGGAACCGTTACCGATGTTAACGGCAACTTCACGCTGACTGTCCCCGACAACAACGCGGTGCTAGTTTTCAGCTTCGTCGGGTTCGTCGGGCAAGAGGTTCCGGTTAATAACCGAACCACGCTCAACGTAACGTTGGCAACAGATGTCAAATCGCTTTCTGAAGTGGTCGTAGTCGGTTACGGTACCCAGCGTCGGCAGGAGCTAACCACCGCCGTTACGTCGGTAAACAGCCAGTCCATCGAGCGGCAGCCCGTTGCGGGTTTCGATCAGGCGCTTCAGGGTCAGGCTCCCGGTATTCAGGTGACCTCCCCTACCGGTGCGCCGGGCGCGGGTATCAACGTCAGGATTCGGGGCAATAACTCCGTCAGTCTGACCAACTCGCCCCTGTACGTGATCGACGGCGTACCCGTTCTTCCAACCTACGACCGCGAGCTCGGTGTCGGCAACCAGCGCCCAAATCCGCTGAACACGATCAACCCAAGCGATATTGAGTCGATTGACGTGCTGAAAGACGGAGCCGCTGCGGCCATTTACGGACTGCGCGCGTCGAACGGGGTTGTCGTCATCACGACCAAGCGGGGTAAAACCGGCAAGGCGCAGGTCAATTTCAGCGCCTATTACGGTATCCAGCAGCTTCGCAAAAAATTGCCCATGCTGAACTCGCGTCAGTTTGCCGAGTATTATAACGATGCCCAAACCGCAGCCGGTCAGTCGCCTTCGTTTGCCAACCTGGATTCGCTGCCGTACAACACCGACTGGCAGGATGCCGTCTATCGGCAGGCGGCTATCCGCAACTACCAGATCAGCCTGAGTGGTGGTACCGACAAAACGAAATATTACGTATCGGGTGGCTACTTCAAACAGGACGGTATTGCCCAGAACTCCGGCTTCGACCGGTACAGCTTCAAACTGAACCTGGATCAGCAGATGAGTACGCGTTTCCGATTGGGAACGAGCCTAAACCTGAGCCGGACGAACACCAACGGTAGCGTTCGTAGTGAATTAGGCGCTGGAAACTCCGGTACGGTCTTGGGCGCGCTGGCGCAGATACCGACCATTCCGATTCGCAACGCCGACGGCACCTACAGCATCAACCCGTTCCAGCAGTTCGACAACCCGGTGGGTAACCTGCTCGAAACGCGGAACAACGCGGTGATCTACCAGGTCATCGGCAACGCGTACGGCGAGTTCGACGTTTTGAAAAATCTGACATTCAGAAGCTCGCTGGGACTGGATTTCCGGTCGCAGATCGAAAACGAATTTATTTCCCGCAACTATCCGGGTACGCAGAATGCCAGCCCAGCCACGCGCGGTAGTGCCCGTACGGGAACCAACCAGCAGCTTATATGGCTGTGGGAAAATACGCTGACCTACGACCCAAACATCGGCGACAAGCACAACCTGACCTTACTGGCGGGACAGTCGGTACAGGCGTCGGATCGGTTTACGTCGGGCGCTTCGGTGACCGGTTTCCCGTCCAATGCCGTGCCGTATCTGTCGGCAGGAACGCAGTTTACGCGCCCATCAAGTTACCAGGACCAGTGGGGTTTGTTCAGCTTGTTTGCGCGGGCGATTTACAACTACGACGAACGGTATCTGGCTACGCTGAGCTTACGGGCCGATGGGTCGAGCCGGTTTGCGCCGAACAATCGCTTTGGCTATTTCCCGGCCTTATCGCTGGGCTGGCGCTTATCGCGTGAGCCATTCTTCCCGCAGGGCAAAGCCATCAATGACCTGAAAATTCGGGCTAGCTTCGGGGCTAACGGTAACCAGGAGATTGGTGCTTACGACCGGTTCAGCACCTATGGCTCAGGCTACAACTACGCCGGTACCAGCGGTATTTCGGGCGGTATTGCCCCTGATCGCATCGGCAACAACGCCCTGAGTTGGGAAACGACCTACCAATATAATGCAGGGATCGACGCGGGTTTCTTTAAAGATCGGCTGACGGTTACGCTCGACGCTTATCTAAAACAAACCCGGAACCTGCTGACCAGCGTACCCCTGCCGTTCAATGCCGGTGCCCAAAATCCGCAGACCATTCAGAATATCGGTACCGTTCAGAACAAAGGGTTTGAAATCGGTATCAACAGCACGAATATCCAGAGCGAAGGCAATGGCTTTACCTGGTCGAGCAACCTGAACTTCTCGCTGAACCGCAACCAGGTAATCGACATCGGTACGCTCCGCAACGAGCAGGGCCAGGAAGTAGACCGGACCATCATCGGCGATTACACGATTACGCAGAAAGGGGCTCCGCTGGGTGCTTTCTTCGGCTACCAGGTGCAGAGCATTTTCCAGACGACGGACGAAATTGCGAGTGCCGCTACGCAGCCGGGTCAGCCAAAACCGGGTGATATTCGCTTTGCGGATCTGAACGGCGACGGACGAATTGACGCCAATGACCGGACGATCATCGGTAATCCGAACCCGGATTTCATCGCTGGTTTCACGAACAACTTCTCGTACAAAGGATTCGAACTAAGCTTATTCTTCCAGGGTAGTTTCGGCAACGACATCTACAACCAGAACCGGGTAACCATCGAAGGCATGTCGGACCCGCTCAACCAGACAACGGCGGTGCTGAATCGCTGGACGCCAACGAATACCAATACAACTATTCCGCGGGCGGTTCGGTACGACCCCAACCAGAACAACCGATTCTCGACCCGCTTCATAGAAGATGGCACCTACGTTCGGCTGAAAAACCTGACGGTTGCGTACAATCTGCCCAATAAGTTTCTGCAACGGGCCAAAATCAGTGGCGTTCGGTTGTACGTGACGGGTCAGAACCTGCTCACGTTTACCAACTACAGTGGCTACGATCCAGAGGTGAGCGCCGACCCATTCTCGTCGGTTGGCTTCGGTCGGGACTTTGGTGTGTATCCGCAAGCGCGTACCTACACAGCTGGTCTTAATGTCACATTTTAATCCGTGACTGAGTGATTGGGCGACTGAACGAGTACCCATTATACCCTCATTCGCCCAATCACTCAGTCGCACTCTCATTAGTTCTATGAAACGTCTTATCATATTTTGCATTCCTTTTCTGCTGCTGGCGAGCTGTAATGTGCTGGACAAACAACCATTGCCCAGCATCACGCCCGAAAACTTTTTCACCAGTTCCGATGATGCCGAAGCGGCCCTGACAGCCGCTTATGATGCGCTGCAACAAGGCAGTCTTTACGGTCAGGATCTAAACGTGGTGGGCGAAATGCCGTCGGACAACGTCACCAGCAGCAACGGCGACGTAAACGCGCTGGAGCGCCTGATCTGGACACCCCAGACGGGTCAGGTAAGCGGTGTGTTTCAGAATTCGTACGTTGGTATCAACCGGGCCAACGCCGTACTGCGGTATGTACCGAACATCCAGATGGATCAAACGCGCCGAAATCAGATTATTGGCGAAGCGTATTTTTTACGCGCGCTGCATTATTTCAATCTGGTACGCATGTATGGGGGTGTTCCACTGCGGCTTGAACCAACCGAATCTGGTGAACCAGGCGTCGTTGCTCTTGCCCGCTCAACGGCTGAACAGGTGTACGCGCAGATCACGACCGATTTGCAACAGGCCGAACAACTAACGGCGACATCGTTTGGGAGTCAGACGGCAAACCGGACCCGGATCATCAAAACTGCCGTCAACGCCCTACAGACGCGCGTCTTCCTGACCCAGCGCCAATGGAACGATGCGGCTACCGCAGCCAATAGAGTGATCAGCAGCGGTCTGTACCAGTTGTCGCCAAGCTTCAATGCGCTGTTCCCGCCCGATAACAATACCGAGTCGATTGTTGAAGTACAATTTGCGGGTAATGCCGACGGTGGATTCATCCTACCCGACCTGGTACTGCCTTCGCCCCCGGCTACGTATTCGTTTCCGAAGTTTAACATCCCCACGACGGAGTTGCTTCAATACGCGGATACCCTGAACGATCTCCGCTGGAAGTTTACGGGCGAAGTAACGCAAGCCGGTCGCAACCACGCCAGTTTTGTGATGGCCACATCGGGCAACGCGAATGACAACGGTCCGTTTGTGTACAAGTGGCGGAGTAATCCAAACGCGTTCAACAGCCCCGACAATTACTACATACTGCGGCTGGCTGACGTGATGCTCATGTTTGCCGAAGCGTCGAACGAACAGAACGGCCCTAATCAGGAAGCGTTTACTCGCCTGAACGCGGTTCGGACTCGTGCGGGTCTACCTGCGCTCACGCAGGCGGATCTGGCGACAAAACAAGCGTTCCGCGATGAAGTAGACCGCCAGCGTCGGTTGGAACTGGCTTTCGAGGGCGAACGCTGGTTTGATCTGTTGCGCTACGCCCGTCAGACGCAAGCCGATGCCGGCGCTACGCACAAAGTAACGGCACTGGACATCATCCAACAGATTCGCGGTGCACGGGATGTCAACTACTTATTGTTCCCGATTCCGCAAAGCGAGATCAACAACAATCCGTTGATCCAGCAAAACCCTGGGTATTAGTGTAGTTTGCCGCTTCACGGGTTCGTAGACTCATACGCCGTATCTTGGAGATACGGCGTATGAGTCTACGAACCCGTGAAGCGTAGCTTCCAATAAAATTATTCCCCATGCATACACGTCATAAACAAAAAATCGTTGCGTTGACTTTCCTGACCTTGTTTGGGATTGGAAGCAGTTGTCAGCGGGGTTCGCTCAATCATACGTCGTCGGCGGGTGTCCAGTTCTGGCTGACCAATCCGGACCGGTCGGCCTTGTTTGCCAGGCAGCCCGGAACGCTTTCGTTTTCCAGCGCAACAAACCAGAATCCAACCATTGCTATTGACGCATCGCAGACGTTTCAGTCGATTGATGGGTTTGGCTACACGCTAACGGGCGGTAGTGCCATGCTGCTCAACCGTATGGACACAAAAGCCCGCGCGGCCTTGCTGAAAGAACTCTTCGCTACCGAAGGAAACAGCATCGGTGTGAGTTACCTACGCATCAGCATCGGCGCATCGGACCTGGACGACCGCGTTTTTTCGTACGACGATTTGCCCGAAGGTCAGACCGATGAGAAGCTGGAAAAGTTTTCGCTGAACCCGGATCGGACCCATCTGATTCCAATCTTGAAAGAGATTCTGGCCATAAATCCAGCCATCAAGATTCTGGGTTCGCCCTGGTCGCCACCAACCTGGATGAAAACCAATGCCAACTCAAAAGGGGGAAGTTTAAAGCCGGCGTATTACGATGCCTACGCGCAGTATTTCGTCAAATACATTCGGGGCATGAAGGAGGAAGGCATTCGCATTGATGCGATTACGATTCAGAACGAACCGCTGCATCCGGGCAATAACCCAAGTCTGTTGATGCTCCCACAGGACCAGGCGACGTTTATCAAGCAAAGTTTAGGACCTGCGTTTAAACAGGCGCGTATCGACACAAAAATCGTTCTGTACGATCACAACGCCGACCGGCCTGATTACCCCATCTCGATTCTGAACGATCCGGAAGCAAAGCAATACGTCGACGGCTCGGCCTTTCACCTCTACGCTGGACCCATCGAAGCTCTGACGGACGTACACAAAGCGCATCCGGACAAAAACCTGTACTTCACCGAGCAATGGATCGGTGCGCCCGGCAATCTGAAAGGTGATCTGGCCTGGCACGTCAAGACTCTCATCATTGGAGCGACCCGCAACTGGAGCCGTACCGTGCTGGAATGGAACCTGGCCGCTGATCCGAAACAGGAACCTCATACGATTGGTGGATGCACCCAATGCCTGGGCGCTATCACGCTGGACGGCAATGCCGTGACACGAAATCCGGCCTACTACAACGTAGCCGTAGCGTCAAAGTTTGTCAGGCCCGGCTCGGTACGCATTCAGTCAAACACGTCAGACGCTTTACCAAATGTAGCCTTTAAAACGCCCGATGGCCGAAAAGTCCTGATCGTACTTAATACAAAGGAGGTAACACAGGCGTTCAACGTCCGCGACAACGGCAAACTGGTTAGCACATCACTGCCAGCAGGATCGGTTGGAACCTACGTTTGGTGATTTCGTAATTCGTTCGACCGACAAAAACCCATATTCAGCGGATGAAATCAGGCACTGGTCAACTTTAATTTCGACCAGCAACGAATGCGGGGCAATTTTGAGCTTGCAATAAAACACGCGATGCACGAGCCGTGTTTCCTAATAGAGTCAAGTACAGAAGCGTAAGGGTCGACGCTCCGAAAACAATCGTTAACCCTTATGCTCAACGAGAATATAAATACGATGTTAACTACTAGAAAATATGCGATCCGGCTTTTAGTTGATAACAAACAGGTTCTAGTCAAATCAGTAGGTGGGAACTTGTTTCACTCTAAATACTGGGAATTCTGGGGCGAGTACGACGAGACAGGCCGGTTAATCGGGCATCCGGTTCGGTCGCTGGTACCGAACCACACAGCCGATGAGCAGACCGACGAAAAGATTTCTTTACCCATCAACGGGGTGGCCCTCGACGTAGCGGAAATTGTCAGTCAACAACTTAATAGTACGGCTTACGTCGAAGCGGCCATTCGAGAAAAGTTTGCCCGTGAGCAGAACATGGTTAACTAAGGAATACACCTGCTTCGTTTTAGATAATACAAAGAAAATTTTCTCGAAAAAGCTGCCTGAGCGCTAAAATCTTGGGCGGCTTTTCTTTTTTTATTCTATTAGGCATCAATTATTACACAATAATTCAAATTGGCAGTAGAGTCTACTGTGTACTTTATAAAGAACTTTTGACAGACGAATAATTTATCAAATGTATGCTCGCATACTATCAACCGGGCAAACAATCGTATAAACGGCTCATTTTAAGCCCCGTTATCTATATTACTGGATAAAGAATCGGTTGTACAATTTACTTTTTTGCAGAAGAATCAGAGGCACTTTTTGAACTTTACCAATATTAACAAACTATTCAGGTGCATTGGTTAGTTATCTACCTGAACGAAGAATGCTCAACATTCTTTCGATTTATTAGTTGATTATTAAGAATTTATCCTGACTATGAACTCATCATACGCACTAAAACATAAAAGTACAGCAAAGGCTACGTGGATATCGATTTGTACTTTTTCTCGTTTATTCCTGTTAGGCTTTGTTCAGCATAATACCGCAGTTTTTGAGGGTTTAGCGCGCATGCTTACTCCCTTTGGTGGTAATCTGCTACCTTGCCCCCAACGAACGTTTTCATCCCGCAATTAATCGGCTAATTCTTTCTGATTTCTCAAGGCGATTTCTAATGACTAGTTGAGACAATTCTCGAATTGCTAGCCCGTTAGACGCCCGTAGCTTTCCACCTGTATGTCCCATTCGTATTGCTGACTAACTATACAGGTTTACTACTGGAAAGCATTCAGCGCTTATTGTACAACGCAAAACAAAATTGACTAGTTAGGAGACTTACGGCGACGTTCATAGTCTAATCTATAGCTAGTGCTTTTGTTGTGCACTGATCCTATCATCATGAACCGATATTCTGTTCTATATCTGCTTGAAAAGCAGTACCATGCCTTTTACTGTTCTACACAGTCAGAAGCCATGTCTGCATTAGCACTTTTGTCCGATGAGGACGGCCATACGCCACTTGGCATTTACGACGCCAAAACGGAATTGTTTGACTGGGAACCAACCAGACAGAACCAGTACGCTCAGGCGAGTATTGAAGAACAGGGAAAACTGGGCAACCAGATAATCCAGATTGCTCAAGGACTGCGTCAGCAGGACGAAATGGGTCAAACGCAAACGAGCCCCATTCCGCAACTTGTCCATGCAAAAGCGGCCTAGCTGACACGTTTGGATAGGCTCTTGCGCATTTGTTACACTCATCAACCACGCTAAAATAGCTCTGATCATGTTTACACTACCTCAGCCCGTTCTGATGGAAGGCACGTCAGCTATCACCAGCTCTACTTATAATCTGACTCAACTAAGCGCCGGTATGGTGCATATCGGTGTCGGTACGATTATTCATAAACACCCGGCTTATTACACGGCTAAGTTTATGAATTTAGCCAACCAGTCTAACTGGGGAATTCGCGTTATCAGCCTGCTTCCCGCTGATAGGCTCGAAAAATTATCGATAATAAACGAAAGCGGATCCCTCATCGACGTTATAACGGCCAGTACTCAGCCGGAGGAAGCCCTTTCCTCTTTAGCCGATCCAGCAGTCAAAATCGTTGCCCTTTCACTAACGGAAGACGGAGAAAAGTGGGGTGTTCAGGGTATAGTCGATACTGACCAAACCTTGTTAGCTTTTGATTTTTTAACCAAAGCATTAGCCCGAAGACGCGAGCAGTTGGGCGATCCGTTGACTATTCTATCGTGCGACGATTTACCACGCAATGGTGATGCGACCCGAAAAGCGTTGCTGTCAGTTGTCAACGACAAAGACGCGGATTTAGCCAGTTGGATCGAACGGCATGTCACGTTTCCTAATTCAGTAGCGGACTCAGTAACGTCTATTCCAGCAATGGAAGACGATCTCAGCGACGAACGCACTGCCACGAGGGCCGAGTATTGGGAGGAATTGACCAGCTGGGTTATTGAAGACAAGTTCGGCTCAGGCCGACCGGACTGGGAAATTGCCGGAGTCACGTTTGTCGACGACAGCACTCCCTACGAAGCTCTGCAACAACGCTTTCAAAACGCGTCCTACAGTTTGCTGGCTTATCCTGCTTTTCTGGCTGGCTACCGAACCGTTCACGAGGCCATGAGCGACAGCGTGTTCAGCAATTACGTCAACGTCTTTATCAACCGCCTTGTCAGCCCGCTGGTTACTGCACCCGGAAGCATTGATCTTACTGACTACAAGACTAAGTTACTCCGACGTTTGTCTAGCGCGGCTGTGAACATTCCTTTATCGCGATTGTGCGCCGACGGAGCGTCTAAACTACCGGCGTTTATTCTGCCGACGCTCGCAGAATTGGTAAAACAGGAAAAACCGACGTACTGCCTTGCGTTTTTATTAGCTACTTACGGGCACTACCTTTCGGCAACAACCGACGACAAGGACGAAGAGTACGAAATCAATGAGATCTGTTTGAGCGAGGATGATTGGTACAAGATCGAGGACTCGGACGTTCTAGCCTTTCTGGACAGTTCACCTTTTGCTTCGGCTAACCTACGAACGATTCCACATTTTGCGGCAGCTTACAAATTATACCGCAAGCAGATAGCCATTTACGGTGTTGCGTTCACACTCCGCCAAACGATGTGTACGTTACTAGAACTACACTAAATTGTCACATCTCGCCGATGTTCATAGTAAAGCAACGCTTTTTGTGAACATCGGCGGGAATAGGCAAACCCACCTACGACGTGTTGCATCGCTCATAAACCGTTCGGTTCAACGAAGTTGTGCTGCCAGCGTCCCGGAGTGGCATTGCCTTTGTTTCGCGGTGGGAGCCACTCCCGAGTTCCATCGTGCGTTCTCCTATCCTCCCCGATCTCACTTTCCTTTTCCCGTTTTCAGGGACGACTAAAGGTCATCTGATCGTTAGTCCCCAGCGTCCTAACTCTCCCTTATAAGCTTCGAATAATCAATGGAATTGAGTAACCTGCTGCTGGATACTCAGACTTATTTCCACTCTACTATGCCTGAAAGCTCGGTGACCGTTAAATCAAGAATTTGCCGACCAGAAAATAGGATAATTACAATATAAATTTAATAAAATCAAGCAGTTATCTGAAAAACTCAACTATTACTGCACAATTCTACTTACTCTACCACACAACATCACAAGCAAAAGCAAGTTTTATTTATATGAATTACTGTACGTATCACTCATAAAGTGGGCCACGTCTGTAATGCTAGTTTGTTTTATCTGTTCATCTTTTAAACCACTCAACTTATGTTTCAATTCATTCGCGCGGGCTTTCGACAGAGTTCGCTTCTGCTTTTATTCGCAGCTGGTCCCTTCTTTTTTAGCTGCACAAAAGAAACGCCTGCCCCAGCGCCCGGAACTGGCACCACAAATCCTGGATCAGGCACAGTCACGACGCCAGGCACCGGTACCGCTACCACGCCGGGTACGGGTACGGCAACAACGCCAGGCACGGGCACCGCTACAACACCCGGAACA
This sequence comes from Spirosoma liriopis, assembly GCF_023196085.1. Taxonomy (NCBI): domain Bacteria; kingdom Pseudomonadati; phylum Bacteroidota; class Cytophagia; order Cytophagales; family Cytophagaceae; genus Spirosoma; species Spirosoma liriopis. The sequence goes on from NZ_JALPRF010000013.1 coordinate 66,062, forward strand.
ACCGTCGTTGCTTCTGTGACGTATATTGCGCAGAAAGACAATCTTAATCTGTTAGAAGCAGCTATTTTACGAGCTGGACTAACTTCTGAATTTAACAAGGAGAACGCTACCATTTTTGCGCCATCGGATGAGGCCTTTAAGGCCGCCGGTTATGCCAACGAGGCAGCTATTCAGGCAGCACCAGCCGCTGATTTACAGCGTATCTTGCGGTATCACCTCGTAAACTCCCGTATTGACCAGTCCTCTATTCCAACCGGTGTTAATACCGTTTATCAGACCGCCCTTGCTGACAATACAATCTCCGTCTACAAAGTCAGTAACAGCGACATTAGCGTCAACCAGGCAAAAATTATTCAGGGTGACAATCCAACGGTTGGTAGCGTAGTACATATTATCAACCAGGTGCTTACACCAGCAACAGTCAATGTTGTTACGCTAGCAAAAAATAATGCGAATTTATCGTTCCTGGCAGCGGCCATTGATCGGGCGGGCGCCAGTGTGCAGGATGTTTTGAACAAAAACACCCAGAACGGTTATACGATTTTCGCGCCGACCAACGACGCATTCAAGGCAGCAGGTTACGCCGACGAAGCGGCTATTAAGGCAGCAGATCAGCAGAAACTGGCTAGTCTCTTACTGTATCACGTGCTGAACTACCGGGCTTATGCACAAACCTTCCAGAACGGTGCCGATATTGTCACCGCTCAGGGCGGTAGCGTTCGGGTTAACGTCAGCAATGGTAAAGTTACCCTAACAGGCAAAGGCAATGGTAGTAATGCCGCTACGGTCACGCAGGCCGATCAGGTAGCATCTAACGGTATCATCGTGCATGTTATCGACCGCGTACTGTTGAGTCAGTAACCGACAAACCAATTACTAGTAACAAAAAACGCCGGGTGTCATGCCCGGCGTTTTTCATTTGTGATCATCCCGTTATACTCCTGGATACCCTGGGTTCTGCGGACGCAGGTTAGGGTTGTTTAGCATCTCCTGTCTACCTATTGGAAATAAAAGATGCTTTTCCTGTAAAGCTTGTTTAGAACTCTGGTTAACGTGACCAACAAAGTTATCGAAGCCGTTGGTCGTTTCGTTGTACACTTTCCGCAAACGAACCATGTCAAACCAAGTAATTTGCTCATAGCACAGTTCATGCCAACGCTCCCTCCATACAGCCTCTCGGAAACTAGCCTGCGTATACGTCCCAAGCGCGGGTGTTGTCAGCTGCGCTCGGTCGCGGATGCGTTTGAACGAATCATAAGCAGCTTGCGTTGGGCCACCCACTTCGTTCTGCGCTTCAGCATACATCAATAACACTTCAGCATACCGGATCTGTGGTACGTTGAGGTTATTGTTACGGGTTGCTGTAGCACCAGGGGTACCGTTAGCAGTTCGGTTGAAATGCTTGAAGATATAAGGAGCATTCAAATCGAACTGAGCTCCAGTTCCATTGGTGTAGTACGTCGTATAGAAGTAACCAACCTGATCCTTCGCCCTCAAATCACCCGCTTCGTACGATTTATAAAATGCAGGAGTCGGCACTGTACTTCCTGTACCACCTGGACCATTGTACGTAACCGGCTTAAAGTTCGGGTACATATTATCCATTGGATTGCTAGCTACCAACGTATTATACTGAAGCATATAGATGTGCTCCAATCGGTTCTTGGTGCTTTCTTTATGTACATCTTCGTAGGTCGAAAACAAGTTGATTGTGCTCGGATTCGCATTAGCGTACGTGATTACTTCCAACGATTTATCTGCCGCTAGCTTATAGTATGCTGCTCCTTTGTTTAGCGGTTGCCCGGCCATAGTCAGGTACACGCGAGCCAGCTGAGATTTTACGGCTGCCAAATTGACCCGACCGCTCACGTCCATCCAGGCCAGACCAGCCGCTTCAGCAGCCGTCAGATCCTCAATAATCAGTTTGTAGACATCCTCCTGTGATGACCGCTTTGGCTGAAAGTCCTCTGAATTTATCGTTTGTGGTTTCGTAACCAGTGGGATATCACCCCATAGCCGGACCGCCGTAAAATAGGCTGTTGCCCGTAAAAATCGCGCTTCGCCCAAAATTTTAGTTTTCTGTGCGGCATCCATTGGGGTTATGCCCGGCACCTTGTCGATTGTCTGGTTAGCTTGCGCAATAACCCGATACAGACCATTCCAGTAGTTGACAACATGCGCCGTATTGCCATCATAGACCAAACCATAGAGATTGTTCAGATCCGAGTTTTGGGCGGTTTCGGTCGTCGATGTTCCCGTGACGGCTTCAAGCAACTGCCAGTTTGACGAAAAAATACCGGCTCCATTGCCGAAGAAACGAAGGTTATCGTACACGGCTGCCAGAGCCGCTTCAGCGTGGTCGGGAATGGTGTAAAAATTGTCGGGCGTTAGGTTGGACGGTGCTTTCTCGACCAGAAAATCAGAGCAACCTACTGGTCCCAGCAGTACGATTGCTCCGCTGACTACCATTTTGCCCACTTGTTTGAGAACAGTATACTTCATTGTGAAAGTCGTTTGAATACGATTGCTGTCGTTTAGGTTAAAGACCGATTTGCAGACCGAGCATGTACGTAGTTGGCTTTGGATAGTTGTGCCAGATTTGGCCTTGAGAGAAGGCACTGTTGTTATCGTTAACTCCCTGGTTGGTTGGCGTTACTTCAGGATCACCAATAATTGGATCTTGAACCAACAGGAAGAAGTTCTGTGCAGTAGCATACAACCGGAGACGGTTCAGCTTGAGTCGGTTAGTCAGCTCTGCAGGAAATGTATAACCGAACAACAGATTTTTACCGCGCAGGAAGGAACCATCTTTGATCCAGTGGCTATCGACGTTGGTTACGTAGCCCGCCCGCGTATCGCGAATTTCAGCGATCGGCGTGTTCTGGTTCGTCGGTGTCCATGCATTCAGTACGCTTGAATAGCTATTAGCCAGCGCTTGCCGGTCTTCACTAGCGTGCAGGTTCATCAGCATAACATCGTTACCGTACATGAACTGCAATTCAAGCGTTGCATCGAAATTTTTGTAACGGAAACTGTTGGTCAGTGCTCCCCACCCTTTCGGGCTACCGTTACCAATGATGCTCCGGTCGGCATCGGTGATTGCTTTGTCGCCGTTTACGTCAAGGTATTTAATGTCACCCGGTAGGATCGTCAGACCGTTCCGGTAGCTAGTAAACTTAGCCGCTTCTTCACGCTCTGCTTCGCTCCAGGTACCCAGCCGAGTCAGTCCCCAGAATGAGCCAACCGATTCCCCAACCCGAATGATGTTGGTCTGATTCGTAAAGTTTGGTCCACCCACGCCAAAAATATCCGATGGTGTAGCTAGAGAGAGCACTTTGTTTCGGTTGAACGATATATTGAAGGTCGTGTTCCATTGGAAACCTCCCCGGTCGATGTTGACGGTATTCAAACCGAGTTCGAAGCCTTGGTTCTGCATCGATCCTACGTTCCGACGAATGGTAGCGTAGCCGCTGGTACGTGGTACTGGCGCATCCAGCAACATATCGGTCGTTTTCCTGTAGTAATAATCAGCTTCCAAGGAGATTCGTCCTTTTAACAAGCCTATTTCAAGACCAACATCAGTCTGGGCAGTTTTTTCCCAGCGAAGATCAGGGTTAGCTAGCCGGTCGATACCTGTTCCGCCGTATTTAGCGTCATTGTAAACTGTAGAATAGTTCGAACTAAGCAGCGCCAGCGATGTATAAGGTGGAATTTCGGAGTTACCTGTTAGTCCATAGCTAGTGCGTAGTTTTACATTGGAAAAGACCGGATTACCTTTCAGGAAGTTTTCTTCCGAAACACGCCAGGCCAGAGCCGCCGACGGGAAGAACGCAAACTTGTGGTTTTCCCCGAACTTAGACGAACCATCGGCCCGGCCGGTAAAGGTTACCAGATACTTATCTTTCAGATTATAATTGATTCGTCCGAAGTAAGAATTAAATGAATTTCGATCAGCAAATGAAGTCACAGTAGGAAGTGTACTACCGGCACCCAGGTTGTTGTAGGTGAAGTAATCGGTAGCAAAGTTCCGTATGCTGGCTCCCATACCAAATCGGTCCGTTGCCTGCCACGAAATACCCAATAAAGCCGTGATCGAATTGTTAGGATTGATCTGCTTATTATAGGTCAGGTAATTTTCCAGCGACCAGAATGTAGTCCGGTTGTTATTTGCATTAGCCGTTCCGTTAGCACTAATATCCAGTGTACGGGTCTGTGATTGAAGAACTTCCTGAGTTTGAACGTTGGCTCCCAGTACCGTTCTCATCTCTAACCCTTTGGCAATTGCAATATTCGTGTATAAACTTCCGATGGTTGTCTGAGTGTTCAGAACGTATTTACGATCCATCAGACGGTGCACCGAACTCATTGACCCTTCGGCGTATGGATAATCCCTGTTTTCGGCGTATTTACCGTCCGAATATTTCACGGGCAGGAACGGAAAATCCTCGACAATCTGGCGGGCTACCGCATCATTAATATCGACGAGGTTTTCAGTTTGGTTATTATAGCTCAGCGTACCGCCAATCTTTAACCATTTCTTTACTTGATCATCAATCGTAAACCGCCCCGAATACCGTTTTAGATACGATGTTTTAATAAGACCCTGATCGTCCCGGTAGCCAACCGACAAGGCATATTGCGTACGTTCATTACCACCACTGAATCCTAGCTGGTGACTCTGGGAAAGTTTGTTTTGCGATGATTCCTTGAACCAGTCCGTGTCATATAACGGATTGAGATTCGCATCGAAAACGCCAGGGTGCGCTTTACTAAAGTCAGCTCTTCTGACCTTAGGATCTAAGTAAGACCATTTACCAGCGGCCCAGCCGACTGGATCGTACTTAGCCATGTTTGCATAGGCCAGATCTTCAGTCGCAAGATACTCACGCGCGTTCAACACTTTTGGTTTATTAGGGCCAATAGTGTTTACACTGAACGTACCGTCGTAAGTAACGCGACCTTCACCCGATTTACCTTTACGGGTCTGCACGAGAATAACACCATTGGCTCCTCGGGCACCGTAAATGGCGGTAGACGAAGCATCTTTTAGTACTTCAACCGAAACGATGTCACTAGGGTTAATGTAGTCAATTGGACTACTGAACTGATCGCCCGTTGTTTGTGGAAGCATTACACCGTCGACAACGTAAAGCGGGTTATTGGAAGAATTGATCGAGCTAAACCCTCGAATGCGGATAGTAGTCCTCCCACCTGGGCGTCCCGAGTTATTATTGACCTGGACACCAGGCATCCGTCCCGACAGCGCCTGATTCAGCGAGGGAGCAGGACGCTCCATCAGTTGAGCTTCTTTAACCCCAGCGACGGCACCAGTCAAATCTGACTTTTTGGCCGTACCATAACCGATAACCACAATCTCATCGAGTACTTTGTTGTCGGCCTTGAGCGATACATCGATAACGCCCTGGGCTCCTACGCGTACTTCCTGGGGCAAATACCCCACGAATGAAAACACCAACGTCGCATCACCGTTCGGTACATCGAGTTTATACCGACCATCCGAATCTGTGACCGTACCGCGCTGACTTCCTTTTACAACGATACTGACCCCCGGTAACGACGCGTTCGTTTCGTCCGTTACCCGACCCGATATCGTTCTGTCGACGTAATTGGTTGCCAGATGAACCGTAAGATTGCCAGACAAGGTCTCCCAGCTTGGAGCCGGTGCAGCGTAGGCAAGCGAAGTCCCGAATAAGAAAAGGAAACTTTGTGTGGAGGACAGCCTCAACATCCTCACAAGCGGGGCCTGCGGGCGTAAAAGTTTTTGCATGAAGTTTCTAGGGCGCCGAGACGACCCGTTTAGGTTCAACAATAGAGGAAATAAAGAATTGTCAGACTCTGGCGTAAGAAATACTTAAGGCGGCCGAACTACTCATCGATAATTAAAATTTTTTAATAAATTTCTAAGTGCGTTTTAATAAACCCAAAAATTTATAGATAATCTATTGTATTACAGATATTTACCTTTTAAGCCTATTTATAGATTTTAGTAGCCAAAATTAGCTCTATCCAATTCGATCTACCCATATACTAATTATTAACAAACCCTGCTCGTTACGAAGCGCATAGGCAGGAACGCTCGATTCCGAATAATGCCTACAACTAATTATTGCCGGAAGAACACCACTAGGATTAACCCTAGTAAGGCTTAGTCATGGGTATTGGTCGAACGGTTTTAGTACAAAGTCAGCGTTCAGTTAGTCAATAACCGATACGATTACGTAATTGTCGTGCCGGGTGATACCGTATAGAACCTGTTTTGACCTGATGCTCCGGTCAATCGCAAATGCCTGCCCCTCGCTGGTGGTCGGTATTGTTTTTACGTATTGCAGGGTATACCCACGCTCCGGTAGCTTGAGAACGTATAGTTCAGGTTTATCGTGGCCCGTGCAGTAGATGAATCCGCCTTTCCCCCACGCTCCGCCAGAGGTACTCTTTGGCAAAAATGCCTGCAATACAACAGGCGGAAACGTCCAGGCCTCCACCTGCTGCCAGCTTTTGGTAAATTTCACCAGGGTAGTCCAGCGGTTGTCACGTCCTTCGGCAGAGGCTTTGTCCGAATAGTTGGCGAAAGCAACCCACCAGTGTCCCTGATGAAAGTCGGCCCAGGTAACTGATCCGGGAAAAAGGCCAAAACTATGCGTACCAATATGCCGGAGCGTACGGGTGTCGAAAATTTCGAGCGAGCTTGCCATAGGCACGTCCGGATAATTGGAATGCGTACAATACAGCTTCTTCCCGATAACCACACCGCTGTTCATGTGCTTTAGCAGCCCCGTTGTATCTTGCCAGACGGCCACTTGCTTACCACTCGATTTGAGGTGTTTCGTTAGCGAATGGTTGTTGACGACGTAGAAATAAGACGCATCGACGGCAACGCCCTGCTGAACCTGGGCCAGCTGAAAACGCTGTAGCTCTTTTGCCCGCTGTCCATAGGAAGGCAATCTAATCAGCAGGAGTAGCCCGAAAATGATATTCGTTATTGATTGTGTCAGCCGCATCGTTCTGTATTCTCTACTAGTTGTCAAAACAGGCAATACATCTCCGTGAATCGCCGGATTGTAGATACCCGTTCTTTCAGGTACCGTGGTCCGAAGAAGCTATTGGACCAATCGTCAACGTTTTCGTACGCAAAGCCAAGGTAAAAAATCCAGAACATAATACCGAAGAACGGAACCGCAGCCAGTTCCTCATCAGACAGTGTACGCACTTGCCGATAACCCTCGATAAATACCGCGAACTGCCGATTTCCTTCTTCCTTCGTTATTTTTCCGGTAATGGTATGAAAGAAAAAATGAACCAGGAACGACGCCAGATCATTAGCCAGATACCCCTTGCCAGCGAAATCGAAATCAAACAAAGTAAACGCATTACCATCAAAATGGAAGTTCTTTGGCAAGTAGTCGTAGTGGCAATAACCATAACCAAAGTTATCCGTATCGAACGATGCCATTTTTTCCCTGACCTGATCAGCCAGCGCTAACAGATATGTGTAGCCCTCCAGATTATCGGCAAAGGCTGGCTTAAGGAGTTCGAGCGGTCGTGTGAGCGTGGTATCCATGTCGTACGCTTTTCGCTCGTACGATAAGTCGATTCGGGCCGTAATGTTGTGGTTAAAGGCCATCTCTCTCCCTACTACCCGCAGTTGCTCGTCTGTTAGATCATAGACATTATATCCATGGGCAAACGTAAACAGGACACCATGCCGAGTTCCCTCCGCAGCGTTGAACACCTGAATCTGCTCACCCCGCATGTCTCGAATTGGATAAGCCACTTTTGCCCCTTGCTCCTTCAGAATGTTAAGCAGCTCTACTTCGCCCTTTATTTCGTTCAGGCTCCGGTGAGCATCCCGATATACCTTGAAGATGTACTTTTCGACGGGGCTTTCCAGCACATAGGTATCGCTGACTCCGTGCAGCAGAAACCGACAACGAAGCTCATCAAATCCGTAGCGTTCTGCAATACGATCTCGCAAAGCCAACGCGGACAAAGTCGAATATTGGGTAGGAAAGATAGTCATAGGTGAAGGCTTTATGGATGGTGATTACAACGCAAAAAGGGCTGTGCGAACACAGCCCTGAATAAACGATCTTCTCTCCGTTATAAAAGTACCGGCTGTCCCGTCCGCACGGACTCATCGCAGGCGAACGCAATTTGCAGGCTGTTGACAGCGTCCTGCATGTGGTCAGTCAGGTCAATGTTTTCCTGGATTGCTTTCAGGAAATAGCGCTGTTCACGGTTGCAAAGCTCCTGGTGGTCAGGTTCATCCTGCATATCAATCCAGGTATCTTCTTCCACAAACTGATCTGACGCATTGAGCGCGGCCCGGTGAACGCGTAACGATTCGGTTTTTGTGTGCGAATCGACATTGTCTGATTTACCAGCACTTCCGGCATTTTTGGCGACGATAGAAACGCAGCCGTTGGGTCCAATAACGTCTTTCACAAAAAACGCAGTTTCGCTCATCATCGGCCCCCAGCCTGCTTCGTACCAGCCCACAGAACCATCTTCAAAGCGGATCTGTAACTGGCCGTAATTGTAATTGTCAGCGGGAATATCATTCGTCAGACGAGCACCGATGGCGTTTACCTGAACCGGTTTCGACCGCGTCATCTGGCACATTACGTCTATGTAATGAACGCCACAATCGACAATCGGGCTAAGGCTTTTCATCAGATTGCGGTGCACGGTCCACATTGTGCCGTGGCTTTGCTGGTTCAGGTTCATGCGCATTACCAGCGGCTTACCCATCTCGCGGGCTACTTCCACGAATTTCTCCCAGGAAGGATGATGCCGCAGAATATAGCCGACTACAAGCTTCTTCCCCGCTTTGTCGGCGGCTGCAATTACCCGCTTAGCGCCCTCTACAGTGTCGGCAACCGGCTTTTCGATAAAGACGTGGCAGCCTTTTTCGAATGCCTGTATCGCGAACGCTTCGTGCGTATCAGGATAGGTTGAAATGCAGACGGCATCGGGTTGGGTTTCGGCCAGTGCTGTTGTATAATCATCGAATAAAGGATACCCTCCGCCCAGTCGTTCGTTAAGAACTACCTTACTGTTTCCAGTCGATACGATTCCGCAGATATCGAAACCATCCAACGTTTTAAAAGCAATCGCGTGCGACGAGCCCATGTTGCCGCAGCCGACCACAAGAACTCGCAGTGAATTTGTTGAAAGAGACATGAACGTGACGTTGAAGGGTAAGTTAATATTAAGGACACCGATGAAGTAAGTCGGCCTTTTCTTCGGCAAAGAAACGCAAAAGTTACCAGCCAAGCCGCAAAAATAATACTTCACCCGAGCGGACACCAGCCGTTTCGTACGACATAGCCATCTATCCCGTATTTTTGTCCATTATGGAGGTAAGTAACGTAGTACCTGATCCACGTCAGCCCTTGACATTGCTGTATCAGACCGTGGATTTGGTAGCGATCAATAAGCCACATGGACTACTGGTCCACCGATCGCCGATAGCCAGTGACGCCAGCGAATTTGCGGTTCAGCTTCTCCGCGACCAGTTAGGCCAGCGCGTATATCCCGTGCATCGTTTGGACCGTAAAACGGGCGGTGTACTGCTTTTTGCGCTGACAGAAGCCATGAATTCGGTTATGCAGCAGCAATTTGCCGAGGGAACTGTTGACAAAACGTATCTGGCTATCGTGCGGGGTTACACCGATGATGAACAAGTTATTGACTATCCACTACGACGAGATGACGGTGTGGTTCAGGACGCGGTGACGGCACTGAAAACATTACAACGCGCAGAGATTCCGCTACCCTTCGGCAAGCACGCTACTTCCCGCTATTCGCTGGTCGAGCTTAAACCGACGACGGGACGTATGCATCAACTGCGTAAACACATGGCGCATATCCTCCACCCAATCATCGGCGACCGTCCCCACGGTTGTAACAAACAGAACAAACTTTTTCTGGATCAATTTGCCATGAACACCATGTTGCTACACGCTAGCCGTATCCAGTTTACGCATCCGCAAACAGGCGAACCGATTGTCATTACGGCTCCCGTACAGGCCGAGTTTAGTCGAATGTTGACCACCTTATTCTCCGGATACGATTCAGCTATTTTGCAGGTGTAAGCGCTATCGTTATCAGCAACCGAACGACGATACTATGGGTTAACTGGCTTCGTCATAGGTTATTGCGGTTATTTCCATTTTGTTGATTCCTCGGATCGCGGGCAGCGAAACGGTGTCTCCCACATGCTTTCCCAGCAATGCCCGCGCAATCGGTGCCGTAAAAGCGATTCTGCCTAGACTAGCGTTTGCTTCATCAACGCCAACAATTGTCAACTGACGATCAGTAGGAACAGGCGTTTCTGTCTGACTGTGCAGGCTGACAGTCGCCCCAAAGCGAATTTCGTTTTCCGGATGGTCGCGCGTATCGACAACTTTTGCACTGGCAATGCGCTGGTTAAGGTTAGCAATCCGGCCATTGAGCAACGCCAGTTGCCGGGTTCGCTCCGTTTCATCACTCTCGTTCGACTGAACATGTGCCCGTTCACTTTCCAGCGTCTCCAGTTCGGTGCGTAACAAAGCCAAACCGCGTGGCGTAACGTAGTTGATGGTACCCATTGGCAGCGGTGCCCGTGCCGGAATAACAACGGGATCGTCTGCACTCTCGTTTTTTAGAAAAGCCCTGCTCATGTTGATTACTGCTTATCTCAACATAACAGCGATAAACAACCATTAGTTGTCATCACGTTTGATCCGCTCTACGTGGCTTCCTCTATCTTTTCTCTACTTTCTTCTAAATCGTTCCCTTCGGGTTGCGGGATTTCCTCAATCACTTGTTCTTCTTCGGGTACGTAGGTTAGCGAAATAAACATCGGAAAGTGGTCAGATCCGCAGTTTGGCAGGCGCAGTATTTTCTGTAGCTGGAAATGATGCGACACAAACACATGATCCAAAGGCCAGCGTAGAAAGAAATACTTGGCGTGAAATGTATTGTATAACCCCCTACCGATTCGGGGATCCAGCAGACCGCTTATTCGCTGAAACAAGCGCGTTGTGTGCGACCAGGCCACGTCGTTCAAATCACCAGCCACAATAACAGGCCCTGTTTTTTTCCTGGCTTCCTTGCCAACCAGCAACAGCTCAGCGTCTCGTTCGGTTGACCGATAATGTTCAGTTGGGCTGGGCGGCATGGGATGAACCCCATAAAAGTTGATCAGCTCTCCTGAGGGCAGTTCAAGCTGAGCGTATACCGAAGGAATGTCGTCCTGAATCAAAAAGCGTAGTTCGTGGTGACGAATGGGAAAGCGTGAATACAACAGCATGCCATATGTATTCTCCAGCGGATGCATTATCCGGTGTGGAAAGTCAACCTCTATCGACGCTAATTCATCTTTCCATTTCTGATTCGCTTCCAGTATCAGCACAACATCAGGTTTATGCTTCTCGACCAACGTCCTGACTTTTGGTACTTGGGTGTTTTCCATGTAGACATTGGACACGAGCAGTCGAATCGTGTTGTCATCAAGTTCATCACCATCCTTTTTACCCGCATAGCGTACTACCTGCTTCCGGTAGAGGGGCGTAAACGGATAAATAAGCCATCCGTGATAGAGTAGCGCCAGTAGCAATCCAATCGGAATTAACACCCGATACCCGTCCATCAGATGATCGAGCCACAGCCAGCTTAACAAACCGGCAGCAGCCATGACGGTAAGCTGCAAATGCGGAAAATCCCACATCCGAATCCACCAGTAGTCGAGCCGTATAAGGTTAAGAAAGGAGGCTATTACAATAAAAATGGAGTAACCAAGCAGAACGTGGTCAACGGTAGACATAGTTAAAAGTGAATGGCTTGTAAGAACGACAACCCTGAACGGCCATTCGAAGTTTGAGTTCCTTATTCTGTAACTGATCGAAGAGCACTTAGAAAGGTAAGTATTGGTTTAAGACCAACGAGAGCAACGTGTAACTCAAAAGCCTGCACCAACCAATAGTGACCTGTTAGACAAAGTGCTAAAACGAACCAAAACACAGCTCAAGCAGGATAACATACGCTTAAAAAGCTATTCCTGACAATTCATATTTTTCTCACTTTCTGCCGAGTAAAGCACCCGCTACTTTTGTCCGCAAGTGAACGAGAGTTGTCCAGTTGCGGACAAAAGTAGCGGACAGTTTAACAGTTAACTACCTGACTGTCAATCACTCTCTCGATTGGCACGAGCTTTGGCTTATACATAATGAACGAGTAAACAACGAAAGACAACGAATTAACTCCAGAACATTAAACAACTACTACTATGCTATCATTCATGAGTAATCTGGCTATTTCTCTCTTCATGAGCGCTGCAACCTTAGCCAATCCAACAATACCAAAAGCTTTGTCCTTTGATGCCAGTGCTTTTGTTACCGTTAGCAATCACATTCGCGTATCAATTAATAAGACAGATGAGGTACCCGTTGTCGTGATGCTTCGTAATGCTGACAATCAGGTTATTTTCAACCAGAACATCAGCAAAAAAGAAACGAAGTATGCTGTAAAATTAAATGTCGAGCAACTGGCCGACGGTAAATACGAACTGGAGGTAAAATCAAGCGAGGGCAGCATCCGCAAGCAGTTAAACGTATCGACCCGCCCTACTGAAAAATCAAACCGAGTAATTGCTATGCAGTAACAACAAACATTCTGAACAAACAGAAAACCCGGTCTTAGCCGGGTTTTCTGTTTATAAAATATTCAAGTAATAAAACTACGATACGCCTTTAAATTCTTTGAACTCTTCCTGCTCAATGAATGGTTGGCTGCGCAACCGTTTGCCCGACGCTTTGTAGATAGCATTCGCGATGGCGGCTCCGGCGGGTGGTAACGATGGTTCGCCCAATCCTGTCGGTTCAATATCATTTTTTATAAAATGCACGTCAATTTCCGGAATTTCATTGAGCCGGATAAGCCGGTACTCATTGAAGTTTTTTTGATCGGGGACACCCTCTTTAAAGGTCATATTGCCGTACATAGCGTGCCCAATACCATCAACAATGCAACCACGCACTTGCTGCTGCGATCCGCTTTGGTTGATAACAATGCCACAATCAGCAGCCGAGTAAACTTTTTGCAAAACGGGCTTGCCTTTCTGCATCACCACCTCACCGACCTGGGCAACATACGAACGGTGTGAGAAATACACACTGAAACCCTGCGCCACTGGTTTACCATCGGCTCCTTTCTTTTTGCCCCATCCCGACTTTTCAGCAGCTAGTTCGATAACGCCTTTCATGCGGTCGATGTCGTATTTGATTGCCCCAGCCGGCTTTTGCTTCGCTTTATCGAGCAGCTCCAGCCGGAACTGTACAGGGTCCTTTCCGGCAGCCTGCGCCACTTCATCCAGGAACGACTGCTCAGCAAAAGCCAGAAAGTTGGTAATTGGCGCGCGCCAGGGACCGGTCGTAATCGGCGATTTATGATCTACACTATCGATCAACAGGTTGTCAACGGCACCCGACGGAAAATTATCTTCGCGCGTTGCGTTCCCCGCGTTGATACTCGCTCCCCGCAATTTATAACCGATCATGTTGCCTTGCCCATCGAGGGCAGCCTCAAAACGGTATCGCACAGCAGGACGGTAACTTCCACCACTCATATCATCTTCACGGGTCCAGATAACTTTGACCGGCGCATTTACGAGCTTCGACACCTGAACCGCTTCAATTACGTAGTCGGCCTTCAGGCGACGGCCAAATCCACCACCCATCCGCGTTAACTGAACGCTTACTTTATCAGGCGAAATGCCAAGCAGTTTGGCCGTTTCGTTGCGAGCTAACTCCGGCGTTTGCGTAGGCCCGACCAGCTCAACACCATCCGGACGAACATGCGCGAAAAAATTCATTGGCTCCAGTGGATTGTGGGGCAAAAATGGACATTGGTATTCAGCTTTGACAACCTTTGCCGCATTTTTGAATGCACTGTCTACATCACCATCCTTCCGACGAACGGTTGCGTTTGAATCGTCCAGCATCTGTTTAAGAATACGATTATGATCCGTAGTACTTTCCAGTGCTTCCGCTTTTTCCCATTCTATTTTCAGCGCATCTTTCGCCTTCTTCACCTGCCAGGTTGATTTACCAACGACAGCGACGTTGTTATCGAACGTCACTACATCGACAACACCCGACATTGCCTTGGCGGCTTTCGCATCCAGTGATTTCAACTTATAGCCAAAAGCGGGACGTTGCAGCATGGCAAACAACATACCCTCCTTATAAAAGTCTAAACCAAATAGCGGCTTACCAGTATTGATTTTCGGATTATCGACGTTCTTGATGGTCGAACCAATGAGTTTGAAATCCTTAGTATCTTTCAGCTTAACATCAGCCGGAACCGTTTGCTGAGCGGCATCTGTAGCTAATTCACCGTAGCTCAATCGACGATTACTAGCCGTATGGAGGACAAATCCGTTTTCGGTTGTGCATTCAGAGACGGGCACATTCCAGCGTTTGGAAGCGGCTTCCAGCAGCATTTGCCTGGCAGTCGCTCCCGCCTTGCGTAACCGCTGCCAGGAATGAGGAATAGAACCACTGCCACCCGCTACCTGACGTTCAAATTTTTTAGTGTCGAGAGGAGCTTGCTCTACAACCACTTTCTTCCAGTCAGCGTCCAATTCTTCGGCTACTACTATTGGGAAAGCCGTTTTAATCCCTTGTCCAACTTCGGGATTTGGCGAAAAGATAGTAATAATTCCCTGGGGGCTAATCGAAAGGTAGCTGTTAAACTCAACGCCTGAAACAGCAGTTGCTGTCGTATCAACAAGAGTAGATCCAGCAGCTTCGGACTCAGACCAGTTAAAGCCCAGCAACAAACCGCCACCAGCGGCTGTTGCGATCTTTAAAAAATTCCTACGATTTGGCTTTGAGAGGGTCTGCATGGCTATTTTGTTTTTGCAGGTTTAGGAGAGGAAGTCGAATCAGCTGCCAGCTTAACCGCTTCGCGAATACGATGATACGTACCACACCGGCAAAGGTTACCGGTCATCGTATCGTCAATTTGCGCCTGCGTTGGCTTTGGATTACGCTTTAATAACGCAGCTGCGGTCATGATCTGCCCCGCCTGACAATAACCACATTGCGGCACGTCAACTTCATCCCAGGCTTTCTGTACGGGGTGATCTCCTTTTACCGAAAGCCCCTCGATAGTCGTGACTTTTGCTTTGCCGACAGAAGATACAGGCAGTACACAAGAGCGAACTGCTTCACCGTCTAAATGCACAGTGCAGGCACCACACTGCGCGATTCCGCATCCATATTTCGTTCCAACAAGGCCAAAAGAATCGCGTAAAACCCACAAAAGGGGCGTATCAGAATCGACATCGGCCTGATAGCTGCGGCCGTTTACTTGCAGTTTGAAGATTGCCATTTCTTTACAGGGTTGACTCAAAGAACTAAGTTAAGAAAAAGGCTAAACTACTCTACTGAGTCAGTATAAAAGGCATAAAAAAAGCGAGTGAATAGTCTCCTATTCACTCGCTTTATATCATCAGGTGGCACCTTCCTACTCTCCCGCTTGTGACAGCAGTACCATCGGCAGTACGGGGCTTAACGGCTCTGTTCGAAATGGAAGAGGTGTTCACCCGCCTTAACCGCACCAACCTGTTGAACTC
>NZ_JALPRF010000014.1:0-66035 GCF_023196085.1 Spirosoma liriopis
CCCCCCCCGGCTCTGTCCCGGTTTTATCTATCTCGGAGATGCCGAGGCTGTTTTTGACAATAAATGTGAATAGTCCGTCCTGCATAGAGGCATGTATATAAATAAAAGCTGCTTGCTTACTTTTGCGCACGCCATGTTTGAAGGCGTTCTCCACAAAGGAAATTAGCAATAGTGGGGCGATCTTATACCCTGCGAGATTTCCCCTTTGGTCAAACGTAATGGTTACTTGGTGCCCATGTCGGATACGTTCGAGATCCAGATAATTCTGAATGTAAGCCAGTTCTTTTGCTAAATCAGCCTGGCCTTGATTCGACTCGTAAAGCCCGTACCGCATTAAGCTGGCGAGTTTCAAAACCTGTTCAGCCGCTTGCTCATTCGTATCCATGATATCGACATAGACACTGTTCAGCGTATTGAACAGAAAGTGTGGGTTGATCTGCGATTTAAGAAAGTTGATTTCAAGCTGAAGATTTTCCTGCTCTAAAGCCAGCTTATCTCGTTCCAACGTCAGTTTATCCCGCTCCAAGACGATCCTGTCTAACTCTAACTTAGCGTTCTTTTTTTGGATGAAAATGATATCACGTATTGATTTGACCGATATGGTTATGGTTGGTATAAACAAGGCAAGGGTGTAATTCCAAGTGGCTATGCGTGCACTCTTGAAACAACCCAACCAGCCTCCGTCCTTCAAAAACAACTCCCAGGCTATTGTTATGTACGTCTTTTCTTTACCTACGTATCCATCCGTAACATCCAATAAACTCTTGAACATCAAATAATTGATCGCGTAAGTCACATAAAAAACACCTATCAGATACCCTAGTGTAACAAGTAACTTTTTTTTGTAAAGAAATTTAGGGAAAATGAAATAACAAGTAAGATAAAATAGAGTAATATTTATTAACAAATCTATCAGACTAACAACGTTAATAACCAATGCGTTGTCTCTATAGACTGCCTTTGTCACTACTCGCCCCACGCAGAAATAAAACAGTATCCACAATCCTACATGCAATCCAACTCTTAACCACTTCTTCTTTGTTAGCTGTTTCATGCTCCCTACCGCATCATCCGTTTCAACACGTCCATTACTCGCTCCCGGTACGTAACGCCAATGGGTACGCGCTTTCCGTTTAATGTTGTAATCAGGTTTCCATCTATTTCCTTTATAGCGCCCAACCGGATTAGATACGAGCGATTGACCCGTAGAAATTCATCCGCGGGCAGCATCGACTCCAGCTTACTCATTGTCATGTAGGTCAGAATCGAACGTTCTGATAAATGGATGGTCAGATAATCGCTGTCGCTCTCCACGAAGAGTATATCAGAAGGAGCCACCCGGATTAACTTCTTATCTTCTTTTACCAGAAAGAAATTCCCTTTTTGCCCCGCTGGCTCTGTCAGTTCTGATTCTGCGATAGGTGCCGGCACTGGCTCAGCGGTCGGTATGTTGGGTGTGCTATCGGGAGTGGTCACGGGTGCGATACTTACTCCCTGACGGGCTTTATACTTGTTAATCGTTTGCATAAACCGCTCAAAAGGAGTCGGCTTGAGCAGATAGTCTAGTACGTCGTGCTCGTATCCCTGCACGGCATATTCAGAGTAGGCCGTTACCATTACTACCGCCGGACGTGGAAAATTGGGCCGACTCGCCGGTAAAGCTTTTAGAAACTCGATTCCCGTCATCTCAGGCATCTCAATATCCAGAAAAATCAGGTCGGGTTTAGCCTGTTCAATCTCAAACAGGGCATCAACAGCATTGTAGGTCTGCCCTACGACCAGCAGGTAAGGTACGCGCTTAATGTATCTTTCGAGCAAGACATGAGCGGGAGCTTCATCGTCTATAATAAAGCAACGGATAATGGGCTGCATAGGTAAGGTTGTATCACAGGGAGGTAAACGATGAGTTCAAACACCGTAATAATACATGGATTCACCGAAACGGATGCGCAGTTGACCGAAATAAGTTGATCGATTTCATTGACGGCATTTACTTCGATTCACCAAGCAACCCAAAATTAAACAACCAAACGCTGTACTCACATGAATCCAATTGCGCTCAAAATCCGTAAGCTTCGCGAAATTCACAACTACCCACAGGAATATGTTGCGTTTCAGTTGGGAGTAAGCCAAGCCGCCTACAGCAAAAAAGAAACGGGTCGCACCGAACTGTCGCTAACTGTTTTACAGCAGGTGGCCACCCTCTACGGTATCAGCCTTGTAGACCTCATTGGTCTGACACTACAGGATCTTATTGTTCATGCCGTGAAGCAGCAGGTTTCGTAGAGCTTATTGATCGTATATTCCTAGAAAGCTTGACCAGTTTTAGACCCATTGTAGGTAGTAGGCCCTCCCGTTCACCTTCCACGGGTGAATAGCGAAAATAGTTAAGCTAGGAGTAACTATCCTATTCAAAGGCTGAGTTATCTTGACTGCCCCCGGTTGATCATTCCGAGAGTCAATGCCAATACCCGGCAAACCCAAAGCATAGCTCAGTCTGACCATAATGAGGAGTAAGAGACCGTTAAGAGGTCGACCAAAGCAATCTTCGCCGATGTGCAGCAATCGTTGTCTTCTTCCAGTACCAGTTGTTAATTCTGGGGTAATCCTGTTTTGATCGGACTCTTTGCTTATGTAAGCGTCAAGCGACTTAAGTTCCAAAATCAATCCGAAAGCGGTAGCTTAATTCTGAAGGTCATCAACGCATAGTATAATACCCGCACCACGGTGGCCTTCACCATAATTGAATCTTTAATCGGGCCGACGGCATCAAATCAAAAAAGTTGACATGAACGGGGTCAGACCTCTCGTTTTTGTCAACTTGTACACGGGGCAGGGGCTATCGGCGCTTAATTTGGAGTCTTGACCAGCTTTCTGACCTGTACGGCACTGGCTCCTTTGGGCGTATTTTTGATTTCGAACGTAACCCGGTCATTCTCTTGAATCGGATCGATTAGTTCGTTCTGATGCACAAAAACGCTTTGCTGGTTTTGCTGATCCCGGATGAAACCAAAGCCTTTTGCCGAATTGAACATGGTTACGGTGCCGCGTCTGACTACCTCTACCAGTTCAGGCTCACGTTTGGCGATCCCAATCACAATTTCCTCCTGGTCGACAGATTTATACCCTTTAGGGTCGGGTGGCGTCGTGGACAGATTGCCATTTTCGTCGACATACGCTAACATCTGATCCAGGCTCTGCCCCTTCGTGAGGTTAGCTTTTCGATCGTCGCGCTTTCCCTGCTTGTCCTGTTTCTTTTTTTGCCGGGCTTTTTCTTTTTCCCGTTTACTGAAGGTTTCGTTGGATGCTCCCATGGCCCGTCAATTAGTTTAGTAGTGAATAATAGCTGTTCGAACCGACAGCACGCTTGTACGACTCCATGCCAACCAGTCGCTCTTGGCTGTTTCCGAAAAACAATCTGGAGTAATACGATTATCGTCGGTAGACTGCATGATGACCTATGATCATCGACTGGGACAAATCAGGAAGGAACTACCGGATGAGCGCTTTAACGACAACCGGCAAATTAATTCTTTAGTTCTACTAACGAGGGTTGTGGGTTATTAAGCCGGGAGAATGGCTAGGTTTTGCCTGCTTCTTGGGATGGAATGCGGAGCAACCGCATTTACCAAGCATTATTTGTTTTGCGCGAACACACCGACAGATAAGCGCCTGAAATGGTTTTTCTTGTCAACGTACCCTTGTTCATTTTTAGTGCCTGTTCCACTGCCCTTAACGCCAATTTGCAGATCCGATAGTGCAGACAAGGACTGAACGACAAACATATCTAAACCAACCCGCGTAGCAGACCCATCATTTCGAAAAAGATGGGTCTAACCGATGTTATGACTGGCTCAGTTGATCAATGACAAAATTGTATTCAGCAGATAAGGCTCTGCCTACCAGATAATGGCTACTAAGTAAACCGATGAACAGCAGCGGGCTTTTATTCATTGCCCCCAGCACCGCATTATGTTCCAATAACTGACTCTTAAGCATGTACTTACGTCGATACAGCTTCTTACGGACCTGATAATCCATAGACTTATTCTGTTATTCTTTATTAAACGGTAACCGCCCCTATTAATTGTTCGAGTACACGAATTTATTTATAACGTTGATTAGTAGCGTTTGTTGGCTGTATTTTGAAGAACGGCTTAGAACACGCTGGTTCGTCCCCCATCGATTCCGGTTAGCTAGCCATACTGTTTTTACTACTGATCGGGTGTTCGCTCAACGATCTTTACTGCGTTTTTTATGCCACTGCCTCACTCTTAACCGCCCCGGTTGTCCCGGCGGGTTATAGAGCCACGTAGTTAGTTTAATGTGTTATGATCGAACTGGTAAGCCCGGATGCCCTGCGCCCGGGCTTATTTGATCCCGTACACTTGGATTCGATCCAAAGAAGCCTAACCGCTAGCTTCTGACCGTAGAGAGCAGCTTTTACACCAGTGAAAACTTACTATTATCAACTATGGCCATTGCGCGCTGTTTTAGCAATCAGGCCAGCCAATAAAAAGCAAAGTCCGGGCCATCGTGGGTCCGGACTTTTAATGATTGAACGTTGAGTATGAGTAATCTATCTATAGCAAAGCTACTCGTGGTAGCGAACAACTGATGGAAAGTAATGTCTGTATAGATATACCTTACCCAAAACGTGCCAATTTAAACTCAATTCAATAATCAATTGATAATCAGCAAATTGTTCTTCTACATTAATCTCCCTAAGCGGTCAGGGTGTGATTTTTATCCTCAACTTTGTCTTTTCAGGTCAACACTGAATATACACGCGTTTCCACACCGTACTGAAACAACCGCTATTAAGTAAGTACCTTCCCCGGCTGAATCTCCCGGCAACTACAGCGCATCCAATGGGCAAAAAGAAAACATCTATACCGGTCAACACCATGACTGACGACCGGGACGCCGGGATTGCCATAGAGAAAGTCGTTTTTTCCCGTTTGCCGCCACCTGGCAGCGGAAATACCGTCGAAGCCAATCGAGAGGTACACCGCCACAACACCCATACATTTCACCTGCTACAGAAAGGAATCGTTCACATTGACATCGATTTTGAACACTACACGATGGAGTCTCCGTCGGTCATTTACGTTCATCCCGATCAAGTGCATCGCACAACGGCCATTGATCAGGTAACCGTTGTCAGCCTGGCCATTACCAACGAAAACCTAAATCCGGAATACCTGAACCTACTGGAGAACCTCACTCCCGTGAAACCCCTGGCAGTCGCGCCCGACGCGCTGACACTCCTTGACGATGCCGTATCGCTTTGCCTAAATGTGTCCGAACGCCGGGAAAACAGATTACATCACTCCTTGCTGAAAGATGCCTGCAACACCCTGGTTGCCTTGATTCTTTCGGCCTATGTAGAGCAAACAAAATCGACGGGCCGACTTTCACGGTTCGATCTGGTAACCAAAGCCTTTCGGGAACAGCTGGACCGTCATTATGCAACGATTAAACGTCCGGCAGACTACGCCCGGAAACTACACTTGTCAACGCCTTACCTCAACGAATGCGTCAAACACACAACCGGTCAGTCTGTTTCCGGGCATATCCAGCACCGCATTATTCTGGAAGCCAAACGGTTACTATATCACTCTGATCATTCGGTGAAAGAAATTGCCGCTCAGCTAGGCTATGACGATTACCCGTATTTTTCCCGGCTCTTTGCAAAAGTGACAGGCATGACTGCACTAGCCTTTCGAACAAAAAACCGCGATTAGTCCAATACCTACCCTACCCCGGCCTTTCCGGCTTCGATCCGTCAACGTTGCTTTGTGCCAGCAAAAAATCACCTGCACAATGGACACAATCACAGGAAAAGAAGTACTGATTTCGGGGGCCAGCATTGCCGGGCTTAGCACCGCCTGGTGGATGAATCAATTGGGCTATCGGGTAACGGTAGTAGAGATGGCTCCGCAACCGCGTGTCAATGGGGCCGCCATCGATTTGAAAGGCGATACAATAGCGGTTATTAAACGCATGGGTCTGTTTGACGAGTTGACAAAGCACCGCTTACACGTTGACCGCGTCGAATTTAAGAATGCGGATGATATGACGGTTGGTTCGGTACAGACAGCGGACAACGAGTCAGACGAACTGGAAATCGAACGGGAAGCCTTTATTCATATCCTGCTGGAGAACCTGATCGACAAGGTTACTTTTCAGTTTAACGACAGCATCACCGCCCTTCATCCGACCGAAGACGGAATGGCTGTTGAATTCAAGCAGGGTGCCCAGCGCTTGTTTCATCTGGTGCTGGGCTGCGATGGGGTACACTCGGGCGTCAGACGGCTTTGGTTCGGGGACGAGGCTGAGTACGCCCACTTTATGAACGCCTACGGCTCGCTCACCATTCTGGATAAACTACTGATCAGGCCAGGCACGATGCAGTTGTTCCGGGTGCCGGGCAAGTCAATTACCCTAAATGCCTATCGCACTAAGACAGACGTTATTTTCAGCTTTGTTTCAGACACAAAAATCGATTATGATTATCGCAACAAGGGGCAGCAACGACAGCTGATTCTTGACCAGTTTGCCGGGCAGGGCTGGCGAACTGCCGAGCTCCTGGCCGAAATGCAGCAGTCAGATAATTTTTACCTGGTTGAATTTTATCAGATCCATATGCCGTCTTGGACCAAAGGCCGGGTGGCGCTGGTAGGCGATGCGGGCTATTGTGCTTCTCCGGCTGCGGGTATGGGTGGCTCCCTGGCGGTGAGCGGGGCTGCGGCCCTGGCCGATGCGTTACAAAAACACGCTGGAAACTTCGAGGTGGCGTTTGAGGAATATAATGACACCTTTCGTCCGTTTATCGAACGCGTACAGGCCGAAGCCCGGCAAAACCTAAAAACGGTGTTCCTGCCCGAAACCGAAGAAGGTGTTCAGCAAAGTAACGCCCAAACAAACCCTTTTTAGGAGTTGATGTAGCAATCGGTTCGGTCGTTCTATTCCCCATAAAGACAGCTAATTGTTAATAACCATCGGTTCATCCTCCTGGGCACCCCCCAACCCCGGTTCAGATAATCGTTGTCTAAACCGGGGTGGGGAGTTTACTTATCTGGTAAGCCCGATCAGAACATAAGCAAGAAGGGGCTTTTTGTTTTACAAGTCGTTTAACTTAATGTGGTGCCGATGGCTGTTGCAGGAAGGCTGAAAGATGCTAGTTAAACTAGCTATGTTCAGCCTGATTATGACTTGATAAACAAAGCAGTAACCGCCAATAGTACGGTATTATGGCATTTAAACTGGTCTTCTTCAGTGCCCAAAGTAAAAGTTAACCGATCCTTGAAAACTTGGTTGAAACCAGTTGACCTGTGTTAATTTACCTACTTTAACGACTCCTTCTATTGACAGTTGCTTTCGAAGGGGATACTCAAGACCGAAGCCCGCATTCAGCTTAGCACTATAGAAGGGCTGAGGTGGCTGCTGACCCTGCTCAACCTCCCAAACCCAGTCCTTGAAACGACCGTAGGAAAGTCCGGCCTCCGAAAAACCGGATATAAAACCGCCATTCCACAAATAATAACGGCCAAAAAGTCCCGCTTCCTGCCGTTGCGAAAAGAAATTATGCACCTCGCTCTCTACACCAACCCAGCTACGGTTGGCTACAAACTTGCCTACTTTAGCGGTAAATCCAAGTAAAGTTAGCCCTCCCCCAGCTAGCCATCTCCCCTGCTGGTGATAAGAGACAGAAATTTTCTGCCAGTCGCTGTTTTTGTCTTCCGTTTGGGCAAAGCTGGTCGAATACAAGCCACAAAGTAAAGCGGTTATCAAGCTATAGTTGTTTTTCATCTGCTGAAGGCATTGGGTTGGTTGAAGGTGTAGGTTTATTTTATGTAGATCGTCATGCATTGACTATACATTGTACTAGTGGAATCCATGCTCTAGATAATTCAATCTCTCAGGGTCAATACACGTTGAATTGTGATCTTAAAGCTATTGCTTTTCCATCAATACCTACTCAGGATACGGCTTATGTTATCAGAAAAACCGTCCGTACACATGGGAATTAGAATTACAATGACCGAATCAAACTAACAGAAATACGAAGGAAATACGTGGTTCACTTTTGTACATTTCGTCACGGTGAGCAACTCATGAAGACACGTGGTTTCCAGGTAAAACCGACTAACAGAAGCCACTTACACAACTTTTAACTATAAACGTAGTTTATATACCTGAGTTGCTTATCTTACGTCCAGAAACTTAATTTTCTTAAATCTGTCAATCATGGAGCGATTAAGATTGCGTAACAATATATTTTTCTTTCTGTCATTTCTTACGTTTTTACTGCTGGCTTCCTATCAGAAAGCTTCCAGCGCTGACCGCGAAGTTGTAGTAACGACTCTACGAGGAAAGGTAATTATCAAGTTGGAACCTCACGGTAGTATTCGGGCCAAAGTATTTCAAGGCCAAGCGTTACAATATGAATTCATTTTAGATCGGGAGTCTCAGCAGAAACTGCTCACTCACAACATTGACAGAGCGAATATCTACTTGGTTGGTAAGCACGGAGAAGAATTGGTGATTGACGATCTGAAGACACAAAAGCGATTTATTTTATCAATGGTTGCTCGAGAGAGCACGTTCAAAAATAAACCATCCGCCCGAACCAGAACTATCCTCATAAAAGGCTATTCAGTAAGCCTGATCGATTCTCTCTCTTGTATGTAGCCGGTATATAGAATAGCATCCCCTTTGGACGGTTCTAAGAAAAGTCTCTTTACACAGGATGAGGTGTTCAACTGACCTTTATCTTACGTTGAGATCGACTTTTCCAAATGACCCTAACACCACTTAAACCGACCAACAATCTGAATTTTTCACTTTTAAGCCCATACAGCAGACCGAACTCGCTTACCATGACACCAAGCACATCATCTGAATGAATTTGACCGTTAAAGCTGTAGCTGGCAGGAACAAGAGTTGGTTTGTTCATAAACTCGTAACCCAGAGCGATCATACCACTGGGGTACTAGCTTTTTCCTAAACATAACCCCAGCCAGTAGTTATTCGGGAAGAGTTTTTAGGATTAAATTATGCTAGCCGAAGATGATGGTAAATGCAATCAAGACAGTGCTAAGCTTTACCATAGATGACACCGCAAAATAAATGAGCTTTTCATCAAGTATAAAGCTTAGACAACTTCAGATTTTGCCTGTCTTCGGGAAGAATTGTGTGATTAGAATATAGTATGCGACTCGCTAATCTACTTTCGTAATAGAGTCGCTACACTATTGACTATATAGGCACACTGAGCCAGGAGAAGTGTTAATAGCACTAAGAAAAGCCATTCTGTACCTGCCAAGCGATCACTGCTGAATAGAGGTGAAGTAACTATAACTAATCCACCTATAGTCAGAGAAAGATGACTTCGTGCAACAAATGGGTCGGTCGTTTTGCCACTCAAGCCTATTAACCAGTAGCCCATTCCAACGACTAGCAATAATATTGATCCTGCTAAAGCAACGTGCAGGTTAGCAATCACGAAATAAGTATCATAGAACTGGACATTCAAAGTATGCTCTCTAAATAAGAGACCAACCAAGACGAGTAAAGGAATAGCCAACCAGCTGATAAGATACGGCTTATTAGGCAAAATTTTCATGTCCATTCTGGTATATCAGTACTATTAAGTAAAGCCATAGAACACCGAATTATTTTATTTTCATAAAAGGTATAAGTGGATCGGTTTCGACTAGTTCAAGCGATTTGACCATGTTTTTTGTGGCCGTTTTATATTTAATAAAATGGGGTGTTTGTAGGTGTGCGCGATACGCTGTTGAATCAGCATAAATCTCTAAAATAGTAAAGTGAGTAGGATGTTCTTTTTCCGAAACAGCATACAAGGTCAAAACACCTGGCTCAACACGTAATGCTGTTTCAGCTCCCTCTTTTAACAACGCTTTGTAGTTTTCCAATTGAGTTGAATCAATGACCAACCTGGCTAATCGCACAATCTGTTTCTTGTCCTGGGCAAACGAATTGCTATAACAGATTAACAGCAGCAGTAGTGCAGCAGCTTTAGTTGGTAGTGACCCTATCATACGTGTTTTTATCTAACTGATCAAGGTTTCTAGGCTAGTGACAATTTTAAAGCATAGACAGAATTGTGCCTGTTGGTTCAAGCAGCTTCCATATTTTCTAACCAAACAATACGTTAAGCTACTTAGAATTGTTACGCCATTTGAGCTTGTAAGTTTAAAGAATGTGAATAAACCACATTACTTGCCTTGGCTTTCAGGCTGTGCTTCCACATTATGTTTTGAGGCCCGAGGTATGGACTATAAACACATTACCACTCCCCATCGTATTTATTTACCTTACCGGCCTGGTAACCGAGCATTGGATTGGCGCTCCCGGTCATTGTTGGGTTGCCCGCCTAAAGGCCGATCAGAATATCGAGGTTACCCAGTGTAGTCGAATTAGGTGTAGTAAGTACGTAAGTCTTAACTCCACTGTAGTCGTACAACGGCCATGAGCGTTCAGCAAGACGCTGACTAGTAAGAGGTTATTCGTCATTGATGCTCATTTCCAGCTACTCGCCCACAAAGAATAAACGTACGGAAGTGAATCGCTCCGTTCGTCAGAAGCGTTTCTGTAGTCTGGCGGATACGGTTACTTATTTCTTGAGTACATCGCTTACGTCAACTACCTCAAATTGGGTGTTTGACTCGAAGAGGTGTTTCAGAATAGGAATGTGACCATAACCAAACAACACCATAATGGCTCTATCACCGGGGCGAATCGCTCGTAGAATGTTAGTATAGATATGGAGATTTGTACTGTACCAGTTGGCTACCAGATCGGTACCCGGATAGTTTGATCCCTGTCCAATCCGTGTTGCAAATTCCGTATAGATTGAGGCATTTTTCCGAAGCTCCTCCTTCGAGTTGATAAACCGGTACAAGTCTGTTATCGATTGCTTTTCCTGAACGTCTACCACACCGGTCATGGTACGACTGGCAAACTGATCGAGTGCTTCCAGTATCGCTGTCTGCCCGTTCGCCTTTGCATACGCATTAACAGGCTCCAAGTCGAATGAGCCCCGGTAGTTGACGCAGGTTAGGGTTGGTAGTTTGAGCCGCTTCGCCAGCGGATAGGCGATCTGGTCAACTTCATCCGTGCCAGGTTTGAATTGACCTTTCAAATACTGATGGTATTCACTGTCGACCTTGCTTTGTCCCTTCGTAGGAACCTCAATACAGATTTGGTTTGGCAAAAACTGGCTCAACTGCGTGAGCATCTGATCAAGCTGCTTCTGGCGCTCCTTATCCCGAACATCAACCACCTTGTTTTGATAGGCGTCTTGAGTGGATGGGGTGAAGTGAATACTTCCCACCAGCAACACTTTTATCTTGGGCGAAGCCGCTGACTGGGCAGTTACGTTGAGAGAGATCAGAAAAAAAAGAAAACCAAATAGATACTTGAGCATAAGGTTGCGCGGTTCAGCGAGCAAAGGTACTCGCCTAGCCGTTTGTCCTTACGTATGAGCTAAAGTTTCTCTGTTTTTGAACCTGGAGAGTTGTTAGCAACAGGATTAACTCTTTTCAGTCTATGATCAGTCATGCTATCGGAGCAGTCGAACACACTATTATCCGGGTGAACGCTGCGGTAGTAATCGAGATTTCCATAACTATGCGCCCGAGAATGAGAACAACCGAATTTTTAATGTCTTCTGGTAAAGATGGTTGCGGTAATCTGTCGTAGGATCAATTTTGAATCGCACGGTTCCTTTGTATCTAGTAGATCTGATAGATTACAAGTGTTGCTTGTAGAAATGGACAATTTCTTCGATCAACAAGGCTGGCTTATCTTGAGGAATGTTGTGAGAAGTGCCTGCTGCATAAACCAGATGCCGGTTACCATGTCCTTTCACCAGGTTACGCTGGTCAGCCTTAAATCGCTCGTTTTCGCTAGCTTCTGAAAACGGTCCCCGCTCAGCCATGATATCCAGCAAAGGAATACTGGCGGGCAGCGTCAGTTGCCTGACATAGTCACTGGTCCGCTCCATGCGAGCCAGCAGATAGTACAAGCTCATGTACCCCGCTTCATAGTCTTTTCGATCCAGACGCTGAAAATAGGTTCTAGCTAGGCGCATGTCGGCGTAGGAGGGTATGCGCGGATCAACCAGAATAATGCCTTTCACCTGAGTCGGATGCCGGACCGCGTAAACCCAATTGTAAAAAGCACCTAACGACTGGCCAACCAGTAACAGAGGGGTATTGCGGTAGCCAAACTGGTACAACGCCTTCTCTAAACTTTTGATTTCCTGGAGGATCGTGTAACCCGCCGTATCAAAACTACTCTGGCCAAAGCCCGCCCGATCATAGGTAATGACAGTTGCCCCAAGACGCTGGTGCACAACTGCGGCAATCGAGTCCCACTGGGAAGCATCCTGTCCGCCCCCCGATTCGAAAAGGATGGGGGCCTTCTTACCTTTTAGCATCCTAACATGAAGTCGATAAGGCCGAGCGTTAACAAGTGTATCGATTAATTGCGCATGGGCATTCACGGTCAGTAGTAACAGCCAGACAAAAAGGATTTGTTTCAACGTCATTGGGTATTGTAGGCTTACTTGTATGTCTGAACGTGCGGCTTCGTATAAAAGAGTTTTCAACGCAACGATACCTTTCGCCGAAAGATGAAACAGTATGTCTTATAGCTAGTAATGAGGTAGTAAGCCCGAACAAAAACATAATCTAGACATTCGTTCGAAAAGCCAAGAAATAGGCCTGATATGCATGATGCTTACCTTTTAACCCCGCTTACTTGCGATCAATCGTCTCTGCCGACGATAAGACAGGCCAGCAGCCAGAAAGAAAAAGTCAGCGGGATACGCAAACAGATAATTACCCGTCATAGCAATGACTATCACACAGACAAGACCAGATGCAAGAAGACCTATATAGTTCATTTTCATGATTAAAAACGATTTAGAAGTTCTATAAGTGACCTTACGAAAAGCTATGTATATCAATCTTAACTTTTCCCCGGATCACATCCCAGAAAAACGTTTTCAGTTGACTAGCTATGTTCTTTATGCCTGAAAAAAATTCTATCTGTTTCATGATTTCTGAAGTCGTATAAGAGCCTATGGGTTGTAAGAGCATATGGATTGGTCGATCGACTAAACTGTGTACAATATAACAAAATATGGTAGAATAGAACCCAGCATGCTTTCGTATAACGTTTGTGCAAATGAGCCTTGTCAAGATTACAATATTCACTATCGAACATCTTCTGTCAAGATGGTGCTTATCATGCCCAACAAATCATAAAATCACTTAGGCCAGCTGGCAAATTAACCAGTGCATGGTTGATAACCCTCCCAGAGCGCCATAAATCACCTCTAATGCCATCAAAAACTTTTTATGAACCCTAGTTCATTTACAATAATAAACGCCGTAAAAGACAAATAAGGCATGTAGACAATTAACACCGCCGATCTTATGGCTGACGAAGAATTAGTAAAACAGTTACCCGGTTTCACGAGCAGCTACCTGACCGTCGATGGCGTTCGGCTCTACTACGTTATGGGTGGCCAGGGTAAACCACTGGTTCTGTTGCCCGACTGACCCCAGACTTGGTGGAGTTACCACAAAAGTATGCTCCTGTTGGCCGAAAATTACCAGGTAATCGTGGTTGAACTACGAGGAATAGGTAGTTCAGCCAAACCTCCGACGGGTTATACAAAAAAAGCGATGGCGGGCGATGTGGCGGGCTTGCTGGATCAGTTGGGCATCGGGCAGGCGAATATTGCTGGTCACGACATCGGTGCTGCCGTGGCTTTCAGCTTCGCGGCTCACTTTCCCCGGCAGACCAGCACGCTTATTCTGCTGGACAGTCCACACCCCGACAATCTGTACAAACTTCCTATGCTTCCAGTCGGAGCGGGTGTTTATCCGTGGTGGCTAGCCTTCAACCAGATCAGGGATTTGCCGGAACAACCACTAGAAGGCCGGTTTGATCTGGTGCAAAATTGGCTGTTTGACCAATTGCTGGAAGATAAGACAGCCATCAGCCCTTTCGACCGGCAGGTCTACGCACGGGCTTACAACAGCCGGGACGCGATACGAGCATCCAATGGCTGGTATCAGGCCTTTACCGAGGACATTTAGGCTGTCAGAGGCCAGAAGATCGAAGCACCAACGCTTGGCATCGCCAGCCCGGCCGGTTACGCGATGCTTACTTTAGTGCTCCCTCCTTATGTCAATAACCTGACACTCCAGAAAGTAGCGGGGTCAGGCCACTTCGTCCAGGAAGAGAAGCCAGTCGAAACAGCTAGATTCATCAGCGATTTTCTTGGCTAGACCGTTGCTCGGCGGATAAAGCCGTGCCAGCCTAACGATATCTATCGGGTATAAATCCAGGTAGACGGCACGACTTTATCCGCTTCGTTGTTCAGCAGGAGAACTTGTTCATCATTTTTACCGACACAACTACCGATCAACACCGGCTTTGGCCAATGGAAGAACTCTTCACCTATCTGGCCCAATTCGGCTACCTCAATGCGCAGCAGCGCGAACTCATCCGGATCAGGGCTAAACGCCGGACCATTGCCAAAGGGGCCTATTTTGCCGAAGCTGGAAAAATTTCTAACCAGATAGGCTACGTTACAGACGGTATTTTCAGGGTTTGTTACTACGACAAACGGGGCGACAGCTTCACCCGCTATTTCGTTTATGAAAACCGGTTCGTCGTCGACATCAACAGTTTTCGTGATGAGCTACCTTCTGCAGAATACATCGAAGCCATCACGGATTGTGATCTCTGGGTATTTTCCCGGAAAGATTTCAACCAGCTTTCCACACTCATCTCCGAATGGCCCGGCATGTTCGCCAACATTACACTGCACGCGCTGGAAAACAAGCTGAAATTTACCAGCAACATGCTCGTACAGGATGCCCAGCAGCGGTATCAGAACTTTCTTGACCATTATCCGGGGTTAGCCAACCGGGTTCCGCTCACGATGCTGGCGTCCTACCTGGGTATCACTCCTTCCTCGCTAAGCCGGATACGAAGAAACCGATAAGCTATTTCCTGTCATTTGGCAATTGAGTTTACACCCGTGCGGCTCAATTTTGTCCCATCACTAAAAAAACACCGATGAAATCGACAGATCTCTTCCGGCAAATTGCCTTCATCAAGGAAGTGGACAAGCTTAAGTACATTCTCCGCAGGACGAAACTTTTCAACAGTGACCGAAACGAGAACGACGCCGAGCACAGCTGGCATTTGGCCCTGATGGCGCTGGTCTTGGCCGAACATGCGAATGTTGCGGTTGATCTACTCAAGGTTATTAGGATGTTACTAATTCACGACCTTGTCGAGATAGACGCTGGAGACACGTTTATTTACGACACACAGAAAAGCCATGACAATACCGAGGAGGAACGAAAAGCCGCGCACCGGATCTTTGGTTTATTGCCCAATCATCAAGCCCAAGAACTGATGGCTGTCTGGGAAGAGTTTGAAGAAGGGCAAACCGACGAAGCGAAGTTTGCCCGCGCTATGGACCGACTGGAACCCCTACTTCAAAACACATCGAATAACGGGGGCACTTGGACTGAATTCGACGTGGACTACGAAAAAGTGTACGCTAAAAAGCAGGTTATACAACGAGGGTCCAAAGTCATCTGGCAATATGCCGAGCAGCTGATCAACGATAGTGTTGATAAAGGAATTCTTAAGAAGAAAGACGTCTAGTGCCAGTTCACAAAATTGTTCTGACTAATCACCCCCCTAAAAGCAGGCTCTTCATGGCTACGCAGACGGTTACTTTCAGCGTGATCTGTGTAGACAGAAGAGTTTGCTTTATTTACCTGAAAAGTAAATATTCCCTCTAGCCTGTTTCTTTTCTTTCTCCTCCGCTCTTTTGATTTTTTTTGATTTTTTTACTCTCGATGCAGATTGTGATGAGGTGATCAAATTTTGAAAAAGTTATCAAATATTTTTGTTTTGATTGATTTGTATTGATTAAGTGGCTTGCAACCAATTGATAGTCAACTTATTACAAGGAGAAAACCGACTTTTGGGGGGAGTAAAACCGACTTTTGGGGGGAGTAAAACCGACTTTTGGGGGGAGTTTCTGTAGTGAGAAAACCGACTTTTGGGGGGAGTAAAACCGACTTTTGGGGGGAGTTTCTGTAGTGAGAAAACCGCTTTTCCACAATTAAAAGTCGGTTTTTAGTTATAGGATAATGTAACGCCTGGTAATCTCTCTCAATGGCTACAATTTAGTGTAGCTATGTACAGTTTTTGTACACTAACTGTATTCTTTATACACCATACTTTACTTTTTACTTCTAGCTCCTTCTATTTTATAGCTTATCACACATAAAACACACACCCTTAGAAAACCGACTTTTGGGGGGAGTTTTTATTAGGTATATTCATTGATAATACCGACGTCATTCTTTCTGAAGTCGGTTTATATTCTTATCTTTCGTCCCTTAGATGCCCTCCTATCCCATGAGCTCGCAGACGGAACAGTTACAAATCGCTTTCTATCCCCGACCCAATAACTATCAGCCTAATATCATTACTGAAAGCAGGCAGGAGTTTACGGAGATGGAAAAGAAGATTGTAGTTCTAGCTATTAATCAGCTTCGACAAATCGCTCAGTCATGGCAGAAGGGGCAGAACGTTACCTTGCTGATCCCTTATACCGAACTGACTGACAGCCACCACGGCAAAATATCTGCGGCAGCCAACACGCTTAACACAAAACGCATTGTTTATCAGAACTTCTCTGATCCTTTCGAGCCAGAATTTGATTACATAGTGCCTTTTCCCCGCGTACGCAGTATGATACTAAACGGGAAGCGACACCTAGAGCTGTTGATGTTGTCTGAAGTTGTTCCGAGTTTCATCGAATTAGGAAAACGCTACACCAGCTATAGCCTCAAGCTCATGCTGTCGCTCTCCTCCATCTACGCCCAGCGTATGTACGAGATTATCATGATGTTCTACGGACGAGGACAGAAAGAGTTTACCTATGAAGTATCGAAATTACGTACCGCGCTCAACTACCCCCCCGAACACGATTACTACGATTTCAAGCGAAAAGCCCTGACCGTTGCTCAATCGGAACTGTCTCAAAAGATTGGTTTACAATTCGACTTTACACCTTCCCTCAAAAATGGCAAAGCGGTCACCGAGTTGCGCTTTGTAGTGCAGTCAGATCAAGACCTGATCAACAATGATGTGGAAGTTGATCTGCTCACGGCTCAGACTATGCAGCCTCACGAAGTCGTAGTCATTGCTCGTAACCTCATCCACGATTACAAGTTCACTAAAAAACAGCAGAATCAGATTCTGGAAGACATCGAGTTGATGAACACCTTTATCCGGCTGCACACCGAGTTCCATCACGGGAAGCGGGTGGCCAAGAACCCCACTGCCTACATGGCTCAGGCCCTTGGCTTCGGTAAAGCGGACACCAAATCGGAACCCCTCACTAAAGCAGCAACAGGCCGGAAAGGCAAACCGAAGGTGGTGAAGAATCTGTTGACTGATACGAGTGATAAACCAAAGCGTAACGCGTAGCTCCTTTTGCCTACTCGATGATCTTACACAACCTTTCGCGGTGTGGGCTATGATCATGCTAATTGGCTTAGGCAATTGGCTATGACAGATAACCAAACAAATAGCACTAAAGTAGTAGCATTAAGAACAGCTTGTTTTACTCGCTTAATGATCTTCAACTTACTGAATATCAATACTATGAGCGCTCTTATACTTTTGCAACCGTACGGCAGACCGTAGCCGCTCCCTTTTTATTATCTGGATTAATTTATGTTGTCAAATGCTTCCGAAATTGATTAAGCCATCAATCATCTCATTACCGTAAATTAGTCTTATCGCTTTCTTGATGCCCTTGTAAATGTTATAAAGGTTGCGGCAGACTGTAAACGCTCCAATTTTGGATTGACCCGGTGGGTCAATCCGTAACCTTTATCAGTATAAATCCGGTCAGCCTGCCTTCCAGAGTTGACTTTCAATCCGATACCAGCTTCTGCCCAGAGCTAGGAATCAGCCACTACTAGCTGTGCTGATGCGTGTTCTATTACCCTGGCATACTCGGGCATTTAGCTCTTCATTGCAATTCGGCATACAAGGTGGTAACGGGACGATGTCATTGAACGCCACGTCGCAATTTACGCCGTGAATAAAACAGTCCGCCTACATAGGATTCGTAAACCCACTTCTATGAAAATAAGTCCTTTAGCCTACCCGCTGCATTTTTTCAACGTTCTTTTCTGTTTAGCGGGAGCCATCGTCCTTTTCAGCGGCTTTGACGCAGCAAGCCAGTCGATGAGCCTGGGTTCGAAGCCTGAATCAACTAAAATCACCTTGTCTTTGACTAAAACCGGCGAATTACGTTACAATGTAACCCGCCGGGGTAAAATGATTATTGCCGACTCTCCGCTCGGACTGGACTGTAATGACCAGAACTTTACGGCTGGACTTTCAGTCGTTCATGTTTCACCCGTTGACGTAAGACGGGAGAATTATGAATTGAAAACAGGTCATTTCAAAACGATAAACCACGTGTTTGAAACAAAGAGCATAACGGTTAAAAATAAGTTGGGTGCTCGGATGATCATTGATTTGCTGACCGGTAACGAGGGCGTAGCTTTCCGCTATCGATTTCCGGATCAGACATCGACAATGCGGGTGATCAATGCGGAACGCACAGGGTTTCAGATTGAAAAAAAGGCGAAGGGCTGGTTGCAGCCGTATAACAAAGCCGGAAAAGTTACGCCGGGCTATGAGGATTTTTATTTTAGCGTACATCCCGGCGACTCAATCAGCAATCCCCGTAACCCATCTGTAGGGTGGTGTATGCCTGCCCTATTTCAAGTAAATGAAGGCAAAAGTTGGATCTTACTGGCTGAGTCGGGAACGGACGGTTCGTTTCCAGGGTGTCATCTGCAAGCCGATTCAAAAGGTGGACTGTATAAAATTGCCTTCGCTGAAAAAGACGAAAAATATACCCTTCCCCTCGGCGCTGACAATCATCCAACATCCACTCTTCCCTGGGCAATGCCCTGGCGGGTCATCATCGTTGGCGATCAGGCGGGGGACATTCTACTGTCAAGCATGATTACAGATCTGGCTCCGGCCTCTAAACTTGAGGATACGTCCTGGATAGAGCCAGGAAAAGCTACTTGGTCCTGGTGGTCCCATCCCGAGGATCATTCCCCCGAAATGTATAATCAGTTCACGGA
The DNA here is from genome assembly GCF_023196085.1 of Spirosoma liriopis. NCBI lineage: Bacteria > Pseudomonadati > Bacteroidota > Cytophagia > Cytophagales > Cytophagaceae > Spirosoma > Spirosoma liriopis. Next base: position 19,260 of record NZ_JALPRF010000014.1, read on the forward strand.
TTTGGCCGCTTCATTCGGTTTTCGTTATACGCTGTTTGATGCGGGCTGGGAAAAAGCCAACACCGAAGGAGGAATCATTGCCAAGGCCACTGCCAGGGGTATCAAGCCCATGGTGTGGGGCTATTCAGCAGCGTATTTCGACGCAGAAAAACGAAAAAAACGATTCAAAGAGTTGGCAGCAATGGGCGTCAAAGGAGTTAAAATCGATTTCTGGTGTTCGGATCGGCAGGAGGTGATGGCCTGCTTTGATTCGCTTTTTAACGATGCCGCCAAAGAGCATCTACTTATCAATCTTCATGGTACTACCGTTCCAAGAGGCTGGCATCGAACCTGGCCTAATTTTATGACCGCCGAGGCTGTTTTAGGAGCGGAACACTATTTTTACGAACCTAGATATCCAGATCTGGCCGCCCAGCAAAATACCGTGTTGCCCTTTACCCGAAACGTTGCAGGCCCTACCGACTACACTCCGTTTGCCTTAACCATTCGAAAATATCCCCGGTTGAACACGGCCGTTCACGAGTTGGCTACTGCGATGATCTATACATCGGGAATTATTCACTTTGCGGATTCAAAAGAGGTATTTGATTCATTGCCTGTACCCGTCCGGCAACTGCTGAAAGACATGCCTGCCAGTTGGGACAACACGGAAAGTATCGTAGCTGAACCGGGGGAACAGCTTATTCTCGCCCGTCAGAAGGAAGGTCTTTCTTACCTTGTCGGCATCAATGGAACAAATAAGGCAGTGCCCGTCAAACTGAACCTGTCCAAATACACAAAGGGTTTTTCAAAATTTAAAGTCATTGTGGAAGGTGAAGATCCATTGATGGACTTCAAAACAGAGACCTATCCGATCACCTCTATCTGGCAACACACGTTTGCGCCCAAAGGGGGCTTCATTATTCAGTTTGTTAACGAGTAAACGTATTCTGCGGGCTTGTCAATATTCGTTTGATCAGAGGTTTTCGCTTGTTCTTCGGCTAATGCCCTCATCCACTTTACCGCAACGAATTACGGCTAGCTCACCCAGGTACTACTAAAAATGAGGCATAGAATTCGTTCCTTTAACTCACTTTTTCAGTAATATTGAGCTATAGAACACGAATTGATAACGCATGAGATGGATTTGGCAGCTACCGAACTGGCCACAGTTTACATTCGATCCCGCTCAGTTTGTTCATTTTGAACGGGAATTTCATCGAAATGCGGGGGTCATCATTGGGTCGCTGGCCGCCGTTTCTGCCGACGAGGTCAATGAATTACGGGTTACGTTACTCAGCAATGAAGCGCTGGACACCTCGAAAATCGAAGGTGAGATCCTGGATCGCGATTCCGTTCAGTCGTCAATCCGCCACCAGTTAGGCCTGCAAACGGACGGCAGGAGGTCAGGGCCAAAAGAAACAGGTGTTGCTCTGATGATGGTCGACTTGGTCAAAAGTTACCAGGAGCCTCTTACTCAGGAACACCTTTTTTTGTGGCATAAGATGATCATGAATGGTCGAATTGATCTGGAAACGATTGGTGGCTACCGGACTCATACTGACCCCATGCAGATTATATCCGGTCGGTTGGACAGGCCCATATTGTTCTACGAAGCTCCTCCGTCTGATCAGGTGGAAACGCAGATGAGCCAATACATCGACTGGTTCAATCGAGCCATTGAAGCGCAGATGCCAACGGTTGTTCACGCGGGCATGGCCCATTTGTATTTCGAATTGATCCACCCCTTTGAGGATGGCAACGGGCGGATCGGACGTATTCTTGCCGAAAAGGCACTGGCCATCGGAGCCCGACAATCATTGATTACCGCCTTGTCCACTACGATCGAACGAGACAAAAAAGCATACTATCAGGCTTTGGAGCGGGCCGATTTCTCGTTGGATATCACCGAATGGTTGATCTATTTCTCTGGAATGATTTTGGAAGCCCAGGTCTACGTTCAGAAAATGATTGCCTTTGTTGTCTATAAGGCTCGGTATTTTGACACGTACCGTGGCCGGTTAAATGATCGGCAGACCAAGGTAGCGTTGCGTTTGTTTGGGGAAGGACTCGCTGGTTTCAAAGGAGGTTTAAGTGCTGAAAATTACATCCGGATTGCCAAAACCTCCAGAGCTACCACGACCCGTGATCTGGCCGAGATGGTCGAAATGGGCGCGCTAACAAAGCAGGGAAAGCTACGCCATACGCGCTATTATCTTCCCGTCTGGGAAGCCGCTGTTACGAACTAAGGCTCGTCACATCTCCAGGAAAATAGGCGACAAATAACGTTGGCAGAACCAAGATTCCAGATTCATTCCAGATTTTATGCCTTGATTTGTGCATAGCCAGGCAAGCCATGAAATTATTACTTATTGAAGATGAGCAGGCTCTCAGCCAGACGATTATTCGATTCCTGAGTCAACAGGGACACGTCTGTGAGCTGGCCACGACCTATCAGCAGGGGCAGGAAAAAATTGGCGTTTACACCTATGACTGCGTTTTGATCGACCTTATGTTGCCCGGAGGAAGCGGTATTGATCTGCTCAGATTGCTAAAGAAAGACCATAATCATACCGGAGCCATCATTCTTTCGGCCAAAGATTCACTGGACGACAAACTGCTGGGCTTAGACCTGGGAGCCGATGATTATTTACCCAAGCCGTTCCATTTATCCGAACTCAACTCACGGATCAACTCGCTGTTGCGACGCCTGAAATTTAAAGGAACAGCCAGGCTAGAAATCGGTGCCCTGCAAATCGATACGGACGCGCGGGTGGTGTATGTACATGAACATGCCCTAGAGCTGAACCGAAAAGAGTATGACCTGCTGCTGTTGTTCGCCACCAATCCAAATCGGGTCATCAAAAAATCAGCCTTAGCTGAGCATATATGGGGTGACCAGTCTGATCAGGTCGATTCCTATGATTTCATTTATTCGCAGATCAAAAATCTGCGCAGACGATTCAGTCAGGTTGGGTATGAGTTAGCGATTCAAACGGTTTACGGAATCGGCTATAAGTTCACGCCCACCGATCAGCCAGCGATACCCTCATGAGACTATTGACGCGAAGTACGCTGATCAGTTCCGCTATTTTGCTGGTGGCCCTGCTTATCAGCGGATTGTATATTTACGACCAGGTTAGCCAGGAAGTGCGGGACGAAATTGACGAGAAGCTGCTCAACCGCAAGCTTGAAATTCTGGCCAGTCTCCGCTCCTGGGAAGGAGCTATCCGCCCGATACCCATAGCGACCGATTTTCGCCTGGACTCAATTAGCGCTCAGGATTACAACGCCCTGAACGAGCATTTTGAGGACATTTCCCGGTACGAGTTGGTCGAAGGAGAAAACGAACTTCACCGGCAGCTGGTGACCAAGTTTAAACGAGCCGATACTTATTATTGCCTGCGCATTCAGACGTCACTGCTTGACCTGGAAGACATGGGTGAAATAATCGCCTATAGTACACTGGACGTCATGGTGGGCTTGCTTCTGATTGCCTTTCTGGTCAATAGCCTTCTTCAGCGCAAACTCTGGAAACCCTTTTACGGAACGCTTCTTCAGCTAAACGCTTTTCGGCTGGATCAGGTGACGCCATTACAACTGCCCGGTAGCTCCATCAAGGAATTTAATCAGTTAAATGAGACAATTGCGAAGCTGACAGCCATTAACCAGCGAGTCTATCAACAACAAAAACAATTTGTTGAAAATGCTTCGCACGAAATTCAAACGCCCCTGGCAATTGCCCTGCACCAAACCGAGCAACTGATTCAGAACCCAGATCTGACCGCCAATGATGCGCAGGCTCTGGACATACTAACCCAGCAGCTGGAACGATTATCGGCTATGAATAAGGCGCTGTTGCTCATCAGTAAAATAGACAATCAGCAGTTTGGCGAAACGCAGTCGGTCAACGTAGGTGATTTAATTCGTCAGACGGTCGATGAGTACTCGTTTCTGGCTGAGCAGAAATCTCTTCGTGTCGAACTGGATTTCCAGAACGAGATCGTTGTTGCGGCTAATCATCATTTGATGGCGATGCTGGTCGGCAACCTGATTCGCAATGCGCTGGTTCATTCCGCTAGCGAGAGCCTGATTACGATCCAACTGGCTGACCAGTCTCTGCGCGTTGAAAACACGGCTGCCACGCCCATCGCACAACCCGAAACGTTGTTTGGCCGATTTGTCAAGCAAAGTGATAAACCGCAATCGCTGGGACTGGGCTTAGCAATCGTGAAGTCCATCTGCGATACCTATCAGTTTACCCCATCCATCGCTTCGCAGGGAAACCAGTTTATTTTCTCCCTCTCTTTCTAAAATTCCAGATTCGTTCCAGAAACACCCCGGAGCTTTGACCCAACAAAACAGCAAAGGGTATGAATAAGGTGTTTTTAGGCTGGATAGGAATGTGGTTGCTGAGTTACGGACCAAGCTGGGCCCAGCGCCCGAGTGCGTCCTTCGATACACTCGTTAAACCAACTGAGGAGAAGGTTCGACTGGCCAAGATTTCCCACGCCGAACCTTTGTATCTGGACCTGGTGCGGGATCTGGGGGCTCGCCGGGGCGAACGAGAATGGAACGTAGGCACCGAGTTCAGCCAGCAGAAAGGTGCGACAAGCTGGCATCCGTTCATTGAATACGAGTTTGCCCCCGTCAACCGGCTCGGCCTGGAGATCGAATTGCCGGGGCAGGTAAGCCTGGCTGACCCGGATCAGGGCCAACCCAGATCGGCTTCATGGCGTCTGCACAGCATTAAAACGTCTATCCAGTGGACCTATGCTGTGCTGGAGCGCTGGCAAACCTCCTTGGCGGTAGGGTATACCAATGAGTTAATGCTTCCCCCGGCAGCCAACACCGCTGGCTTTTCGGCCATCGAAGCGGGCCATCCTTTTTTGGTAGCTGCCAAAAAGTGGGGAGCGCATTGGCATACCCTGGTTTATGCGTCCTGGGCAGGGGAACTATCTAAGCAGGGGTCTATCCAGGCGGGTGGCCATGAACTGAACATAGCGGTGCACTACGTCATCCCTCATTCCAAGGCGTTTATGGGGGTAGAACTGTATCAGTCCTGGCCTGCCTCAGACGCACTGATGATCCGTCCTCAAGTGCGTATCGCCCTGAAAAATAACGTACTCCTTGGCCTTGTTGGCAACATGCCACTTAACCAGTCGACCGTAAGCAGCTGGTTTATCCGACTCATCTACGAACCCCGACGCAGCGCCCGCTGATTGTATGGTACAAACCATGAAAAGTACGTGTTTATCTACTGACCAATCAATCGGATGGTTGGATGGTCAGCAATGATTGCCAGGATAGTGTCAAAATACGTTTCGCCACAGCCACGCTCAAGTGCAATCAGCTTTTCGTTAAATAAGGTTTGATTGTAAGGCGATCCGGGACGCAGCTTTTCCAGATAATACGCACGGGTGGCCTGATAGCCTAAGGCCTCGCGGCTATGGTCCATATTGTGCCAGATAAGTTCTACCGATTGGGCTCCTTGTAGAGCACCATAGCCCCCGTACAGTAAATCATCAAACGCGTCGAGACTAGGGCCGATCCGCCAGTTTTCCCCGATCATAAACACCCGGTTGATCTGCTCATAAAAAGAGGTAATATCGTGGATTGCGTTTCCGTCGATCTCAATCTGTTTAACCATCGTTTTTTTCTAAGCCCATACACACCGGGCTAACGTCTTGTTCGACCAAAGTAGCTTTTTTCTGAGTGCGCTCTCCCTTGATAGAAACGCAATATTCGTGCACCTAATTTTAGAACACGAGAAACAGCCGTCCTCTAAGTGGTTGCCTGATTAGGGGCACAGTTACCTCGCTGACCGATTCATGCCCGTAGCCCTAGCCAGGTCTTTGCGCGGGTAACTTATTAATTAGTAAGGCTTAAGTAGTAATGCGTACTATAAATTATAGTAATGAACTGTTCCAGAAAATTAGCTTACTTACAGACAAATAAAATTGGATGATCATCCGCCGTATCACACATCATTCATAGCTGACATAGCCAGCCACTTTTAAAGGATATGAAGCCGCATCTGCTCACGCTTGGTTTGTTCTTTGTGCTAATTGGCTGCCACTCCCAGGAGGAGCAAACCACATACCTCGCCCGAATACCCTACCAGCTCAAAACGGGATATGGGCCCTTCTACCCCAACTTTGATATCCTCCATCCTGAGGATCCACAGGACCCTTTATGGGGTAAGATGTGCCAACCCCTTCGAGGGATTCCAAGGAATTGGTCGAGTCGAATGAAGTCCATGATCTGGCTTAATGCCCCTCAATTAGTCTATCAAAATTATAAATAGGGCCGAATAACCCCCGCTAATTTTAAGCGTCTTCAACGGGATTGGAAATGGGTACCCGATACAACCACGTTGACAAATACGCCCATTCACTGCTTTCTTAATGCCGTCAGTGGTTTTGACGAAGATCGAGGACAATGGGCGGTTCTAATCGATACCAACAATGACCTTGATCTGGGTGATGAAAAACCTATTTACCCGCAGTCGATCAAGCCCGGCACAGTACTGGAAAAGCTGACTGACTTCCAACTTATTCAGTACGAAATCTATCAGAAAAGAGCAATCAAACGCTTAGAGTTGCCGTTGGTAATCAAGCGTATGGGCGATAGCTTTGTTTACCATTTTGCCCAGTATGGGGTGGCTACCCTACAAGTAGGAAACGATACGCATAAACTGTTCATCTCCTCGGGGTTTTGCCGACCTGACTTCAAAGCCACAACGCTTATCGACGCTACGTCCTGTTTAAAGTCAGGAAAAATAGACCCTCAGCAATTGGTGAAACTTGGTGAAACAATCGAGATAGGTGGTATAAGCTACATCAATAAGGGTTTGGATCGATACCATGACTGGCTGGAACTGGAAGGGAGCACAGCCCCTCTACCGGCCACTCATAATTTACGGACAGGTGTAGAATTTCAGCCTTTGGTGGCCAACGATTTTGTTACAGGCAAGCCTTTTTCAACCGCTACTCTAAAGGGAAAATACGTCTACGTCGACTTTTGGGGTACCTGGTGTAAAGGTTGTATTGCCGAAATACCCCACTTGCAGCAACTCTACAAAGAAGTTGACTATCAGCGGGTTGAGTTTGTCAGTATCGCTTGTCACGATTCAGCGAAGCGTCTGCAACGATTTCTGAAAGATCATCCACTCGGTTGGCCTCAGGTGTTGTCGGACGAAAACAAGTTTAGCATTACCGAGTTAACAGCTTTCCTAGTTCTATACTCATCGACCCACAGGGTATCATTGTAGCACGAGATCTTCACGGTTCAGCTTTAGCCAGCAAATTGAAAGCACTGACAGACTCTAACTAAATTTTGCCCTTTAACGCTTACACAGTTGAGGAAAGCAGTATGGCGTCTGCTATAGAAGTTTTTTACCAACGATGCGAGTCTGGTTCAGCTGGCATAACCAGTTCCTTTTTTTCCGTAGAACAGCTAAGCTAAGAAGTCCGGACCTGCTGTTATAGTTAGATTAGACTTAGGCAGTACCAGGTCAAGCATATTCGAACGCTAGTCATACCCTAAGAGTTTGGTACGCTATCACGAGCGAGCAAGCTTAATCTGTTGTGAGAACGCTAGAAACACCATCAATCTAACCTCGCCGAGATTGTACTAACGCTGGACATACTATGTACTGTTCAGTCATCACCTTTTGTAACATTTTCACAATGACCGTCGCGAAAATGTTACAGACACTCGATTATTCCTATATTCGCCCGTGGAACACCTAAAAAAGAAAATTTTATGGTAGAGAGGAAAGAAGTTTCATCTTTTGTCCTCTTCTTGACGAGCACTTCCATACGCAGTAAAACAAGATGAAGTATGTCCCCTATTATCGAGTGTCGACCGCAAGCCAGGGCAAAAGTGGACTAGGCCTCTCGGCTCAACAGGACATCGTACAACGTTTCCTCAAAGCAGGCGATGAACTGCTTGACGAATTTATCGAAGTTGAATCGGGTAAACGATCGGATCGGCCCCAACTAGCCGTAGCCATTGCCCATGCCAAACTCCATAAAGCACGTCTTCTCATCGCTAAGCTGGATCGTCTAAGTCGAAATGTATCCTTTATCTTTTCACTCCGCAATTCCGAGGTGGATTTTGTGGCCTGTGACATTCCGGATGCCAATACACTAACAGTCGGTATTATGGCGGTGCTGGCTCAGCACGAGCGGGAACTGATCGGTGAGCGCACCCGAGCTGCTTTGGCAGCAAAGAAGGCACAGGGGTACAAACTGGGCACGGCCAACATTACACCCGAGATTACCCAGCGAGGTCTAGCCGCCCGCCAGCAGAATGCCCAGACGAATCTGGCCAATCGGCAAGCGGCTGAGCTTGTCCGTCTCTACCGCAAAGAAGGGTTGACCTACCGGGCCATTGCCGATCGACTGAATCAGATGGGGTATCGAACCCGACGCGGTCAGGAATTTCTGGCTATGAGCGTCAAGCGGCTAGCTGGCTGGCACACTTGAGAAGGCTGACTCTCCAAACCGTGCACCTAATTGACATTCTTTAACCGTCCGTCTTCTTCTTTACCAAAGCAAGGGTTCTCTCATCCGACTCTCCCTGAAAGTATTTGTCCAGCACCTCTTGAAAAACAGATTCCGTGGGCTTGGCCAGACTAAACAGCGTCATGCTTGATCTCAGTTTTAGATCGTCAGGACTACCCATGATTTGATAAGCCGTTTTTCCTTCGAGATCAAGCAGTACCCGGGTAATTTCCACCAGACGGCTGCCCAGCACGGGATGGTTTACGTAGGCCTTGGCTTCCGCCAAATCTTGTATAGCGTAATAATGTGCAGTCTGACTAAAACCTAAGCCAGCTATTTGGGGGAAGATGTACCACATCCAATGGGTTTGCTTACGCCCCCGGCGGATCTCGGCCAGGGCATCTGTGTAGGTTGACTGCTGAGCGTCGAGAAAGCGGTTTAAGTCAGCATGAGTTTGCATAAGTATAGGGGCTTGACCAAACAAGCACAACCGATAAGCTTTTGTTGCCAGTAAGCCACTCAACTGATTTTTTGGCCATTTAACGCCGAAAACGAAGGAGGAAGACTACCCCCTATTTCTTTTCACAACCCGGACTGATAGCCTAAGTTTGTTAGTTTCAGATCTACAGATTATTTAGTACTGACTAGATCCTCATAGTGGTTGGAATCTCTATAATTATACTGTCTTTTACGTACAAAGCGACAGGCTATACGCGTAGCAGATCATCCTATTCCAGACTACGTTACGCTCATAACATAGCCTTGTAAAAAGGCATTCTTTATCCATATTTTATATAAAGTTCTAATAGCTAGAGACTTATTTTTAAAGAAATACAGAAATAATGAAACATGGTTTACTGCTTTTCTTTATTTCTGTATTTACACATTGCCGTATAATCGTGTTTCTTTACTTCTTTAAATACAGAAGTACGCTTTTCTTTATTTCTGTAATAGAATACCTTTGCCCACCCAGCAACTAAATACAACATGATTCTTTCAGTAACCAGTCTTAAAGGGGGAGTAGGGAAGTCAACGATCACACAAAACCTTGCCGTTTGTTTTGCCCACGCTGGCTACAAAACATGCATCTGTGACGTCGATACAAACCAGAGTGCCATTCACTGGTCAGGCTTACGACCGGAAGACGCCCCCGCTATCCCCGTCTTTGGCTGGCCAGACGGTATTGAGCTTTCCAAAAACGTTAAGCTCATCAGTAAAGATTACGAGATCATTCTCATCGATGGAACCCCGTCGCTGAATAAGCTCACCAGTAAGATTATTTTGTTGGCCGACCTACTGCTGATACCGATTCTACCCAGTGGCCTGGATATATGGGCAACTAGACAGTTTCTGGAGCGCTATCAGGATGCCGAGGCTGAGAAGGAAAAGAATATACCGGCTTATTTTCTGATGAATCAGTTCCAGCCTGCTACCAACATGAGCAAGGAGGTGATGGAAGTCTTGCAGGACGAGCCGATTCCAGTTTTGCGTACAACCATCAAAACGCGTACGGCCTATCGGGAAGCCGTAGTTAAAGGGTTAGGAGTGATCGAGTACAAAGATGAGAAAGCAAAGCAGGAAACAGTGACGTTATTTAATGAGCTAACGAATATCATTCAAAATCTTTAATCGATACAGCAATGGCTAAGGAGAAATTAGGATTAAAGAGCAGCCTGGGTCTCAGTCCCAAGGTTGAGATCAAGAAGTCGGAGATTGACGTTGAGCAGACAGAAAAGGCGGTGAAGGAAATTCATTCGAAGAAGCCGGAGGTGCATCGACTAACCATTGATCTGCCGATGGATTTGTACAAAGCAATGAAAATAAAAATTCTGGGCGAGAGTTCGGTTCGCGATCACATCATCAAGCTAGTCAGTGATGATTTAAAGAAATAAGGAAATGCACAAATAAAGATTTCTTTATTTGTGCATTTCCTTATTTCTTTAAATCATTAAAATAAAAACCAATTGTAAACCAGCTGATTAAGGCAGATACACAAACACATTACTTCGACAGCATAATACTCCGATATAGACGTTCATAGCCGTTACAAATAAATTTGCTCATCCGGATTATAATCCAGCGGCAGATCATCCGCTATTAATTCCCAAGTCCAGTAAGTACCCTTCGCTGCGGATACCATGCGGACGCCAAAATTGACCGGTGGCATCGACCGTCACACTGGCTTCCAGCGTTCGCAACAAAGAATATTGGAAGCCAGATCCGTTGGCCGTGCTGGCCGAACGGCGGGCGCGCTGAAAAGCATAAGGCTCCTGCTCTTTCGTGTACGTTACCTGAATCAGATCGGTGAAATAAACAATGGGTTCAAGCGCTGTTGACCGAACGGTATCCAGGATTACTTTGTACGAGGCCATTGGCAAAGCGCGTATCTTCTTGGGATTAGTCAACGAGTATATTTCCAGCAGGCTGTCGCCGGGTAAACCGATTAGGCGAACGTCGCCCCGGCTGTTTTTTCGTTCAATCACTTTCTGAATGACAAATCCCTGCTGAGTCAACTGCCGGGTAAACAAGGCCCGGCCAAAATGCATTATCGAACCAAAATAAGCTTTGCGCCGATTCACCATCTAGCACTGTGCTTCAAGGGTGTCGTTGGGGATCAACGGCTCAAAGACCGAATTGCCCTCCTAAGAAACGAGTAAGGAATCATAGCTGTAGCGGAAATAATCTAATTGAAACCGTAGTCGATAGCCTAGAGCCTTGTTGTCAATAACCAGTGGCTGCTGAGCGCAAACAATCAGCGTTTGCCCGCTTTGGTTAAACATCAGAACGTCTGGATTAACGATCCGGCACAGGTCAGCATTCTGACTTTGCCCAATAAAGTTGTTGGTAAACAACAGGAGTTGCTTTCGCCAGTCAGGCCCACGACGTCGGTGTGCTTTGACCGTAATAGCGTCCAGCTAACTATCAACGGGCTTAAGCTCAAACCGGTACGTATGCTGATCCTAAGTCTCGATTGTAGTTTTCAGCGTAGCGAATTCAAGGTAGGAAACGATCAGATTGAACTTGCCGGAGGGAGCGTTCGATAAGGTAAAAGAGCCCACCTGATCGGTAACTGTTCCTTTGGTGGTACCTGACAGAAAGACCGTGGCGAAGGGCAACGATTGATGATCCTTTCCGTTAATAACCCGGCCCTGAATGGTAAATTGGGCCTAGCTTACGTGAGTCAGCAGTACGGTTAGCAGCATTACTGGCTGTATTCTGAAAACCAGTAGAAAAAGCCGTTTCGATTGATCCACTTTATCCGGAAAGCGAAGGCTAAATAAACACAATGATTTATTCTAAAGATGATTTCGAGAAATATAGGCCGAACAGGATCGACTCTTATTGCATAAAAACAGATGCATGCGGCTTAGTTGATAAATAGCCCTCATTCTCAGTAGAGAGCCGACCATTGATGATTTTTACATCCTTTATGGAAGGACACATATGCGAACTGTGATCCTGCATTTCCGGTTATAAACCGACTTTTAGGAGGATTCTGCGTATATAGACTCCAGAAAGTTGGTTTTTCAAGGACTATCGTCCGTTTAAATTGAGTCTGAATCAACTGCGAAGCAAATAAGAACCGATAAAATATAGCGCTCCAAAGCAATATAGTATATAATAATGCTAAATTAATACAATAAGCTATAGTTACAAGGGTTAATTAATGAGTACCGGCTTTCGGCTAACTCCCCCCAAAAGTCGGTATTTAACCTGCAACGAATGTGTGGCTCATTACGATTAAAATCCTCACATACAACATATTATTTTCTTTTAATCAACGGTTTTCATAGTACTCAGCTTTGTGATTTTCCGAAAATATGATTCCTCTGTAAAGCAGTTTCGTCCACCGGTTCCAGGATTAGCCCCTAGCTTCGACCAATACAATCAACAAGTTACACCTGATAAGCGATTGCCTCGGACGCCCGGATCAGCGAATCGGCTGCCAGCTAGGATCTACCGGTCTTTTTCGGTTATACCAAGCACACTAACCGACCTGCGCCGTATGACAGCAACCGGGTCCATACTAAGCCGAAGGCGCACCCAGACAGGATTTCGTTTGTATCGTTTTGGATGACCTGTCCTGAAACAAGTTTACCAAGTCGATTCTGGTCTATTTCTAAATTAAGATTCGGGCAGGGCTTTCTTGAACTTTCTGCTGACCTTTGCGCTAAAGCAGGTAAGGGAATCGAGACAATGAAGTCAATTGTTGCTTTTTTGCTGGCTATACAACTCCTGGGAAGTAGTTTGCTTCCAGGCTTCGGTATCGATCAGTCCAGTCGGCTGATCGATCTGGTCCAGCATTTTCAGCAACACCAGGCTACAAACCCTGACCTTGGCTTCCTGGATTTTATGGTGATGCACTACGGCGCAGATTCCGCCCATCAGAAGCACCCCAACCACAGTCACCATAATCTGCCAGCCGCCGGTCATGCCGCGCCTATATTTACCGCTCCTGCCATCGTGCTGCTTTCATCAGCACCCATATGTCTGATGATCTTGGCTAGATCAGCCTGTTTTCGTTACGCCAACCTATACTCTTTCGTCAGCGTAAATACGCTGATCAATCCGCCCCGACGCTGATGTAAGCGTACCTCTTGGCCGGATTGTATCCATGCGAGCTGGTTTTCTTACCAGTTTTCTGTTTTTTCCATAACACATTCCTGTTAAGCAGCCGGGTCGATCCGGCTATATGTCCTGTTTGCCCGACGGCTTACAGCTGCCGGTTGCACGCCACCAGACAGCGCTCTGCGCGTCTGTATCCTCGCCTAATCTTATCCTGACTCATTGTTTGTCGTCACGATGCTGAACGCTATCATCTATTTTTCAATTCGTAATAAATTAATCATTGGTCTGTTTACGCTGGCGCTGATCGGCTGGGGTATCTGGTCGGCCTCGCAGTTGCCGATCGATGCCGTGCCTGATATCACCAACAACCAGGTGCAGGTCATCACCAGCACTCCGTCGCTGGCGGCTGAAGACATCGAACGGCTGGTCACGTTTCCTATCGAAGTAAGCCTGAGCAGCATTCCCGGCATTACAGAACTCCGTTCCTTTTCCCGTTTTGGCCTGTCGATTGTAACTGTAGTCTTTACCGACGCGACGGATGTGTACTGGGCCCGTCAACAGATCAGCGAGCGCTTACAGACGGTTGTAGGGCAAATTCCCCCCGGCGTTGGCTCACCGACAATGGCACCCGTAACGACGGGCCTGGGCGAAATATTTCAGTATACAGTGGTTCCCCAAAAAGGCTACGAAAACCGCTACTCCTTGAGCGATCTCCGCACTATTCAGGACTGGACCATCCGACGATCTTTGCTGGGTACGCCCGGGGTAGCCGACGTGAGTGGTTTTGGTGGTCTGCTGAAACAGTACGAAATCGCTGTCGACCCCGACCGACTTCGCAGTGCCGGGGTCACGATGACCGATCTTTTTACCGCCCTTCAGCAAAACAACCAGAACACCGGTGGCGCTTACATCGACAAAAAGCCGAATGCGTTTTTTATCCGGTCGGACGGTCTTATTCATTCACCTGATGACATAGCCGACATTGTTGTCCAGCTGAACGCGCAGGGGTTGCCCGTGCGGGTACGGGATGTTGCTCAGGTAGGCATCGGATCGGCAGTGCGTTACGGGGCCGTTACGCGGAATGGACAGGGCGAAACCGTGGGAGCTGTTGTAATGATGGTTAAAGGCGAGAACTCCTCGGCAGTCATTCAGCGGGTCAAGGAAAAGATTACCCAGATTCAGCAGACGCTGCCTCCTGGTATTCAGATCATTCCTTTCCTGGATCGTACTAAAATGGTGAACAGCGCTATCGGAACCGTTGAGCGTAACCTGCTGGAAGGAGCTACCATTGTGATCGTTGTGCTGGTTCTACTGCTGGGTAATTTCCGGGCGGGCTTCGTGGTTGCTTCGGTCATTCCGCTGGCGTTGCTATTCGCAATCTCCTTGATGAATCTATTCGGCGTATCGGGCAACCTGATGAGTCTGGGCGCTATTGATTTCGGTCTGATTGTCGATGGAGCCGTGATCATTGTTGAAGCGACGCTGCATCACATCACGCTTCGCAACAAGGATAAGCTGCTCACGCAGCGTGAAATGGACGACGAAGTATTTCTGTCGGCAGGGCGTATCCGGTCATCTGCCGCTTTTGGCGAAATCATTATTTTAATCGTTTACCTGCCGATTCTGGCCCTGTCGGGTATCGAAGGAAAAATGTTCCGTCCCATGGCGCTGACGGTAGCGTTTGCCATTCTGGGCGCGTTTATTCTTTCGATTACCTACGTACCGATGGTTTCGGCCTTGTTGCTCAACAAAAAAATCACGCATAAAACTTCGTTTTCGGATCGGATCATCAAACGCATTCATCGGGTGTATGAGCCGATTCTGGTAAAGGCTCTTGCGCATCGCCTGCTGATTCTGAGTGGTGCCGCCGGGCTACTGGTCGTAGCGGTTTATGTATTTTTCCGTATGGGCGGTGAGTTTATTCCGCAGCTTGATGAAGGCGATTTTGCCGTCGATACACGCACGCTCACAGGCAGTTCACTTTCCGAAACGATTGACGCGACACAGAAAGCCCAGCGCATTCTGCTCAACCAGTTTCCGGAGGTCGAACAGGTAGTGGGGAAGATCGGCTCTGGCGAAATCCCGACCGACCCGATGCCCATCGAAGCGGCTGATCTGATGGTTATTCTCAAGCCGAAGGCTGACTGGACATCGGCTTCCACGCGTGACGAACTGGCGGAGAAAATGGCGGACGCACTGGCCGTTATTCCGGGCGTAACCTTTGGTTTTCAGCAACCCGTGCAAATGCGTTTTAACGAATTGATGACCGGCGCACGGCAGGACGTAGCCCTGAAAATATACGGGGAGGATTTGGCCCAGCTCACTAAACTGGCCGACCAGGTGGGTAGTTTGATCCGGACAATTGACGGTGCCAAAGACCTGTACATCGAGCAGGTAGGGGGGCTATCCCAAATCCTGATCCGTCTCGACCGGGCACAGATTGCCAAGTTTGGGCTGAACGTATCGGATGTAAACCGGGTCATCAATACGGCCTTTGCCGGGCAGTCGGCAGGCCAGGTGTTCGAAGGTGAAAAACGCTTTGATCTGGTGGTTCGGTTGGCGGCTGACAAACGCCAGAGCATCGATGACATTCGCAACGTATACGTACCGGTTGCCGCCAGTGCTACCAGACCCGCGCAGCAGATTCCACTCGGTCAGCTTGCTCAGGTAACCATGCAGGAAGCACCCAATCAGATTCAGCGGGACAACGCGCATCGACGAATCACACTCGGGTTTAACGTTCGGGGCGAGTCCACGCCGGGCGAGTCCACGCCAGACGCATCTGCGCGGAGCGAATCCACAGAAGGCCGCGATGTGGAAAGCATCGTTACGGAATTGCAGCAGAAAGTAGGACAGCATATCAAATTTCCTCCCGGTTATTCGATTACGTACGGGGGGCAGTTTCAAAATCTGGTCGATGCAAAAAAACGATTGAGCATTGCCGTACCGATTGCCCTGGGCCTGATTTTCGCCCTGCTCTTTTTTACCTTCAACTCCGTCCGGCAGAGTTTACTTATTTTCATGGCAATTCCGCTGGCGGCCATTGGGGGTGTGTTTGCCTTATTGATCCGGGGAATGCCTTTCAGCATATCGGCCGGTGTTGGATTCATTGCCCTATCTGGTGTTGCGGTTCTGAATGGCATCGTGCTGATCGCTGAATTTAACCGGCTGCGGCACGAAGAGGGCCTGACCGATATGACCGAAATCATTCGGCTGGGTACCGAAGTACGACTCCGGCCCGTGATCATGACGGCACTGGTCGCTTCATTTGGTTTTATTCCGATGGCCGTTTCGAACTCAGCCGGTGCCGAAGTACAGAAACCACTGGCCACCGTCGTGATCGGCGGACTACTAACGGCGACTGTGCTGACACTCCTTATTTTACCCATTCTTTATTCGCTGATCGAACGAAAAGCGGTAACCAAGGAAGCCAGAGCCGCCAGTTCGTCAGGACTCGGCCCGGCGGCAGGACTAGTTGTGATACTGCTTGTAGCGCTGACTACCACCAGCCGGGCTCAGGGACCGCAACAAATTACGATTCAGCAGGCAATCCAGCAGGCTACGAACCGGAACGGTCAGTTGCAGACGGCCAATCTGGGTGTGAGCCAGCAGCAGGCCCTACGCCGGACGGCCTACGATGCCGGTCGCCTGTCAGCCTCGCTTATGCTGGGCCAATACAACAGCCGTCGGTTCGACAACAACCTCACCCTTACGCAAACTATTCCCAATCCAACCCTGATGCGTCGACTGGCCCAGCTAAACGACCAGCTGGTAAGCGCCCGGCAGGCTGGGGTAGCCGTAACGCAGCAAGATATCCTGTACGGGGTTAAATCAGCGTATTACGAGTTAAATTATCGCTACCGGAAGCGAATACTTTTTCAGCAGCAGGATACCGTCCTGACGGAGTTTGTAAAGGCGGCCGGGCTACGCTTTAAAACAGGCGAAACGGGTAGTCTGGAAAAAGCGTCGGCCGAAAGTCAATTGGCCGAGCAGCGGGTACGATTAGCGCAGCATGAAGCGTCCATAATGGCGAGCCGGGTCCAGCTGCAAACGCTTCTTTACAGCCAGCAGCCGATTGATATTTCGGTGGAGCCACTGCCCAAGCCGGCCATTGAAGCCATCCGGGACAGTGCTTCGCTGGCCCGCAACCCGCTGCTGCGGCAGTTGCAGGAGCAGATCCAAGTTGCGGAACAGAGCCGGCTTGTCGAGCAGGCCCGGATGAAACCAGATTTTCTGGTAGGCTTATTCAGCCAGACTCTGATTGGCAATCAGTTGATTAACGGACAGGAGCTTTTTTTCGGACCCGGTTATCGGTTCAATGGGGGACAGATCGGTATTACACTTCCCCTACCTGGTCAGCCGCAGAAAGCCCGCATCAATGCCGCCCGAATCGGCGAGCAAATTGCCCGGACGGAACTGAAGAATCAGCAGTTCGCACTTAGTCAGCAGCTGAGCCAGGCGGTTCAACAATACGGGCTATTTCGGCAGGCACTGGCCTATTACGAAGCCAATGGACTACCCCAGGCCGAACTGATGCAGCAAAATGCCCGCAGCAGTTTCAGCCGTGGCGATATCGGTTACGTAGAATTTCTGCTGGCGCTTCAACAAGCCTTCACGATCCGGTCAAACTACCTTGACCTGATTAATCAATATAACCAATCGGTTCTATACATCAATTATTTACTGGGTAATCCCTGATGAACCACATGACTTACAAACTATACGCGTATAGCCTGCTGACGGTCCTGATTATAGTTGTTGCTGCCGGGTGCCGCTCGACTGACAATCAGGGCAGTAAAGAACGTACGAATCAGGCGACAGCGACCGAGCCCACGAACGATTCCGCCACCGCAGGCCCGATTCAGGTGTCGCTCACGCAGGCTCAGTACAACGTAGCGGCCATTCAGTTGGGCCAGCCTACAGTGCGCACCCTTCATTCTACGTTGAAAGCGACCGGAACGATTGATGTGCCTGCGTCGAACCTGGTTTCTGTTGCCATTCCCTTCGGCGGATACATCCGGAAAATCGATCTGGAACCGGGCATGAAGGTACGGAAAGGGCAGCCGCTGGTCCAATTGGAAAACCCCGATTTTATCCAGCTCCAGCAGGATTATCTGGATACGAAAGCCAAACTGGAATTTGCAGATCTTGACTTCGTCCGCCAGCAGGAACTGAGTCGCGAAAACGTAAACGCGTTAAAGGTTTTTCAGCAGGTGCGAGCCAGCCGACAGAGTTTACAGGCTCAACTGGCAGGTATGTCCCAGCGCCTGGCGATGATGCATATCGAGGCCAAAAAGCTCAGTCCAAACCAGTTGACCCGCGTAGTTACGATCCCATCGCCCGTATCCGGTTTTGTTACCAAGGTACCCGTCAACAACGGTCGGTTTTTGAACCCATCCGACGTACTGGTTGAGATCACCAACGTCGATCACCTGCACGTTCAGCTCAATATTTACGAAAAAGACATCAGCCGGATTCACGCGGGCCAGCGGGTCCGTTTCAGCCTGGGCGGAGACTCCTCCTACGTGCATCAGGGAGAGATCTTCCTGATCGGAAAAGCCATCGCAGCTGACCGGACTATTACTGTACTGGCTCATCCGGACGGCTACGCAGCCGATTTTATTCCGGGAGGCTATGTATCAGCCCTTATCGAAGTACAAACGCAGCCCTTACCCACTCTGCCCGAATCGGCGGTTGTTCGGTACGGAGGCAAGTCGCTGGTCTATGTTCTCGCGAAGAAATACGGTAACCCGACCCGATACCAGTTCCAGCAGGTAGAGGTTCAAACAGCCGTTCGGGAGAATGGCTACGTAGCTGTAACGCTGCCCGCTGGTATAGATCCAGCCGTGACACCGATTGTGATCAATGGCGCTTACAGTCTGCTCGCCAAACTCAATAACAGCGAAGACGAATAAAAGCCTAAACCAGCGATTCCCATTCGTATTTCCTGTTAAAGGCGGCATGCAATTGCGAACTGTTTTGCGAAACGAGTCATCGTTGAATTAGTCACTACCCTCGTTTGGGTTTCAGCGAGTTGGAACGCTTCCCCGGATCGTCCTGGGGAAGCATCGGGCTTACCTGACGAACACTATTCTGATAAAACCGGCACGAAGCCGAAAAGAGACCGGCTTACCGGTCTCGTCTTTTTATCGGGCAGGTATAATCCGCACGCATCGTCTTTTTAGTAAGTAACCTGTTTCCTAAACAGACAAGCCGGTGTGCCAGCCAACCGACAGGTACACCAACTTCCTAAACCCTTATGAACCTGACTCGTAAAGCACAACTTAACCACACGTTCGATGCCATTGTGATTGGTTCGGGCGTCAGTGGCGGCTGGGCCGCCAAAGAACTTACTCAGAAAGGATTGCGGGTACTGATGCTCGAACGAGGGCGCGACCTTCAGCACGTTACCGGCTACGACACGGCAATGATGGCCCCTTGGGAGTTTGCCCATCGCGATCGTACTATCTTGCCCAAAGATGATCCAGCCCCTGATTTTCGGGTGATGGGCTACAATGAGCAAAACGGCCATTTTGTGTTCGACAACCGAAACGCACCCTACAAAGAAACCCACCCGTTTCTTTGGTACCGCCCTGACATTCTGGGTGGTAAATCGGTCATGTGGGGGCGGCAGAGCTATCGATTTAGTGAGATGGATTTCGAAGCCAACGCCCGCGATGGGTTCGGTACCGACTGGCCGATCCGGTACAAGGATCTGGCTCCCTGGTACAGCTATGTCGAATCGTTCGCCGGGATTTCGGGCAATAAGGAAGGGCTGGACCAGTTACCCGACGGTGAGTTTTTACCGCCTATGGATATGAACTGCGTGGAAGAGCACGTTCGCGGGAAACTGAAAAGTACCATGAATCGCGTGATGACGATCGGCCGAACCGCCAACCTGTCGAAAGCCAACCCGGTGCACACCTCAATTGGTCGCGCTCCATGCCAGTACCGAAATCATTGCGCCAGAGGCTGCCCGTACGGTGGCTATTTCAGTTCCCTATCATCTACATTACCAGCCGCCCGCAGCACCAGTCGGCTTACGGTTCGGACTGATAGCATTGTGTCGGAGGTGTTGTTTGACGAGAAAAAAGGGAAAGCAAGTGGCGTTCGGGTCATCGACGCCCGAACGAATCAGACAACCGAGTACTACGCCCGGATCATCTTCCTGAATGCGTCGGCGATGGCCACAAACTTCATTCTACTCAACTCGGTTTCAACTCGGTTTCCGAACGGACTGGGTAATGAAAGTGGTACCCTCGGGAAGTACATCATGGACCACCATTTTCAGGTCGGCGCCAATGCCCAAGCTGATGGCATGGGGTTCGACGATAAATACTATTACGGGCGTCGGGCGAACGGCATCTACATTCCCCGCTACCGGAATATCGGCACCGACAAACGGACGTACCTGCGGGGCTTTGGCTATCAGGGCGGAGCATCCCGGTCCGGCTGGCAGCGACTGATTGCAGAAGCCGCTGGTCCTGATGAGGATTTTGGAGCCGCATTAAAGGAAAAAGCCTCGCAGCCAGGTCCTTGGACGATGGGGATCATGGGATTCGGCGAATGTTTACCCTACGAAGACAACACGATCACGCTTAATCACAACCGCCTTGACAAGTGGGGATTGCCAACAATTGTATTCGACGTAAAATTCCGGGAAAACGAGGAGCGTATGCGTCAGGACATGATGAATGATGCCGCCGAAATGCTTGAAGCGGCTGGTCTGAAAAATATCGCTACGTACGATCGTCATTCGATACCCGGTATGGCAGTTCACGAAACGGGCGGGGTCCGCATGGGCCGTGATCCCAAAACGTCAATGCTCAACGCGCACAATCAGCTTTGGGCAGCCAAGAATGTTTTCGTTACCGACGGCGCTTCATTTGCGTCGGTAGCTTGTCAGAACCCGTCGCTCACACTCATGGCTCTGACGGCCCGGGCGGCCGATTACGCCGTCAGCGAATTGAAAAGGCAGAACTTATAACCGGAACCTATTCTGATTTTTCGTTCATCGTCAACGATGTGCTGACCGTTGACGATGAACGAAAAAGCCTACTCAGGCTTCAGTCTCTTCGGAGAGTTGACGTTAGAGTCCCCGGCGGAAAGCGGTGGGTGTATGACCAGTATACTTCTTGAATTGTTTACAAAAATGGCTTTCGTCCGTGTAGCCAAATTCCTCGGCAATCTGGGCCAGCGTCCGTGAACTGTACAACAACCGGGCTTCAATCAGCTTAATTTTGTATTTGGTAATATACTGTTTGAGGGATTCCCCGGTATGTTTCTTGAAAAACAGACTAATGTAGGCCGGTGAATAGTGGAAGGCATCGGCCAGATGGTCGATACTCAGGATTGCGGGCTGGTGAATGTGCTGCCGGATATACAGCAGGATTGCCTCCAACGAAGCGCTCACAACTGGTTTGGCCGGAACATGCCGAAACAGGTTTCGGGCCAGAATCAGCAACATGCTGCGCAGCAAACTGTCGCGAATGGGGTCAAAGTAAGGAGATTGCTGCCGCAGGCTTTCTTCTTCCAGCACCGCCCGTAGGTGATGCAGCTTCTGCTTTTCCAATGAATCGGTTACGATAGACCCGCGACTCTGCGAAGAGGTAGTCAGCAACGCCCTGATCACGGGTTGCCAGGAGCCATCCTGTCCAGCGGATGCTTCGCTGTGGATCGATTCGTTGAAGCGGACAAAGCTGAACTCGGTCAGGGTGTCGATCGTAAAATGGTGGTAATCTTCGGGGCCTAATAAAAACACATCGCCAGCCTCGTAACCGAACGCATTCCCGTTGATAAAATGTGTCCCACGGCCCTTGAGGATAAAAATAATTTCGAAGTAGGTGTGTTTATGGGTAGCGTGCGCCCAGGTAGTAGCCTCAAAATGATAAATACTAAAAGGGGCGTGTAAGACGTATCGCTTCATGCAGCATTCAGACGTGCAGTAAATGTACCGATAAAGAATGGATTCTTACAACGTACATCGTTACCCCCTCCGCTACATTTGCCTTCGATAAACGGCTTTCCACCCAACTTATTCCATCGGATGATTTTTGTTACTAGCTTATTTATCTGGCTAACGGGCTTATTTGCACCAAAAAATGCGGGTGTCCCCCCAGGCTGGACCCCGTTACTGGACAAAAATCTGTCGCAGTGGGAAACCTACCTAAGTTATTCGCACAAGACGGGTTATAATGGAAAAATACCAACCGATGCCGCAGGCAACCCGATTCAGCCTATCGGATATAACAAAGACAGCACGCACGTATTTTCGGTTAGCAGCGAACCGGGTGGCCCCGTGCTGCGGGTAAGTGGAACGATTTACGGGTGCCTATTCACCCGCCAGGACTACGAAAACTATCACCTGACACTCCAGGTCAAGTGGGGAACGCAAAAACACGATCCCCGAAAAAATATGCTGCGCGACTCCGGCATTCTGTATCATTCCACGGGCGAAGCGGGTGCCGAATACTGGCGCTCCTGGATGCTTTCCCAAGAGTTTCAGATCATGGAAGGGCACATGGGCGACTTCTGGTGCCAGGCCAACTCCGCTATCGACATCCGTTCTTTCCAGTCAGAAGGCATCATGAACCGGGTAGCGGATGAAAAGCAACCATTTGCCCCCTTCAAAAAAGGGAGTGATTTTTTCTGCCTCCGATCAGCCAATTACGAAAGTCCGGTGGGCGAATGGACGACGCTGGAGCTAATCTGTTTTGAGGGTAAAAGCCTGCACATCGTCAATGGCCACGTGGTAATGGTCCTCAAAGATTCGCGCTATACAAAACCCGATGGGCAGGATGTTGCCATGCGAAAAGGAAAACTTCAACTGCAAAGTGAAGCAGCCGAAGTCTTTTACCGGGACATTCGCATAAAACCGCTGACGGCCATGCCCCAGGCGTACGCAGGACTGTTTTAAAGTGGGCTTTTCTTACAGACCGACGGCCAAGCAGACCATGTGTATCTAGTGAATTCAACAATTTTCATAAAGGAGCCTACACAATCGGCTATCTTAGGATTACACACAAAGATGGGCGATGTGAACACGAAGTTCACATCGCCCATCTTTGTGTGTAATCCGTTACCTGATTTGGTTTACATCGACGTGACTTCCCGTGTACGCAGATTTCGGACGATCTCGTCACAGTTGGCGCAGGCAGTAGCCCCCTGCTGATGGAACCACCGGCAACGGTCGCGAATGGCGCAGGTCACCAGTGTAGCTTCAGCTTTGCGGTTCATCGCGTCCACGATTTTGCCGACCAATCCGCAGCTAGTACTCTCTTTCGTCCAGTGACTACAACCGTTTTTAGCGCAGTTGCTCGCAAAGCGGAACCGTTCTTCGGGCGCTCGCCCCTGCCGCGCTACGTCGACAAAGGTCTGGTCGATGACAATAGATTCATCAAGGTATTCAATCCGGCCCGACCCGTTCTGCACGCCAAATAATTCGGCACCGGGTTTAGCCACCGTACTGGGACAGAGCAGAGAAGCCATCGTTGCATGATAGTTATAAGTTTGTTACCAGATGATTGATCTATTCACTCAAGGAACTGAAATCGGTGGGATTACTTATAAAGCCGATGGGACCTGTAATGATAGGAGAGATATTAGGTTTATCCCCTCCAAATCCCCCGCTGACGGCGTCCAATGCGTCGTCGGTTAACTGCCCATCTTCGTCGATTTGAGCCAGCGATTTCATCAGTTCCTCCTGATTTTCGGCTTCGTTGCGTAGCGCGTCGATCTTGTTGTTAATTGGTTTTTCCACGATTGCTAATAGTTATTGGGTATATGTTTAATTACGAATCAAAAGTCGGTCGTTAACTGCCCGGAAGCTATAACAACAGGTTGTACTCTAGTCAATCTGGTTATACCGCAACGGCATCATTTAGCTGAAGGGCCGTCATGCGGTCGGTATAGTTCTGAAAAAGTTGTTCCGAACCGTTCGCCGAAGCCAGCACGGCCATATCCGTTAAACATAGTGCATCCATTCGACACGCCTGATCGTTGACTGAAAACATTTTTCCTACCCTGGCGTCAAATTGGGCAATGGAGTTGACGGCTCCTTTGATCAGGCCAGTAAGCTGGTGAAAACCCGCTGTTGATAATCGGGTATTGCTCACGTAGTTCTCTAACCGGGCTCCTGTTCGGTAAGCTGGGTAGTCTTCCAGACCGAAAAACGCCAGCATCCACTCCTCCTTGAAATGGCCTACCGCTTTGCAGATGCCCATGTAATCAGCCACGAGTTCGTCGTGCAGATTGTTGGATGCCGAGCCAAACCGGTTGAGAGTATAGAGATGCGTGCATTCATGCTCAAGCCGTATCGACATCGAATAGGCTACCCATTCCTTCGAATCCAACCCCAGCTGTTTCGCCGATACGTTGCTGTAGGGTTTGTTACTCAGGATAACCAATTTATCCTTGTACAAGCTGGGGTTCGGTAGCACACAGCGCGCAAACTGTTCATTCCAGCTTTGCAATGAATTGTTTACTATCCATTGAGCTTTTAACTCGCGAATCCGCTCCCAATTGTTGATGCCATTGGCCAGCAGCGCACCCATCGACGGCGGAATCGCCACCGGGTTGTTTTTGTGGAGGAGGCATTGAACGAGCTTTATAAAATCGTCATCGTCGGGCACAACCAGAACAGGAATCAGACCGGCAAAGCTCTCGTGGAGCGTAAGTTGTAGTGATTCGGGCTGGTTGAGAACAAGCGAATGCCTAACGTCTATACCCGCCGGTTTGCCTTTCAGCACGGCATCGACGTATGCCTGCGTTTTGTTGATGCCGTCCTCAATGGGGAAATGTAGCTGCGGATAGCACGTTTGCAAGAACGCAAAAGCTTTTTCTCCGGCCCATTCTCTCCCGCGACTTGCCCAGAAATCAAGGTAGGGTTCGTCGCCGGAAACGATCCATGAGCCGTTTTCAGGCGAACAAAACTTGTTGGTAAAATAGTCGCGCAGTTCCTCCGGTACCCCAATCCCATTGCTCTGTACGGCCCATGTTGATGCGGTTGCTCCCATGACTTAGGCGATTTGGCGTTTGGCGAGTTGAGCAAATAGGTTGTCATTTTCCATCAATTCGTCGTACGTACCCGACTCGACAATGGTCCCCTTGTCCAGGACGTAAATACGGTCAGCATTTTTGATCGTACTAAGCCGGTGGGCAATGATAATCCGGGTTGCCTGGAGTTTATCCAGACTTTGCGACACGGTATTTTGCGTTCGGTTGTCCAAAGCACTCGTGGCTTCGTCCATAAAGAGCAGTCGGGGTTTGTGAGCGATAGCCCGCGCAATCATAAGTCGTTGCCGCTGACCACCCGAGAATGTACCGGCTCCCTCGCTGACCACTGTATGCATTTCCATTGGCATGTGCTTGATGTCTTCTTGCATTCCCGCCATGCGGGCTGCTTCCCAGGCATCGTCCAGGGTCAGCTCCGAATTGCCAATAATGTTCTGGAAGATGCTGCCCGACATCAGCGCCCCGTTTTGTAGCACAACCCCAATCTGACGACGCACTAGCTCCTTGTTCATCAGCTCATACGAGTTGCCGTCATAATAGATTGACCCGGCCTCGGCCTGTTCGAAGCCTAGCAGCAGCCGCATAATAGTTGACTTGCCCGAACCCGAAGCACCCACAAACGCAACCATTTCGCCCGGCTTAATTTTAAACGTGATGTTGTTCAGCACCAGGGGCTGGTCTTGCTTGTAGCGGAACGAAACCGAGTTCATCTCGATCTCACCCGCCAACTCACCGGGGTCGACACTCTGCTCAACGGATTCCGTTTCTGCCTCCAAAATAGGCTTTACTCGTTCGTACAGCGTAACTACGTTCAGCGACGTGATTAGCGCCATGCTAAGCCGCAGGCTGTCATTCAAAAACTGGTTGAACGACGTGATAAAGGCCATGAACACCCCTACCGAGAGCATCGCCGTTACCGAATCGGCATTTGAAACGGTGTAATAAAGAAATGAGAAAAAGAAAATATTGGTCAGCAGCGGGTAAGACGCGTTGAAGACTTCCACAAAATTCTGGTAGGTACCCGAATTGAAACCAAGCTTCTTGAGGGTCGAAAATTTATCAGCCCACAGCGCAAAAACGCGTCGTTCGCCACCGGTTATTCTGATTTTGGTTATCCCCGACAGAAACTCGAAGAGAAAGCCCTGAATTTCGCCCTGATAGGTTGATATCTGTCGGTCATATTTCAGCTTGAGCCAGCCAATACCCACCATAAATGCCCCCGCCAGTAAGCCCAGTCCAACACCCACCCAGGCCAGCTTCGTGTCGTAATAGAACAGCAGGATGAGGTTAACCGACGAAAAAGCTCCGCTCAAAACGGCGGTCATCAGGGTGCTGGAAACAATCTGACGGATGGTATTGATACTCAACACTCGGTTAGTCAGGTCGCCAGCGGTATATTTTTTATAGAACGTCACCGGCAACCGAAGCATGTGATCCATCATCCCGGCCTGTAAGTTGATGCTCGACTTTGATTCGACCCGCAGCTGAAGTGCCCCCTCGACTAATTGTAAACCCGCTTTTACGAAAGCGATCATAATCAGGATCAGGAAGACTTCCAGATGCAGCGATCGGTCTGCCGTCGGCACCACTTCGTCGTACATAATACCTGATAGTATCGGTACCAGCAGCCCAATCAAACTACCCGCCAGGGCCGACAGCATCAACCATTTTGCGTCTCTTTCGACGCCTTTGATGGCAAACGAGAGTACCTTTTTTACGGAACTCATTTTGCCGTCGAACCCCGAAAAAAACATGTAGCTAATGGGTTCTAAAGACTGCGCAATCTCGTGATTGATCACCGCTTCATGACCCGTTACCAAGTTTTTGATCAGATAACTGGTGGGTGTTTTTTGAAGGAGCGCAACGGGGGTTTTCTCTTTTTTGGTAAAAGCCAGCAACGGCCCGCACTCTTCCTTCCACCAGGTATCCCTGAGAATGATTTTACGAATGCGCAGCTTCGAGCTTTTGGCGATCAGGTGGAGTTGGTTCGTGACGTTGTTCTGATGTGACTCAACGTATTTTGGCTCTTCCAGCGTAAAGCCAATCTGATTGCCGATGAGCTGACACGTCTGAAAAAGAAGATTCTGTTGGGTTCGCTTTCCCGTAACCTCCGGTCCCTGCCCGCTGCCGTTCCCCGCTACAACCGACTTTATTTTGCCGAGGGTCGTTTCCAGAGCTAGTTGGTCCGTAACGCGCTTTTCGGACAAATACGTAATTTCTTCCAGTTGCTGCGCGTCTATAATCTGGTTGATCTGGGCGTAGAAATGGGCTTCCAGCTTGCGCAGGGCCAGCAGAAAATAAACTTCTTCCTGTAAGAGCATCTCACGGGTGCTCAATACGCGCACAGTCGTATTATCCGTCAGCGATTTCAGCCACAGTTTGTTGGAGACTGGTGCCAGAAAATCAGGATACTGCGTGTGACTCACTTCTGTACTTTGCGCGAACAAACTAACCTCGCCCCGAAGCAATTGAATCCAGCTAATACCCATCGACGGGAATGCGATGGTATTGGCGTCCAAGGATACTTCCTGATACTCGTCGAGTGGTTTATAGACCCTGGGCGCGTTGGCCGCGCTGATGGCGGAGGATGTCTTTACGATCCATTTATCAATCATGTTCTTCAAAAAGAAATGATCGACGTTCAGCAGATCGACTTTATCAATTGCCAGCAACGTAGCCTCGCCGGAAAAAGCAATGAGTCGAGTAGTGTCGGCAACTGCCGGGGCCAACAGGCTAAACAATACCTCCCCCTTTTTGGCCGTATACAGAAATTTTAGTCGATTCGTATAATTTCCCTGGTCATCAATTCGGGTATAGAAAACGTTTACCTCTCCGGAGAGCACCATCCAGAACCGGTCTGTGCTGTCCAGAACCAATGGGTTTTCGGCACAGATAGCTAGTTTTTCTTTTATAGCTGACATAGACGTAGTATCGTTTATTTCGTTTCGATCAGGTGGGCGTACACTCCATTTTTCTTTACCAGCTCCTGATGGGTGCCCCGCTCTACGACTTTGCCATATTCCATCACAATAATTTCATCGCAGTCGATGATGGTGCTGAGCCGGTGCGCTACAATCAGACACGTACAGCCCCGCTTCTTGATATTATCCATGACAATCTTTTCGGCCGTGGGGTCCAGCGCGCTGGTGGCTTCGTCCATGATCAGGATAGAGGGGTTGGTAGCCAGCGCCCGCGCGATCTCCAGCCGTTGCCGCTGCCCGCCACTAAAGTTGGACCCGCCTTCCGAGACGGCACTGTCGTAGCCATCTTTCCGGACGGATATGATGTCGTGAATGGCGGCATCGCGGGCCGACTGAATGATGTGTTTGTCGGAAATGGTTGAATCCCAGAAGCTGATGTTTTCTTTCACCGTACCCTTGAAGACCAACACTTCCTGATCGATGACGGCCAGCGAGTTCGTGACGACATGCCGCGGAATGACGCTTTTCGATTTGCCATCGAAGAGTACTTCACCGCCCCAGATCGGATACAAGCCGGACGCTATTTTGGCCACGGTCGATTTGCCGCTACCCGAGCCGCCAACCAGCGCCACCCGGCTCCCCGGCTTTAGCTTCAGGTTGAAATTTTCGATGAGCGGGGGCATGGTTGTGTTATACCCAAACGTTACGTTTTTCAATTCGAAATAGCCGGTCAGTTTCGTACAGATGCCGTCTGACTGCGCAGCAGCAACAGCCCCCGGCCTGAATTGCTCGTCCAGTTCGTAGTTCAACACGTCGTCGATACGGCCCATATCGCTTTCGGTTTCGTGCAGCATCGTCCCGACAGCAATCAATTGGTTGACTGGCCCGATGAAGTTGCCCATCAGGTAGGTGAAGGATACCAGCGCACCGAGTGTCATTTCGCCATCCATGATCCGTAATGCCCCCAGACCCAGAATCAGCGTTGTGGTCAGCGACATAATCAGCGGGGGCAACACGTTGAGCCGGATGGTGAGCCAGCCTAGTTGCTGCTGCGAATTCATTACCTTGGCCAGGTAGCCAATCCAGTTCGTGAAGAAGTCGTTTTCACGACCCGATGCTTTCAGAGTTTCGATCATGCTGATGCCCGAAGTGGTGGTTCCGAGCAGCTTTCCTGTTTCGTTGCTCAACAGACGGCTTCCGTCTTTCCGGGCTCTGGACACGTACCGGAGTGCCAACACATTCAGGCCCGCCATGCCGATACCGATAAGCGTCAAGGGTACGTCATACGAAAACATCAGAAAGGCGTAGAACAGCACGATAATGACGTTCAGGACCGCATTGGCCAGATCGCCACTGAGTAAACGGGCCACTTTATCGTTGAGCGAAACCCGGTTGCCAATCTCCCCACTGTATCGTTGCGTGAAAAACGAAATGGGCAAATGAAAGACGTGCCATAGGAATTTGCTGGACGTGGTCAGGGCGAGTTTGGTTTCCAGTTTCAGCAGGTAATATTGCTGGAGGTACACCAGAACCGCGTTGACCGTCAGCACCCCACCCATAATTAGCAACAGGGGCATCACAAAGTCGGCATGGCCGTTGACCAGGTACTTGTCGATAAATACCTGGATGAACGATGGAATCACCAGGCCCGGAATGACCAAGAAGAGGCTCGCCAGAAAAATATACGTGATACTCAACTTCGAATTAGAGACTCGGGTAGCCAATGACGCAGCCAGGCCCCGTTTTTCATTCCCTTTTTCGAAGCGTTCATTCTGTTTAAACGTCAGCACCACACCCGTGTAGGCTTCGTTGAACTCTTCGTAGGTAACTGCGTACCGTCCCTGAGCAGGATCGCTCAGGTATACTTTATCTTTTGAGAAGCCCTCTAAAACCAGAAAGTGGTTGAAATTCCAGAAGATAATGGCTGGCGTTTCAATTTGCATCAGTTTCTCAACCGACTTGGCGTAGCCTTTGGCGTCCAGGCCAAATTCACGGGCCGCTTTAATGATGTTGGTCGCCTTTAAGCCGTCTCGGGAGACACCACAGGCAATTCGCAGCTTTTCGAGGGGTACAAATTTGCCGAAATGGCCCAGGATGATGCTTAAAGCGGCTGCTCCACATTCTACACTTTCCATCTGTAGAACGGTGGGCACCTTAACAGGCCGCGCCTGTTTCCCAATAGGAAAAGTTGTATGGGTTGCCATCTCGAAAATCAGTATCAGTATAGATTGAAGAATTTCTTAAATGCAGGAACGACAATCGAAATTGGATTCTCCTGTTTAATGGTAATCTGGCCCATGCAGGAGGTACCTTCTTTAATAGCAATGTCGGGTCCTTTAGCCGATGTCCACTTGAAGCCGCTGTATGACTCATTATCTTTCTCGAAGACGACATGTACTTCGAAGAGCGGGCCTATTGCCAACAAACCTTTGGCTAGCTGATCATTTTTAACCGACGTCATCATGCCCTGCTGGGTGATCGGGAAGTCAGAAACGTACGTGACCCGGCCCTTAATGAATCCATACTCCTGTGGCTGTACGGTCGATGGCACCACGAAAGCCTCCATATCGCGCTTAATCTTCTTGCCATCCTGCGACGGAATGTAAAGAACACCCTTCAGGCTGGCCAATTGACCTTCTTCCTGGTTTTTGAGTTTGAACAGCGGGGTCCCTGGACCAACCATTACGCCCGCATCGGTGAGCACTTCGACAACTTCGCCACCGTAGGGGCTTTTAATGTTCGACTGTATATCGTAGCGCTCGGTCAGGAACTGAAGACTCCGTTCGGCTTCGGCAATCTGTTGTTTCTGGGTCGCAATGCGTTGTTGCAGCGAATACCCCGCATCATGCTGCCGGTTGGAGACTTCGGCCAGCTGTACTTTCAGGCGTTCGATTGTATTCTTCGACGCATCGATCTGCTGTTTGGTACCAGCCACCTGCGCTTTCACAATCAACCCCTTTTCGACCAGGTTAACCTCCGATTCAAGCTGATTCGCCAGAAAAGCCAGCTTCTTTTTCTCGGCTTCAATTTCGCCCTGAATACTTAGCCGGTTCTGACTCATCAGCTCCCCTTCCAGCAAAGTGCCTCTGTTGCCGTACGAGATTATTTTGGTCAGTTCGTGTTTGCGTTCCGACAGGGTGGCTTTGGCATTCTCAATCTGCTGAACCAGCTCCGGCTGCTGCACCGTAGCCACTACGGCATCTTTCGCCACGTTATCGCCGATTCTGACCTGTAGTTTTACAAGCTGGCCCTGCGAGGTAGCTACCACTTCATGGACTTCGCCACCCAGTACGACCCCGGTTACATTCAGTTTGGTGCTTACCCGCCCGAAGACCGACCAGCCAATACCCGTAGCCAGCGCGGCAAAGACCACCGAAAGCGTAATCCAGGCTTTAGGACTGGTTACCTTAATCAATTGATCGAGCTTCTCGGGAGTCGACAGTTTTTCCAACGCCGACTGTCTAAAAAATCCTGCTGCCATGACGTTAATTATTGTTTATATCAGGGATGGTATAAAATGCGTTTCTGTCGATCACAAAGCCTTTGTTGTCTGGGGCTACCAGCGTTCCGGTGTCGTGTCTGAGATTGATGATTGCTCGGGCAAATTGCTGGTAAGCCTGTAGGTACCGGA
The DNA here is from genome assembly GCF_023196085.1 of Spirosoma liriopis. Taxonomy (NCBI): domain Bacteria; kingdom Pseudomonadati; phylum Bacteroidota; class Cytophagia; order Cytophagales; family Cytophagaceae; genus Spirosoma; species Spirosoma liriopis. Next base: position 50,882 of record NZ_JALPRF010000014.1, read on the forward strand.
GCTGTGCAGAAGTAAGTCGTTCCTGAAACAGGATCAAACTCAGGATGGTCGTCAGGCCCGACTGGAATTTGACCTGTTCGTCTTTGAACACATCCCGCGTATAGTTAAGGACTTCTTCGGCTTTCTGGAGGTTTGTAACGCTGTTGTCCAGATAGTTCAGGTCGTTACTGACGTCCAGCTCAATAATCCGCTGGATGTTGTTGACCACTACGTTTTGGTCGGTGACAGCCATTTGACTCTTGGTCAGACTGCCTCTCGCCCAGTTGTTATTGACCGGCATAGTGAACGTTAATTTGGCACCAGCTCCAATGTTTCTGCCTTCGTTGTTCGAGAAGGACGCCATCACATCACTCATTCGATTGCCCGTACTGGCGCTTCCGTACGACACAAACCCAACCAGATCCAGCTGAGGTTTTACGTTGTTTTGTGCCAGTACATACTGCTGTTGCAGAGCCTCGTGGCCATGCCGGGCTGCCATTAGATCGGCTCGTCGCTCTTTGGCAATTCGGATAAAATCAGCTTCGGCAAGCCCTCTTTTGAACGCTGATTCGGAAATTGTCGGGAAATCATTTTCAGGGATATCGATTGACAGGCTTTCCTCCGTGCTTAAGCCGATCACTTTTCCCAACTGTATCCGGGCGTTATACAGGTCTTGCTGAGCCATGATGGTTAGCTTTTCCTGATTAGCTAAGTCCGACTTGACCTGTATCAGGTCGCCAGCTGGCTTTTTATCGCCTTTTACCAGCTCTTCTGTTACAGACAATACGTTCCTGATCCTGTTTTCACTCTGTTTATAGATTTCCAGGCTCTTAAACGCGGTGTAGTAATTCCAGTAAGCCAGTCCAATTTGCCAGATCTCCGATGAGGTGGTAAACTCGTTACCACTCTTTGCATTGAGCACGTAGAGTGAGTTGGCTCGCTCCAGGGCTGTGACAATTGGCCTTCCTTTGCCTCTCAGCAACGGCTGGGTCAACGAGACATTCAGTGTGCTGGTATTACTTCCCAGATACAGACTTATTGGCTGGTTAAAGCTGTTGATCGGATAATTGTTGTTAGCGAACCCGTAGTTGAAGCTAAACTCCGTTAACTGCCCGGTACGTAGCCGCTTCCGTAAACCGGCCGACATATTCAGCGTGTTGTTTAGTAAGATGCTGTTTTCCAAAAAAGCGTTTCGAGGATCAGCCCCTAGCAGCCTGTATTGATTGTTTTGAAATACCAACTCGGAGAACGAGTTGAGGTCAAACGTGCTTCGCTGAATCCGTAGGTCCGCTTCGGCACTACGGATAGCCAATCCGCTCCGTACGAGGGTAGGGTTCTTATCAAACGCTTTTCGGGAAATCTCAAGTAAGTCGCACTTGACCTGGGCGCATACGTCGCTGGTCAATGCCATTACGCCTATCAGAATACCATATAGACAGTGTCTCATTGCCAGTCGATTTTCAGTTGTTAAACTTCCGAGAATCGATGCAACAGCTTGACAAAGCGCGATCCGGCCTGGGCCACACCATCCAGTACTTTAGCGTCTACCAAATCCTCGTCACCAGGGTTACCAAAACCGAGTTGCTCCGTAGTTTTCCGTAGCCGGTTCGACAGAAACAAGGCCAGGGCGTAGTAAAAGTTGGCTCTGAACTCAGCGTTGGTCAACAGCCGCAGATTGATTGTTTCCCGGGCAATTTGATAAATGACAGACGGGGCCGTAACAATCACCGAAACAGATGGCGGAGTCGATTCCAGAAAAGACATTTCACCCACCACTTCGCCAGCTTCCAGCTTGGCAATGCACTCATTGAAATTGTCATTGGCGCAGACAGCTAACTGACCCGATAAAACAATAAACAAACTATCGATAGCTTGCCCTTTATTAATCAGTCGATCTCCTGTTTCCAGTGTTAGTTTATTACCATTCTGGAGCATCCATTCTACATCTCTATCACTAAGATGACCTAAGAAATACAGTACCCGCTTCATAGAATTTATTGATTTATAGTATATGATTATTGTCTTTAAATACTGTCTAATGCTCCACTCAGATGGTCACGCCAAAAAGGCCGTCACAACCGCTACGATATGTGCAACACGTTCGTATTTAGCGGGAAGAGTCTAAAAGTTGCTTAGGAGAAATACTGTATTGTTCGGCGAAAAGCTTTGAAAAATAATGTACGTCTCTGTAGCCAACCGTATAGGCAATTTGTGAAACAGACTGCTGTACGTAGCTGTCAATCAGTTGCCGGGCTTTATGCAGGCGAAGTATTCTTACGTATTTATTGGGAGTCAATAAAATTAGGTTCAGAATTTTGCGGTGTAACTGTCGCTCGCTTATCGCCATCTTATACGATAGTTCGTTTAAGTCCAGATATTCCTGCCTTATGCTACCGTATACTTCTCGCTCCAGATTTACCAGCCAATCCTGATCTTTTTTGGCTACTTTCTGGGGTTGCAACTCCCCCAGACACATCTTTCTGACGTTTTCATTGGATTCATAAATATGGAATATATCCGGGCGATCATGGTAGGTCAGGCTCAATGCATTTGTTTTCGCTTTGACCAAAATGTCTTCTACTATATCGCTTATTTCTTTGCTACTGGAAAAAAGAATCTGCTCAATACGTTGCTTATCATACATGCTCCCATTTTTGCTCACATTCATGATAGTCTCCAACGGATTTCTGATGTGTTGAGCAAGTTGCTCCAATGCATTAGGCGAATTCCAGTCAATGGCATTTTTCTTTGCTGTATGCATCGTAAATAGGATGGTGGTTGGCGATGAGTGAAAAACAGAAAATGGTACCATGCACTTTCTAACCCGCACACATCAATTCCTTTGCAGGTAATACAAGTATTAATTTCACTGGAATTCGTCCCGGTGTACATTTGAATTGAACCATTCTATAGTTTTGGCCCCCCGCTTATAGCGTCAAAGTATACAATGGACTACCAAGAAGCACACGGATCAAAGGGCAGTTTTTCGGATGCTGAGTTCCTTTCTGATTTCCTTAAGACTTACAAAGTTTAAACCAAGGAGTGGCAACAAGGAGAAGGGAATGACGAGAAAAGGCGTAAAACCTTTTTTGATCGTCAAAAGAATTGTCACAACGAAAAGGACAGTGAGTATACCCGCAAATACAGATGTAGCGGCTATGGTTGTCTTTTCCATCTTCATCAAGCTCTCTGTGCTTTTGCCTTTGTAAGTATTAGTTTTCATTATCGTAAGTTCCAGTTTACTAGTCTATTATTTTGTATGTATATTGATCACAGAGTAATTCTCTAAGAAAGCGTATCATTCGTTTCGAAGAGTTGTACCACTATAGGACTTACTTCCTTATTACTTCTGACTTAATTCGGGCGTCAATCTCAGTGGTAACTTCTTTTTGCCTTTTAGCCACCAAAGCCCCTAAAAACACAGACGCAAGTATCGGGATAGAATCATAAGGAAGACTAACTTTTAGATAAATTCGAATAAGCGTACTCACCGTCGCTATGATCATAATAATAGTACTTACCTTTCCAGTGGTATTAAAGAACTGACCTTTTTTTTCAAGTTCGTTAACCGTCAATTCAGATAATGGTTTGGGAGAAAATATACTCATTGTAGTAAGAGCCTTTAATAATTGACTATTCTTATTTACTTAAGCACAACTTAATTTTAATGTCTTTCAGCTTTTTATAGTATAGTAGCGTTAAAAACACTACCCACTCATAAAAATTATGCTATTTCTCACTGTGTAAACAAATGAATAGGTTTAACTATATAGTGAGAATGAAATAGATATTATGAAAACAGCTAGAATACAAACCCTTAGTCAATAAACAGACTATAAAAGCTGTATTTTATTCGTTAAGCTTTGAGATAATGATCAATTGGAAGGTGAATTACTTGTGTGGTGAAGGAAATAGACGTTTCTTGTACTTATTTTTTTTATGCAAGTTTATCATTCCGATACGTAAGGAATCTTATACATTTCAATTATAAGATTCCTTACGTATCGGAATGATGACAAGTAACAGTTATTGAATTTGAAATGCCTAAAGTAGCTTCATAATGAAACATTCTACGCTACTTTCAGTAACCCACCTCTAACCAGTCTTTTTGCTACTTTTAATTTATTTTCATCATTCAGGAAAGGAATTTCTCGAACGGAAAAAGCGTCTTCCTGTTGTGAAATAAACTCGAGCGACGCAACGATTTGGGAAGGACCTTTTACCACATTGCCTTGGAAAGAAATTCTGGCTCCGGTAATGTGATTACTAACTTTAGATGTCAATCCGTCTCGTTTAATAAGAAGCGTATCTAAGCCAATATGATTGAGTTTGTCCAGACTAGCGAAGTGGCCATCGGGTCTTGGCTGTTCTTTCGTCCGGAATTCTTCTTCCAGAATAGATAGGCAACCGTTAACAGTATCTTTCCGAAAAGCCTGTTGAAGAATAGAGATGAAGTTCAATTCAGCATCAGCCGACAGTAATTCTTTATTATCTGAATTTAGGAATCCTATGGGCAAGGCCTGGCGTAGTTCGATATGTTTTTGAGCCAAGCTAATCAGCGACTTCGTGATAAAGTCGATCCACTGCGTTGAGTGAACGCCAATGGTAATGTGCATTGACGACTGATCGGTGGTAAAGGCTTCGTGAGGTACGCCACGGGGGATATACATGATATCGCCTGCTTTTAGCGTTACTTGTCTGGCTCCGGTTAGGTGTTCTCGCTGAAAAACAGGCTGGAAGCTGTGTACGAGTGGAGTTTTACAATACGTATCATCATATAGAAGCCAGTGTTTCTCGCCCGAAATTTGTAGCGCGAATACATCGTGAGAATCGTAGTGTGGAGATAAGGCTTTTTCGTTTTCCGGAGTCAGGTAAAGGTTAGCCACGACCTGGTGACTCATGTACTGACGCATATTCTCTACCAAAACTTTAAGGGGATCCCAGAAACGCTGAACCTCATTAACAACAATCGTATGGCCGTCGGCATAGGCCGTATAAAGTTGATTCAGATTTATGCTGCCATCTTTATTCTCGTAAATAGTAGGGTTCATAGGCTGTTGGTTTTTTACAACGCGTAAACTACTACCACGAGGGCGATTATATTCTAAAACCCTGTCTAAGTCCTCTATTGAGAATAATGACGAAAAAAAGTTAGAATCGTCTCTTTTTACATGTAAAACCTTTTGCTCCCAATAGTTGGCCTCAAAATCTTCAATACCGATTGGTTGAAACAAATCAGTAATATTATCTATTTTAGAAATTGATTTAGTTTCCATGTTATATAGTTAAAACTATTAAACAATAAATTATTTATACTATTTTTTATGTAAGGGTTTAATTATGAAAAAGTAATTATATATCTGAAACAAAATACCTATGCCCAAAAAAACTATCCCTAAAGCTTTCTGATGGAAGACTACAAACGCAATCAGACCAAGGCTGGCTATCAATGAACCAATAATTGGCAATAACACCTTTTTCATAAGAAAAGAATTTAAAAATAGTTAACTAAAATGAGATTGCATGTTAATTAAGCTCAACTAAAATACCAACCTGATACCGATCAAATTACAGTAGTTTCACAGATAGAAAATTCATAATACAGCCTCGTAAATGCACATTAAAGCCCATTTTAAAATTAAGATAGTTTGAGAAGGAATATTGACGGGAACCGGCACAAAGATTCATCCCTACAGCAAACGCTGGGTGCTTAAGCATAAGACTACTTAGAGCAATTGCTCGGGCGATCTCGTTTTTTTCGCCGGATTGCCAGGAATTATGGGCATACAGTATCTTCCTAAGTAAGCTGGCTATATCTAGTAAACTCACAAATTATGTCACACCGGATCCGACTCAGAACCCAAATTTAATTTTTAATGTGCTCTAAACCCTTCTATCTATGAAACTACGTAAGTTACTTCTGCAAAAAATTCAAATTCGTCTTAATCTATTGCTTTGCATATTCCATAACCAATAGCAGCGCCCAATAGGCCAGCGCCAACAATAAGAGCCCCCACGCCAACCGAAGCCAACACTTCACCCCCAGATACCATTTCTAACTGTTCATCGGTGAGCTCAACTTCGTCTAAATTGGGTTTTGCAGGAATATTAATGTATATATAGGCCGGGTCTGATTGATCCTCAACAACAATATTTACTTCTTTAGAGATAACAGTTCCATATAAAGCTTCTATAGCTGCGTGTGGATTATCTAAAAGATCACTTTTGAAAGATGAGTTTTTAAAGGACTTTTCGATTAGTTCGTTCACTACATCTAGACCTTTTTTCTGATTTTCAAACGTTACCATTTCTTTTTTATTTAGTAATAAAACAATTCATTTAGCTATAAAAATATACTATTCTGCCTTCTGGTGAGTTGCGGCATAGATGGCTACACCAACACCCATACCTGTTAGAAACGCACCTCCTATAGCTATGGCCACTACAAACTCGCCACCGTTAACCATTTCAAGTTGCTCGTCTGTAAGTTCCAGCGAATCTAACTGTGGTTGTCTTGGGATATTGATATAAGTTACAGCTTCGCTAGTTTGGTCATTCACTATAACAGTATGTCCCTGTGGTAGGTCAATCTTATAGCCAAGTTGCTCAATTGCATTGACAGGGTTTGCCACTAAATCTTTTTTAAAGGTTGCATCTTCCCAAGCCTTTTTTACAATTTGTGCGTACATTTTTTGATCCTGTGTGTATTCCATTTGATTGGTTTATCTAATGTGTGATTATAAATTTTACGTATTTATTTAAAAAACTATGTGTTATTTTTCAACAGTTGTAATTGGGAAAGTAGGCGTTGGAACCCAAGGCCCGATTATGATAGGCCAAAGGCTGGAACCTCCTGCCACTGTCTCAAGCTGCTCTTCATTTAGTTCTACATCCTCTGTATTTACCTTAGTAGGCAGGTTGATATATACTGTACCTTCGTCCGTCTGATCGCGTACCAACAGCGTTTTACCCTGAGGTAAGTTTAGCTTTTGCCCAATCAGTTTTTCGATAGCCGATAAAGGATTTGCAACCAGCTCTGCTTTAAATGTAGCATCTTCCCAGGCTTTCTGTACGATTTGACCGTAGAGCTTTTGTTCTTGTGTGATCTCCATAATATTAAATTATGTAATAGTTAAATTGAGTTACTGTATAATCAGTTGAGAAGCCATTTTAAAGAAAATCGGATGGTTTAACCGGACAGGTAGTTACGGGCGGAATCAATGGACTAATAATAACTGGCCCTGTAGTCCAATCACCAGATCCAATAATCCCTTTTGCTCCTCCTGATACGGCTTCGAGTTGGTCTTCGTTCAGTTCTACATCCTCCGTGTTAGGTTTAGCCGGAATGTTGATGTACACCGTAGATGCATCCGTTTGATTGCTTACTACCAGAGTTTTGCCTTGTGGAAGGCTAATCTTTTGGCCAGTCAGTTTTTCGATGGCGGCAACAGGATTTGCTATCAGCTCCGCTTTAAACTGAGCATCGTCCCAAGCTTTGTGTACGATCTCGGCATACAGTTTTTGTTCTTGTGTGAACTTCATTGCTGTGCTTGTTTGGTTTATTCTATAGTTAATCAAAGAGTAATACAATCTTTCAAATTGGGGAACAAATTATTCACAAAATCACCCCAGATTTTATGCCCACCACCAGCAACAGCCTCAAGTTGCTCTTCAGTTAATTCCATGCTTTCTATTTCAGGTTCGGCAGGAATATTTACGTATAGTTTCGACTTATCCGTCTGATCATTAATAACCAAGGTTTTTCCTTCCGGCAAATCTATCTTAACGCCAGTTAGTTTTTCGATTGTCTTTATTGGGTCGGCAACCAGTTCTTTTCTAAAATTGACGTCTTCCCAGGCTTTAGAAATAATTGCTTCAATAATTTCTTGTTTTCGCTGATCCATATCCTTTTGTTTTATTCACTTAATTCGAAGATATAGTCTGATTATCTTATAAATCGGCCCAAACAAATAAGACCATTTTTAACTTTCTTTTTCACTGTACTTATCACTTTTTTATCTATGCATATTCATTTCTCGCAACGAAGTACATGCCCATCTCTCCTTTTCCTTTTGCATGAACCTGCCCTCTATATTCGAATGAAAAGCACTCTTCCTGTTTTATGAATTCATATAGGGTTTCACTGATATTCACTTTGCCGACCATACCACTACTTTCCATTCGGCTGGCGGTGTTTACGGTATCACCCCATACATCGTACTGAAACTTTTTCACACCGACGATGCCGGCCACAATTGGCCCAGTATGTATGCCCAGGCGCATTTCGAAGGCAGGATGCCCCTCTATTCGTTTTTCAACGGCCCGTTTCACCATGAATTCCTGCATTTCCAGACCTGCTAGCACAATGTTTTTCAGCGAACGCTCATCTGTATACGAGAGACCTCCAACGGCCATAAATGCATCGCCAATCGTTTTAATTTTTTCAATCTGGTACTTTTCTACAATCAGATCAAACGCCTTGAAGCAGGTATGTATTTCTTCTACGAGGCTCTGCGGAGACATCTGCTCGGCCGTTTGCGTGAAAGACTTAAAATCGGTAAATAAGATCGAGACCAGGTTAAACACTCTGGCATCGACATGCCCTTTTTCTTTTAGTTCCTCGGCAATTTCTTCGGGTAATATGTTCAGCAGTAAGGCTTCAGAGCGGTCTTTTTCAACTTTCAGGGCCGCTCTTGATTTCTTGACGTAGTTGAGTTGAGCCCATAAGCCTACCGCTACCAGAAGGATAAAGCCTAACGAAAGGATAATCATATTCCGCTGCTTTTCCTGCCGCTCTACCTCCTCTTTATGTTTCAGCTGAATGATGTGTTCTTTCTGCACATAGGCAATACTATCGACCAACTGCTGCTTCTGGAACTCGATATTCATGACCCGGTTAGCCGTTTCGGATAAATTTAAACTGTCTTCAAGCGTGTTAGCCTGCTCAAAGTAGTATAGGGCCTGGCCGGTGTTTCCGAACGCTTTATAAGACTGGTACAGGCAATCGCACCCCCGTTTCTTCATCGAAACTGACCCTACTTTTTCGGCTAATTGCAAACCATTCCGGCATTTTTTTACTGCGTCTTTGCTCTTCCCCAGCTGGTACATAATAGTACCTATCGCAATCTGTGCTTCCGCCTGGCTCTGAAGGCTTCCTATTTGATTGGCATAGGTCAGACAGCGAGTATAATAAGGTAACGCTCGTGCGTAAGATGACTGTTCATGGAACAAATTGCCTAAGCTGGACAGAGCCATTATTTGCAACTGCTTATCCTGTCTTTTGTCAGCAATCAGTAATGATTCATGCAGATGCTCATAAGCTTTGTCATACCTGGCTTTCTTCGTATAAATTTTCCCTATTTCGTCCAGAACCTGAGCAATTCTTTCCTGATTGTTCTTCTCCTTATACACTGAATAAGCCTGGTTGTAATACTTCATAGCATTACCGTAATCTCTTGCTTCAGCATATATCGATCCTATATTCTGGGTAGTTATTGCCAGATTTTCGGCGTTTTTTAGTTCATTCCAAACAAGAGCGGCTTGCCTGTAAGAATCTAACGCCTTAAGGTAGTTTCCCTGATTCTTGTATACAGCTCCTATATTATTTAAGGTTGAAGCTACTCCCTGATTATAACCTATCGCCTTAAAGCTGTCGGCTCCCTGTTTAAAATAGGCTATCGCTTTTGAAAAATTGCCCAGGTAGAAGTAGGTGATCGCCATATTATTAAAACAATCACCTACTTTCTTCATGTCGCCAATAAGCCGATAAAGCTTCAAGCTTGTTTCAAACATCTCTAAAGACTGCTGATAGGCTTGAGTGTCCTGACAGTGCGAACCCAGACTAAAAAGGCTATCGGCTGCCTCCCGGTTGCGATTCTTCGGTGCCTTTACCGCTAAAGTGGCCTTTTTTATTGTTGCGGGTTGTGCATACAATTTTATTTCTATTCCGTTCAGCAGAAAGAGACTTAGCAGTATGCACACACCTAACTTCATGATACCTTGATAAACCCATCTCCCCCTCCAGATATTATATCTAACTGTTCATCGTTCAGTTCCATATCCTCCACTGGCTCTGTGGGCAGGTTGGCATGACCGATAGTAGCTTCCGTTTGGGCTGCGATGATCGTCTTCTTGTCGTTCTGTAATTCCATGACTTTGTCTGTTTAAATACGTTTTACAGAGCAAAGTTGCTCGCATATTTTATGACAAAACTGACAAAAGAGCCGACAAAACGAACACACGCACCAACATCACAATCTACTTGCACTAACGATCTGTTTCAATCGGGCAATAACACTCCCCTTTATGCTCGGGGGAGTTTCTATGCCTGCTTATACCACTTGTATAGACCATTTTTTATGATTTCAGGCGTAGCGAAGGTGATACGCACGGGACTCTTACGGCTATATCTATCCAAAGAATGCATATGAATATTTTTTATTTTCTCTGCTCTTTGTTTCGTTCTGGTATTACAAAGTTGGGTATTTACTACAAAGCGATCAAAAACGTCTGGTTATAGTTTATTCCGCTAGGTTATAAACCCTTAGGTGACTTTCTGATTTTAGCCAGCCGGTTCATCAAGCGTCTGCTCTAAATGGCTAAACAAATCATCGGCTGAGATAAGCCAATTGTCATCGAACTGACCAAAATCATCAGATGTCGAGTCCACATCGTTGTTGATCCAGCTATCAAAAGAGAACTCCGTATCAATGTGCTTTTTCATGAGCGTGTCTGTTTAAAGAGTCATTATCGGGTTGTTTTTGTCTTCGTTTGATGATTCAAAATTGGTCGTATTTCCCCCCGTTTTCAATAATCATCGGTTATATCGTAATCTGTTTGGGTATAGATTATTCCGTTAGGTTATAAAGTAAAAAAGCCGGCAAATTGCCGGCTACAGTGGAGTAATGCTCCTGAAATTGCAACGCCCAACCCAGTGCTTCATCAACTAAAAGCAGCGCTCACTGAATCGAGCGCTGCCGTTTAAAAATATTAATCTACCTCTACACAAACGGGTTGTCGAGCCTTCTGAGCATCATAATGCTTAGCCAAACAGTGATAGATCACCAGTTCGTAGGCCCGTTGTTTAGCCGGGAAAAGACGATTGATAATCATGTGGATCAAGCTTTGCAGAATAGGCATAAGCTGCGGTGGTCCCGGAAATGCCAGGCGAAGTTTGTTCGTTAGCTCCGCTGTCATGCAATCCGGCACAGTTTGGTTTGGAACACCCTGATAAGCTGTGCTCAGCGCGTGGTCGATTAACGGACGGTAATGTCTGAACTTTTCATTCTGTTGCCGACGCAGATTTACGTCGCCGTTGAACTCAGCGAAAAATCCGTCTTTCATCTGATTCATTAGCTGGCTCCGCTCGCCAGTAAGCAGCCCCACCCCCGTTAGCAGACAATCGATCTTAGCTACCGCAAAGGCAAAGCGACTGCTCTCATCGAAAACCGCTTTGTGCTGGGCCAGAAACGCAAGTGTTGACAGACTGTCGTAATGAAAAATTGCCTCACAAAGCTCGATTTGCTCATGGCCATACCGTTCGATTTCGCGGACGTAGGTATCCATCTGAACCCGGTGAACAACGCCCTCATGGACCCGGTCGCGCAGAGCCTCTTCCACCTTCCGCATGACTACATGGTGAAAATCAAGGTATGGGTTTCCCCGGAACCTCAACCGTAGATGGGGGTCAACATCTTTATACCGAATGAAAAAGAACTGATTGATAACTCCTTTCGCCAGCAGTTGCTCCACAACCGGATATAATACAGTGGCCAGCAAGTCGTCCGACGTTTTTTCGCCGGTATATATTTTCAGGTACAGCCATTCGCTACCTACCGAAAAACGACGTTGAGGCAGGGTTTTCAAACTGGGCATCAGGCCGAATAATTTCGGGGCCGACGGATTACGGAACGGAATAACTACCTCATTTGTAAAGGGCTGCCCTCCTACCGATACCGGGCAGTTGTCGGCGGTGGCGAGATACTCATAAATTCTGACGCTGTTTCGCTTCTGCAATTCGGCGACCAAAAGGCTTAACGACTGCGGATTGTGTAGGCACACGAGCAACTCATGGTCGTGCATACCGACGACGAACTCCTGGGGAAGGCCCTTCTCATTCAACTGGATTGCCAACTGAAACAAATTTCCCAACTGCAAATCTTTGGCCTGCAACTGCCAGGTAGCCCGGCTCAGAATAATATTTTTATAACGAACGCGTGGCAAATAAGCCTGTTCGGCCAATACACCCCAGTTCCATTTCACATCCAGATGACTATCCTGATGTTGCAGATCGCACAGAAAACGATACGTGGGTAATCCCTGATGGTAGTTATGAGCGTTGGTCAGGCGTGGTATAACCCGTTTATTGAGTCGACGGGAGCGCAGCACTACCCGACCATTTCGCACCGAGATCAGTAGATCATCTATAGGAATCTGGTATTCCTGATCAACCGACGACTGCGCCAGATAAGGAATTTCGTACTGGTAGAGCGTGGGGCGGGTCAGTATATTGCCAGCCCGGTTTTCTGGAAAGTGAACTACTTCGGCAAAAATAACATCAGGATGGTGTTGCTCCGTAGCCCGGACACAGCTCTGTACCGCTTCGGTCAACGGAGAGCTACCTTCACAAAATCGGCTCAGTAATGTAGCGGCTGACGGTCCTTTGCAAGCTTGCATCACAAACCGATACTCATTTTTGTCGATAGCCTCCCCCGATTTTGCTAGCCAGTTTCCAAATACATAAAAGCTTTCAGGTAAGACCTGCCCATCGCGACGCTGTTTAGCAATGTGCTCTAGGTCGGCCTGGCTTAATTCAATCTCGGCCTGGTGACTATAAAGACTCTCTGAGTACTTGTTCAAGACAAATGATTGCCACCAGTTCCAGGTTGGTGGTTGCAAAACGCCCTCGATGTTAGGTAAAGACAGATCGTCAATCATGGGCGCGTAACCAACGCCCAACCCCGACTGAACGCCGTAGCCAATACCGTATTCACTATCCAGCGCCAGTGCCAGCGGAATTTCCTCCTGCTCGTAGCGGTCATAGAAACGGCGCTTCAAATCGTCCATGTCCGGGCAATGGTGGGGCTGATTGAGGACGGCTAACTGTTCGATCTGTTGACGCAGGTGTTCCATTGCCGACTGGCCGACGGTTAATGACCCTTCCTCGTAGAACGAATCGACCTGAAGCCGGTCGATGGGTGCGTCAAGCTGTCGCCCATCCAGCCAGGAGCCGATATGATTGCCAAGGTCAACAACGTTTGGGGTCGTAGCAACCAATTCTTTTAATTGAATCAGATCCTGGGTTATCAACTCGGTGTCCGACAGAGCAGCCACTTTGGCAATTAGTACATCGAGATAGGACTCACCGATAAGCACTGGGTCAAGATCGCAACTAAGCAACTGCTCGTCGATGAGTTGTTCGACAAAAGCGCATGCTTCATCTTCTTCGATGTTCATCTCCACAAGGTAGTTGACCAGTTGGGGTACCGTTGCGCCCGTTCTGGCCTGCTCGAACAACCGTTTCAGAAACTGATCACCCGTAAGCGCTGTAATAAAGTAGTGGCGGCTAGCTGTGGTTTGCTGCATTTCCACATACCGGAAATTGCCACCAACGGCATACAAAGAGTTGTTCGTATAAAATAAGACCTGATTACGGATGATCGGCTGTGCCAGCAGCCAGTCCCGGACGGCCATCAGACATTCGATATCAAGCCGACTATGGCGACGAACGGGCTGGGAATTTTTCCTTCTCAGCCGTGTGTAATCCGCAGGGAGAGCCAGCGAGCAGCCAGCGAAAAGTCCGTATGGCGTACACCGGGTACTCATTCGGATGGCGTATTTGTAAAGCGTTTGCAGCAGTTTATGAACGTCGGAGAGCTGCTCTCCCGATAACCACCGCATGAAACGTTCATAAAGGGTGGGCGAAGCCAGATAGATCGCTTCCTGAGCAAACGGATCGCTGTACCACTCGCGGAGGAGTCCGTCCAGAGGATGATGAAGTAGGCGGGCCTGCATCTCATTAAGTTTACTTATTGAGAAAACCGGGCGACGTATAACAAGAAACGGGTACAATGTGAACATATTACAAAACGGGAAGGACACTTATTTCCAATTTTGCGATATATTCACAGTGTACCTAACTAATTTTATTAAGGGGTGAACAGAAGGTTGCAACTAGTGTAGAGTTTCTCGATGACCTGTGCTTCGCATCCGGACAGTAATGCGTAAGGGATTCCGTGGACAACCCAAAAAGGTCTTTTCTCTCACGAAAATAGTTCCCGTTTTATTCATTCAATTCCCCTGATAAGCATGACTCTAAGGCCACTTGAAATTGACCAAACGAATAAGGCTCATTAATAAAAGCCGTTGGGTGAAGTTTATAGTTACTGTACAGATGAAAGGGGTACACTGAGGTCAATAATAGTTTTTCCTGCCTCCGTAACGCATCCAGCACTGAACTCTCGATTTCTTGATTGGGAGGCGGCAGACAGGCCAAGGTTAGTTTAATTTCCGTGTTCAGAAGTTGCTCAATTGCTTTATCCGTGAACGCACCGGTCCAGACAATATCCAGGAAACCGGTGCGGTTCACAAACTTAGTGAGCAGACATTCGCCAGCTCCATAATGAGAAAGGAGAAGACTGGGAATCATTCGATTACTGGACAGTAAAGATTGTCATCAAACAGGGAATGCTAGATTTTTGCGTTTTACTCTGGATGTTATCCGTGGTGAGGTTATAGATACGCTCCTTAGCAAGAACAAGACGTTGGGGTTGGGGTTGCGTTTGCGTTTGCATGAAGAACACAGTTTACGGGGTTTCTTTGTGCGATTGATGAAACAAACCTAGGGCTGCGAAAAGCGATAAAAAAAGTATTTCGTTCAATAGGACCGATACGCTCGGTAAACAACAGGTAAACCACGGCGAATACATTCGCCGAATCTAGACGAGCTTTAGCTGGAGCGTCACCTGGTACGTATCAGCTACGGTATTAACAGCCAGTTCGTGCCGGTCAGGATACAGAATTTGCAGACGCTTTCGCGTATTCACCAGACCAACCCCCCCCGGCTCTGTCCCGGTTTTATCTATCTCGGAGATGCCGAGGCTGTTTTTGACAATAAATGTGAATAGTCCGTCCTGCATAGAGGCATGTATATAAATAAAAGCTGCTTGCTTACTTT
>NZ_JALPRF010000015.1:0-39808 GCF_023196085.1 Spirosoma liriopis
CCCCCCCCCTACCCAACTCACCCATTGACCAGCTTGGCACAAAGAGCAGGAGCAAGAGAAAATAAAGTCATCTCTAAATGATAGATTTCTGCATCTGGCAACTATTCCTTTATCGACCGTAGTAATTGCAGATAAGTCAAATATGTCTCCCCCTTTTTAAGCTCATACCAGCCGCGCTTACTAATTAGTTCCTGTCTGGAGAATACCTCCACAAACCCTTTTGTATTCTTGCTACCTTGGATGACTTTGTTTCGGCTGGGAATGTAGTGAAAAAAGATAGGCCGTTCTAAGGCTATCAGCAGTTGAGCGGCATTCAAGCAGGCGGCTACCCTAGCGTCATAGATAGCGTACTGATTACAGGCTACTAGGATAAAACCTTCGAATAGCTCGCAACGCCCTTTAAAGGGCGTTCCCCATTGGCATCTAGTGCCTGGTTCAGGTGTTCGGATAGCGTTGTGGGCTGATTAGCCCGTACTCCTCCCCAGCCGGATACGATCCAATGAGCTAGTCGAATCTTTTTAGTATAGTCTCCATTGACCTATATGCTGAAAAGTTGATGTTTGAGAGCAACACTATCTTCCAGGCCATCCGAGTTGGAATACCACTCAAAATCAGGGAGGCTTTGCTGGGCAGTAGCAATAAGAATTTGCCTACACTGTCCAGTTTGCTATGCGAGGCAGACGCTGATCCGTTGGACAGCAAACCTAAATTACACCATACGGGAGGCACTTGAAACTTTTAGAAGAATTCGCAAGTACGCCTGCTTAGTCGTACTTGCTCTACTATACAGTTCAGCATAAAGCCAACTACGACATCGTCTATATGAACACAGACGACGGTTTAAAGAAGTGATAGGCGATATGTATTATTACCATAGAAAGCCTAAGTATTTCCACTTAAAGAGATGTCTGTACCCTTAATATAGCTATAGTAATTAGGAATAGTTTGCAACTACTGCGCTTATGTATTAGCAAAGTTGCTTATTTTTGTATTGCCTAGTTGTAGGCGCAAGTTCTTTTAAATGAGAAGCAAACGAAGAAGGCGGAGCTATGTGCCCCGCCCCCTTAGAAGTCGACCTTCTAAGACGACTCCTGTGTTGAATCCATCCCCTCTCGACTGGCCAAAGTTAATCGGGTATGCGATTCAAGTGTTGATCGTTCTATTGAACTGGTGGTTAAACCATCATATCAAATAGAATAACCGGTGTAATAAGCCGTATTTGGGTTTTGCAAGCCCAATGCGGCTTTTTTTATTTGCAATACAAAAATACGTATAAATAAAAATATCTTTCCGATTATTTACAGAAATAATATCAATAGGAAAAACCGGCCAGATTCTCAGAATGACCAATTTCTGTAGAAGATTAGAAGATTTCGTTACTAATTGTTTAAAAACCAGAAAAGAAATTGGTACCGATTTTCGTACGCAAGATTTTCCAGACAAACTGAAAAGCCCTCCGCCGAGAATGGGTGAGGTTAACAAACTTACCTTTCCATTTAGGCTAGATTGCTCTTATGTTCTTTATTACTCAACTACCAGAATGTAAAGTTAGTGGTTATATATTTATATAATTGATAATTTATATAAATACTTTTTTATGTATGATCCATTCTTCAACCTTATACTTGCCCCTATGAAGGTAATCACCATTGCTCATCAGAAAGGCGGGGTAGGAAAGACTACACTGTCGATTAACTTGGCCTTTGCCTTTGCTGACTCAGCAAAAGTGGCCATCGTCGATGCAGACTTACAAGGTTCGGTCTCGGACTTGAACGAATACTTGACTGGCCTTGACGTAGTTCCGCTGGACAGTTTACTAAAGGGTAATCTCACAGGGTATGATCTAGTAATTGTTGATACACCTCCTTACCTCTCTAACCGGCTTAGCGAACTATTTGCGCTCTCAGATTTCGTGCTTGTGCCAACCAAAGCAGGTATACTGGATGCAATGGCCATTCGGGCTACGATCGCCCTGCTACGGCAAAGTATGGATCTCAAGCCAGCACTCAAGGCAGGCATCGTGCTTAATATGGTGTTGCCTCGTACCAGCATCACCGAGGAAGTAAAGGAAATACTCTCAGGGTACAGGATTCCAGTGCTTTCTTCAGCGATTAGCCAGCGAGTCAGCTACACCCGATCGCCAGTGACTCAGGGTGTTTTCGGGCTTGACGATTCACGAGCCAAAGAGGAGATCATTTCACTCGCGGGTGAAATACTAGACAGCCTGACTTAAAAGATTACTGGCCTCATTAAATCCTTTCCGTTGTCATTTTGTATTAGAAGGCATAGGGGAAGGGTCGAAGCGTTTCAACTACTTACGATCGAGCTAAAGCAATGAGTAAGCAATATAAAGATTCATTAAAAGGGCTAGGGGAACGCCTTAAATCAGAACCACCAAAAACACCCATTCAGGAGGTACGACCAGTAGAGTCTCAGCCAGCCCCCGCGCCGGTGAAAACGACTACACAAGGTCAGAAGAAAAAGGAATCACATGTAAACTTCTGGATGCCAGAAGAGCTGATGGAGCGGCTTAAGATTTATTCAGCTAAGTCGAAGAAATCAATCAAGCAGTTGGGCATAGAAGCAATAGAAGAGTTCTTAAATAAGAATGAGAAGTAACGTTCATCTTAGGGGCAAGCTGACATCAGATAAGAGGAGTTTAACAAACTATTACTATCAATTTAATCATTTATATATTTATATAGAGCTCTCTTATGCTTTGTCTCCGTCGAGCAGCTCATGCTTCATAACTCCTCAACTGCAGTACTCAATGTTTATTTTCGGCCGACGCGAGCGACGTCGGGGGCTGCTGACTTTAACCCCCGGGGTAGGCTTCGATTTTTTTGATCCCCCCGGTACCTAATCAATCTGCTTGGGGAAATTACTGAATCGCATTAATCAAGACTTCAACATACACAGAAATAAATTGTTATTGAGGTATCAATTTTGTCACCAGACGTGCTGAATATGGGTCCGTTTTATGTTGAAATATTGGTATGGTCTACTCACTGTATCCTAATGCGAGGTAAGCTGATCAGGCGAATCAGTGACCATAGGTCTCAAGATTGTGCATAGCTTTTATATTGATCCTGCGTAATAATTACTCGACTATGGGCTATATTCTCTTAAGTATGTTTGTATTCGATTTGCTACTTTCCCACAAACTAACGACCGCTCATAAGGGACAGTAAATAATTGTTAGTTTGCAGGAAAGGTAGCCTTAACGAATAACTCTCTTAGGGCAGAGTAACGCGTTGGGGACTTGTACTATAACCTGTTCTAAAACCATTTGCTAATTGACCATATGAGTTATATCCCATACTCCAGACACTATTGTCAGTTTTTATGAATAGAGTATGACCGCCACCAGCCGAGATAGCTTTGACATCGGTAGCAACTTTTACAGGAATGTAGTCATTTACCTGGATGTTTAGTTCACTTGCTTTTCTTCCTAATGAGCCAGCCGCCCAAAGCGTATTATCTGTCTTCAAAGCGATAGCATGAGATCCACCAGCCGCAACTGCCTTAACGTCCGCCATTACCTGAAAAAAGGGGAAAGGACCGTCTTTAGTAATTCCACTCATCAACTGTCCAAATGTATTATCACCAGCCGCCCAAAGGGTATTATCTGCTTTTAAAATGAGTATATGTTTGGAACCAGCCGCAAAAGCCTTCACGTTCGATGCAATCTGAACTGGCTTTGTTATTTGGGCGGGTAAATTAGCGTCTCCAAACTGAATCTTCTGATTGTCACCCATAGCCCAAAGTGTGTTGTCTGCCTTTAGAATAAGGCTGAAAGCAGTACCTGCAGCCACTGCCTGAACACCGTCCATAATCTTGATAGGCACAGATCGACTTGCGTACGTAGAACCATCCCCTAATTCTCCCTTGTCGTTAGAGCCGGCTACCCATAAACTATTATCCATTTTAATAATTAGACTATGATACCAGCCCGCCGCTACTGCCTTGACATCGGTCATTATTTTGAAAGGAACGCTCCTTTCTGTGTATAGATTAGTCGCACCATCACCTAATTGGCCCTTTTCGTTTGAACCTGTGCTCCATAAGCTGTTATCAGTTTTTATAAAAAGCGTATGAAGATAGCCAGACGAAACCGTTTTGATGTCATCCATGATTCGGGTTGGTGCTGTTCGGTAATTATATAATTGATTTTCATCACCTGAAGCCCTTACCCAACCAGCTACCCATAAGCTGTTGTCTGATTTTATAAAAAAACTACGTTCCCCTCCTGCTACGACTTCCTGAATAATCGATGCTACTGCGATTTTTTTTGTTACTCGTACTTCATAGCGCTGAATGCTACCATTTTCAGCTGTCACTGTATAGCTGACTGGATTAGTAAAGTTTTGCCGACTCTTTGACGCGGGAAAAACAACGGCTTTGGGAGAGATAGTAATGGTTGGCTCAAGCGAAGTTATATTGACAAAGCTTGGAACGGTAGCCTCTATTATTTGAGTAGCTTGGTTAATTGTAGCAGATACGACCGGGTTGAGGTCCTCAAACGTAAAGGCGGTGATCTGTTTATCTATTGCACTAGGCGCAGAAGCTATTGCCATCTTTACCGTGTACGCTTTCGTGCTGCCATCTTCAGCCGTCACCGTGTAGGTAACAGGATTGGTGAAATTCTGCTGGCTCCCCGAGGCTGGCTTGACTGTTGCCCCAGATGGTAACTCGAAACTCAGACTAATTGCCCGTACGTCTGTACCTGCCGGCACAGTCACTGTGTAGGTTGAAGTAGTCGCATCAAATACCGAGGAAACAATGGATATCCCGGAGATAGACGGCTTTGTAGGAGTGGTAACAGAACTTTTTGGAATGAGGGAATCTGATTTTTTTTGACACTGAATAAGTAGAAAGCCTAGAAGTAATAGGCTCCAAGAAAGACTTTGTAAAATAGTTTTCATTGTGGTGTTGATAGAATTGTTAGAGAAAGACTTGTAATAATGGATCAGTAATAAACTCAATCTTAGTTTAATACCTTATCATACGTGATCGTTTTGCAGGCAACAATATTTTAATATGTTCTATATATCAATCTGTATTTATTAACCGTAAGCATTGTATGAACCTGTATTTATTAATCGGCGGTTCTTCATGCGGTGATTATCACCAATCACATATTATACTGCTTGATAAAGAATAGCAACATTTTGAAACAGCATGCCCCTAAAGAAATAGTAGTACCCTGCAGTTGGCCTATCAGCAAAAAATTTGGGTGATGAATGCCTAAAACAGTTAAATGTTAACGCCTCAATTCGGTGAAATTTATTACAGCAAACGCTCATTTCTATTAAAAAAGAATCTTATCTTCCTAATATAATTGCAACATATATAACAAAACTATATTATAGCATCTTTATACGTTATGTAAGACGCTATGAGTGATTTATTAGACACCATCCCCATAGAAAATATTTTTCGGCTTGCGCCTGGACATAATGAGGCCATACCCTTGTTTATGTCTCCGGCTAAAGCTGGCTTTCCCTCGCCCGCTGAGCCGTTCATTGAACAGCGGCTTAACCTCCATGACCTCTGCGTACCCAGGCATGAAACGGCCTATTTTGTCAAAGCGTCAGGCGATAGTATGACCGGCGACTACATCTATCCCGGCTCTATCTTGGTTGTTGATTCGTCCGTTGACGTTGACAGCGGCAAAGTGATCGTTGCGGCCATTAATGGTGAATGGTGCGTTAAGCGCTTTGTTCGCGTCGATACGAACCTGGTTATGCTCGAATCCAGCAACGCAGCCTACGCGCCTATCTACGTGCACACAGGCGATCAGTTTGAAGTGCTTGGCGTAGTGACTTACATCGTTTCTAGACCGCCCCGCTATGTTCGCCCTAGTTGATGCCAATAATTTCTACTGCTCTGTCGAACGCAGTTTCGACCCCACCCTCACGGGCAAGCCACTGGTTGTGGTGGGTAATAATGACCGCTGTATCATTGCCCGCTCTGCCGAGGCTAAAGCCATTGAGGGGATTAAAATGGGGGTTCCGATCTACCAGGTGCAAGGCTTGATCGATAAGCACCAGATACAAGTTCGTTCGGCAAACTTCACTCTCTACGGCGATACCTCCTCGCGGCTAATGAGCTTACTGAATCAGTTTGTTGACGATGTAGAGGTATACAGTATCGACGAGGCTTTTTTACTGGTTGACGGTTACGAGGGGCTATACCCTAGCTACAGCGGTCTAGGCAAAGCAATTCGGGAAACTATACAGAAGTGGCTACGTTTGCCCGTGTGCGTTGGCTTTGGGGCCACAAAGACGCTGGCCAAAGTAGCTAACCGGCTAGCCAAGAAGAACCCTGAACTAGGCGGGGTCTGCGTACTCGATAGCGAAGAGGCTATAAGTAGCGCCCTGGCTACGTTTGACGTGTCAGACCTTTGGGGCGTGGGCTATAAGTCATCCAGGAAGCTACGTGCTATCGGCGTACAAACGGCCTTGCAACTACGATCCGTCAACGACGAGTGGATTAATCGGGTTATGACTGTAAACGGGCTCAGGCTAGCGTATGAGCTGCGGGGTATGCCCCGTAAGATACTCGAAGTAGACAGCCCGCCCAAGCAGTCGATTTGCTCCTGCCCTAGCTTTCGGGATGTTGTGCCGGATCAGAAGATTATTGCTGATGCCCTCAGCTCGCACCTGGCCCGGTGTTGCGAGAAACTACGCAAGCAGGACTCGCTTTGTGGTACAATCACAGTCTTTCTGCACACCAATAAATTCAGGCGGACCCCCGGCCGGACAGATCTGCCTTCGAAGCAATACTATGCTTCGCGCAGTATTGATCTGCCCCACCCCACCAGCACCACCGCCGAGATACTCAGGTACGCATTAGAAGCGCTCGATTCAATCTTTGCCTTTGGCTACACTTTCAAAAAGACTGGCGTTATCCTTTCCAACTTCGTACCTGCTGACTATCGCAGCAGGGGAATATTTACCGAGGGGCCTAACGAGCGGTTAATCAAGCTGGCAGGTGTTGTTGATAAACTCAACTACCGCTTTGGTCAGGATAAGTTGAGATTGGCTAGCCAAATGTTTAACCCTGATTGGCCAATGAAACGGGAATGGCTAAGTAAGCGCTATACAACGCGCTGGGATGAGATATTGGTAGTGAATTAATCAATAGTTAGTATAATTAAGTTACATTCATATTAGAGAAAAGTAGTACTATTTACCTTCCCTGAGTTTTATGGTTGATAATAACCGAGAGGCTAACCTTCGGCGGATTCTTAAAACAGTTTGTGGTGTTATATTCATTTCAAGGGCTATTTCATTAATGTTGAGTCTCTTCAGGTATAATTGAATGTATTTTTTTTCTTCTTCAGATAATTTATTAACAATAGCTGCCAACTCTATCTTATCTGCAACGCTACTAATGTAGAAGCCTTTAGGTGACTTACGTTCTTCTATCTGCTTCATTGTCTCCTTAAGTCTTTTTATATGTTGTCTATCTGCGTAATACTTAAAATGCATCTGAGCCATTGCAAGCATGTACTCACTTACATTAAAAGAGCTATTTGATGACAGCACAGCCTTAAAAGTGTCGTAAATTGAACGGTAAGCGAGTTCAGTTACATTAAGCGGATCAACACCTTTAGACATGAAAAAATATTGAAGAGGAACAAGAGCACTGAAGAATAGCCTTTGTTTTATAAAATGATTACCGCTTTTCATGAGCTGCGCAGCCCAAGCAGAAGAAATGTTCAATTCACGGAAGTAGTTTTCAGACGCTACTGCTGTTTGCTCTCCTTTAGGGTCAATTATAATATAACTCACAGTTTTTTCTTCTAAAACACTGTCCACTAAAGCAGATAACATCACCTGACCACCAATCCGATCCATTATAAGATCGAAAACATTCTCATTTTGGGAACGAGCTTTCATTACATGCCATAAGTTTCCCGCTGTTACATATAAAACATAACAGCCAAAAATTATAGCAACGAAGATTAAAACGTTTAGTCCTATCATCAGTCAATCCTTCCTGTAGCGCAGATTGATAGACCCTATGAATATCAATGAGATAACCGCAAAAAAGGCCATGTATCCCTTTATAACAGAAATGTCATAGATATTAGTTTTCTCTAAATCAGCAACATATGTGAAGCCAAGAAAGGCAGATAAAAAAACGATTAACCCTAATGAGATTCGCCTATATTCAATTTTAGTTTTCTCCTCAATATTATCCCATTTTTCGAGGTCGTTAAGATTTGTAATGTTAAGAACTAGGCCGAAAGTGACCATATCAATAGCGTTTATGATATAAGTAGAGTCTAAATCTTTCCTTATAACATAGAAAGAAAACCTTATAATGAACGGTAGAGCGCCCATGAATACTGTGTAGAACAGCCACTTACTAAAACTCACTGTTAGTAATTTATCAAGGTGTGAAAGGCGGCGAAGTTAATAAATTGCCCTCATTATTAGCTTGATATGCAGTGTTAAGGCGTATTTTATTTGATGCAGAAAAGATACAACTCGCGAACAAGCGTATGAACATACTGAGCAAATGCACATTCGCGTTCATCGGCTCAGTATGCGTAAGTATTCAGTTTTTGGTCGTTTTTGAAACTGGCGAGGCTAAACAGGCAGCGGGCTATTTGTTGATATACACCCGTTCGAACTCTTCTTTGATTTGTTCAGAGTGTGGGTGATCCGCTAAGAAAATGGTGTATGCGTAGAAACTTGTTTGGGGATTTGAGCGCTTGATACGCGTGTAACCCCCGCCGTATTGACTGAACCATTTCCCGAACAAGATACTTCTATGCCGCTCGCGTCCGTCCTTGGTGCTACACGTAAACGACAAAACGACGTCGGGGCGGGAGTCGAAGATAAGAACGAGTGCATAAATTACAGTACACTCAATACGAGGGTCGCTTTCTTTGGAGGGTTCGGCATTATTGGCCGGATAGAAAGAGAACGAAAATATTGACTCAGCAAACTCTAAGTCTGGGAAATAGTCAGCATCGGGGCGGGTTAATATCCGATACTCAATACCCGCGTCAGTAGTGAATAAAAAACCATCCTCGTCACTTATGAGAGGGTATGGTAAATAATTTGACAAATTTGACTCCTTCGGGCTTTTTTGTCTTATCGCCTGATCGAACATACTCTTCTACCTTTTTTTCATCCTGCGCCATTGCCTCGGCAATATCGCTAGGGTTTTTCTTAATAACAGTTTCCATCTATAATATCAGTAACATAACATAACAGTTCAACAGCACACAATCCTGTTCAGTCAAACGTGCATTTCTGCGTTCATTCGATTGTTCATTTTTGTATTCATGTAAAGAACGCGAAATGTGCTAGAAAAAGTGCAAAAGAATCTGCAAAATAATTTGCAAAAGAATAAAAGGGGTAGTTACGCAAGCTGGCTTAATTCGTGTACCTACATGTAATTGCCCCGCTGGGTAACTATGCCTGTATAGAATTATATACTTTTGTTAAAACTATTCTGCTTTTCGGTAAACTATTTTCCATCCTTTTGCTCCCCACTCATGTAAAGTTTGATGATATACGGTGTTAGGATCTACATCTGCATATCCTTCTATATAACGCTTTTCTAGTCCTTTATCGGTAACTACATCAATTCTATAATACATTCTGCCAGTTTTATTTCCAGCATTTGAAATATATAAATCTATCATGTTCTCTCGTTTATTAGCAAGATTTAAATTCATCTTTGCTAGAGCAGGTGGAGAGTTGGGCTTGGGATAGTTTGCAATGACAGGTTTAGGTTTTTGTGGCATATCGCATCCACACATAGACCGATCGTTGTTACTTAAATTAGCCTTAAGCGCCAAAATTCTAACGTCATTTAGATAAAAATAAGAGGCATTCTCTCGATCACCGTGCCCAGTAAATAGAAGCTGATATCCCCCAAACTTTGGATTGTTTGAATTGTCGTCTTCAAGCCAATACGCTGGTGTGATTGCAAGTTTACCATGCCTCCTCTGCCGTTGCTTATATAATATTTTACACACCTGCCATCCACTTGGGAGTTTTAGGTTGACAGTTAAATTACAATCATCGTCATTGCCTCCATCGCCTGCACTTGCGCACCCAATCCGTTGCGGCTGACCAAGAGTTCCTGTATAATAGAAAAAGCCCATCCGAGGCTCAAAACTAAATATCCAACCTGGCGTGCCACTACATCTCAACTCAAATAGTTGTTCAAGGTAAGAATTGAACGTGTCAGGAATATCTTGTTCCTTTTGCATTCTCCTCCCCTCCCACTGATAGCGAATATCAAGAAGTGTAAGTGAGTCAAGATTTTTTATTAATATTCTTCGTCCAGAGTCAGTTTCACAAAGCTTTTTTACTGTTAACTCAGTAGGTAAAATATTTGTATAAATTGCTTCAATAGGCGGTAGCTTATGGCTTGGAAGAGTGTCATTTGGAATTTGAGCATTTGAAATGCTTAAAGACAGGTATAGCAATGCGAAACATATTACATATAGTATTTTCATATATAATTTGCGTTTTTGATCAAATAATATAAAAGTTCTCTATAAAAATGGAAAAGACTTCGACTTTTACTTTAAAAAACGGGCAGAAGGTAATTGGCTCTCTCATAGTAAGTGAAGAGATACAAAAATTACGGTCTTTTATTGAATCTGAGGGAAGATCAATTGATAACTGTGAATGCGGCGATGAGTTATGCATAGATGGTTACGTGTTTAGATGTGCCTTATCCGACGATAATACTTGTAAATGGTACAGTACTGATGTCCATTGTCATTAAATACATTCTGAAATAGCCAAAACTAGTTAATTTACTTCATGGCGGAGGTCGGTTCAGAAGAGCGAGAAAGCCTGCCGTTGGGGAGTGAACAATGTATTCTTCTCTTGGATGTAAGCACGGCTACTCAGCGCCAACAAATCAAGCTGGTTCGGCCCTAATCAATTTGTGAATAGATAAAAGCAAAGCCCGGATCATAACTGATCCGGGCTTTCATATATTCGGCAACGTGGAAAGTGGAAATTTCTAAAACGCTAAAGGGCGGGGGCAAAAGAGGAAAGCCCCCCTAAAAATAGGGGGTATTTTTAGCCAATTACCTAGCAATCAACAAATTTGTAACAAAAAGGGGTGCAATTTTTCTAAAAGTCTGATAATCAGTTACATTGAAAGGATACAGGGAAAGTATAGCCCCTTGTACCTTTTTGTGGGTACAACGTCTAATCCGTTACACATTCTAGTCAGCAATCAGTACAGAAGGCTACACTAGGGGCTATGGTTTGCTCTTTGCAATGCCTTTACTTGCGCATTCAAGCTACGGACCTCAGACTGCAACGTTTTTACATCATTCTCGCTAGGGGCTAGTATAAACGTAAGTGCGGCAGCCAAAGCAGCCACTACAGCAGCTATAGCGGAACTGGACTCAAAAACCATTTTCAATCTCTTTTGCCGTTGTTCTCGCTGCTCTTTTTGCTCTATAGCGGCATATCCTCCATTCACAAAAAAGACATGACCAGCGGGGGTTATACTTGTTCGCTCAAAGTCAATTAACTGATCGTTGTTTGTTTCATATTCAACGAAACCAGACGAAGTAAGCTCAATAAGGTGCACGTAAAACAGATCGACAAAATGCTTATCTGGGCTGTCTTTTTGATGTAAATTAAAGTCGGTTAGATCAACCTCGCGTTTGTCCTTTAGCCAGGACAAAACCTCGTCTTTCTCCGTTGCTAAGCTCATGTTGTTTTAGTGGATAGTGTGTGTTGTGTTAGTTCTTAATAGCTCAATCCCCCGATTAGTGAAATATTTATTACTAAATGTCCGGGGCTTACCTGCATGGGGAGTTTTCGCATTCAGATACGACAATAAGCCGTAGGTGAAATCTCAAAAAAGAACTTTGTCCGGCAAAGTTAGACATTTGTCTTAGTCCGTTTCAGCAATCGCATTACCTGCGTAGCCTGGAACTGAAAACCCATTGAGGTACGGAACCCTGCGCTGTTTAACTCTTCAGCAATCTGTGTGTAGTTCTTCCCGCCCTTGTGCATCATTTGAGCCATTGAGGAGGCCCGCCGGTTGTTTTCATTCGCTGCCGCCCGCTTTACGTTGCCCGCTACCCCTTTGGATTGAGCCTCAGCGGTCAAGTTCTCCGGTTTGCCTAGCGTTGCGCCCTGGCTTATTTTAGCCTGCAAAGCGGCCTTTGTGCGCGAGCTGATCAATTCGCGCTCATGTTGTGCCAGCGTCGCAAAGATCCCGATAGTTAGCGTATTAGCGTCCGGCATATCAACGCACTGGAAGTTTACGCCGGAGTCCTTTAGCGCAAAGATGAAAGCAGCATTGCGGCTTAAACGGTCTAGTTTGGCGATCACTAAAACCGCCCCCTCTTTCTTTGCCCGGTCAATGGCCGCTGCCAGTTGAACGCGCTGGTTATTCTTGCCGGATTCAACCTCAGTGTACTCGGCAACTATAACCCCTTTCACGAAACCGGCTACGGCGGTTTGCTGAGCCATGAGGCCCAAACCGGACCCGCCTTGCTCTTTTGTAGATACCCGGTAGTAAGCTACGTACTTGACCGGACCATTTATTAATTGAATTGATTTTTTAGCCATGCTTGCTAATTCACTAGATAGTGTGCGTATCCTCGTTGAATAACAAATTTCTTAGTTCTTCTCTCATCTTTTGTCCAGTACAATGACCCAGGTTGTACATATACTAGATTTAATAAATCCACCCAATCATTAGGCTTGATAACCATGGAAGGGTGAATTGACAATTGTCTAGACCATTCGTCAAAAGCAACGAGGAACAGATCGAAGGCCTGCCAATCTATAACAAGGCCGCCCATGTAGTTAGTAATAACTTCCTTGGAGAGTTCTAAATGGTAATCTTTAGCCGCCTTGTCATTCATTAAGCGTTTGTGTTGACCTCGCCCTACTCGTTGTAGTTGCTCCCGGACGGAGTTTGCTGAATTAATTAAATGATTGTTCTTTCTAATTAAATCTTCCTCATAGTTTTCAAGGAGTTTCTTTATGCCATGTGGATCGGGTAGCTTTTCTAAATTGAATATCGCTGTTAATACATCACTTAGAATATCCCATTCGTCAGCATCATGAGTCGAACTCGAAATAGCTCTAATATGATCCACAGGTGTAGTCGTAATTATAGGCGCTTTGACATAAGCTGATACAGCTTGCTTAATATGATCGTAATTTTTGACAAGATGAAAGCTTGTGCATAGCTCGTAACCAGTCAAGAAAGTCCCAACTAAATACTTATCTGCAAGCGAAGACTCAGGGATTTGCCCACTTGCTATGTAATACCATATGTTGGTGTCGCAGATTATCGGAACCTGATTTTGCTCCATTTAATACCATATTTTACACTCCTTGAACGACCGTTTAACGTGTGTAAAGTTAACGTGTTGACGCTGGAAATACAACAATTGTGTTGACATTGTTAATATGTTTTTTTATGTTTGGGTATTACAAATTAGAAGGGTATGGCAAAGGAAACCAGCTACTTACATATTAAGATTAGTCCAAGACTTAAAGAGGACTTTAAGGCAATGTGCGCAGACAACGAAATCGATATGTCAGACAAGGTGCGCGAAATTGTTGCCAATTTGGTAAGAAACCATAAGCGCGAATTGGCAAAAGGAAATAAAAAGGAAGATAACTAACTGATAATCAGAATTACCGTTATTACTGGTAATTGCCTTGTTCTCTCTAACCGTTCATAAAGCCCCACGTATCGATGCCGACGACTTCAAAAAGCGTCTGGTTTCCGACTGTCTGGCAAAAAATGGTGAAATATCAAACTCTCCCGCACGTGGAGAGATTTCCGTTGACGATAAAACAAGAAATAGCAATCTGATTTTTTAAAGACATAGGGATGTTTACGGAGGATCGCATATTAGAAGACCTGAAAGCATTAGACATCGTTCAGATCGCTATTGATCTAGGTCGACAGGTCAATAGGCAAAACCTAATCCATTGCACTTTCCATAATGAAAAGACGCCTTCCCTAAAACTATATCCCAAAGATGGTCGGTTTAAATGTTTTGGTTGTGGTAAAACTGGTAGCACAATTGATCTCTATACAAGTGTAGGCAATGGCTTAAGTTTCTCAGAGGCAGTAAGAGAAATGAAAAGCCGATATTTAGGTATTGTTGACGGCCAACCTCGTATAACTCAACGTATAGCTAAGCCAGTTATAACTAAAAATGAAAAGCCAACTGTACCTTCTGAACAATTTAGCCCAATCTATTCGTCTTTGCAAGCCTTCTGTAAGCAATATCAAGCTACTGACATAAAGCGGCAAGCACTAACTTACTTAACTGGTAGGGCCTTTAGCTTAGAGACAATTCGGCACTTCGGCTTATTTGTCATTCCAGACGTAAAGGCAACGGCTAGCTTTCTGACTTCAACGTATAGTCGCACCGATTTAGAAGCTTCGGGACTTTTTTCACCAAAAGGTTTCATGTTCTTTCAACACCCAATTGTAATTCCTTATTATTTCAATAACCAGATCGTCAATCTTCAAGCCCGTTGCATCGGCAACCCAAGTACCAACGGGTGGAAGTATCAATACTTGCGTGAGCGAACACCTTCAACAATGTTCAACATTGATGTATTGCAGAATTTAGCGCCTGGTAGTAAAATCTATTTAACCGAAGGTGCCTTTGATACAATGGCCATTACTCAAAAGGGGGGGGTTGCTGTAAGCATCAATAGTGTTACTCTTTTCAAGCCTGAATGGGTTAAATTATTTAGGGGGCTCAAGGTTTGCTTTTTTCTCGATTCAGATGGTGCTGGCCAGGAAGCAGTTAAGAAACTAGCACCTTTATTTCTTGCAGAGAGAATCTCAGCTTCAACCAAGACATTACCCACCGATTGCAAAGATGTAAATGAATGGCTGATAAAATGGAGTGGCCAAGTCAATGGATACCCAGCTTATTGGGATCAAGATCTTAACAATAACAATAAGACAAATGGAACAAATACCCACTGAACTTGATGACTTATTAGAAACGCCCCTTATCGAATCACAATGGCCTACTCTAGAAGATTATTTAGAGGAATATTGCCAACAAATGGGTTCTCAGGGAGATGGACTTAAAACATATTTTAAAGAATTTGATGAAGACTTGGATGGCTTACGCGGAATAGTCATTGTTGGTGGGGAACCGGGTAGTGGAAAGACGGCCTTAGTTTTGCAGATCGGGTTCGATACAGCGATTGATGAAAGACCAGTTGTCATCTATTCTTTTGAAATGCCTAAGGCTCAGTTGGTCACTCGACTCTTCCAGCGAGTGGGAAAGATTAAGTTTAAAAAATTACAGAAAAGACCAGAGTCTTTGTTGGAAGATGACCTACAACAATTTGTCAAAGCTAAAGAAACAATTGCTAAGGCCTCTAGTCGAATTACAATCCGAGAAACCAAAGATTTTTTCGAAAAAGGAACAAATGGGTCCGTTAATGCCATCTTCGATTTTGCAGAAGAGATTCGACAACTGAATCGAATAACTGAACTGTATGGTAAGCCACCACTAGTAATTATTGATTCGCTTCATGAAATTCCGGTTGATCAGAAGTATGGGCGCGAACTCAAACAAAAAATTGATTATATCATGCTCAATCTACGTAACATGTGCGATCAGACTGGTGCTACCTTTCTTCTAATATCACACCAAAGTCGTAATGGCCAGAAAGAACAAGGCTTAACTAGTTTTCTGGGCAGCGCCTCAATTGAGTACACTGTTGACATGGCACTCACTGTTGGCAAACCTCAAGACGCCGAGAAAACAGCTTTTGCTCCTGGACAAACAGAGGATCGTGAACTGACAGTAGCTAAAAACAGGTATGGTCCTAGACCAAAAGCGCTACTTGTATTTGACGGGCAATATATGGACTTCACATTTATGTGTAGACTAAGCAGCGGAAACTGAACTCGGATCAACACAATAGATTGAGTCTTAAGAATTGCGATATTCTGAGCTTCCATAGTCTCGAATTTTCCTTTCCAGTCATCAAACCGTTAACCTTAAATCATGGATTATCAACAAGTAGTACCCATTGAAATAAAACGTACAGATCCCGTATCTGGAGTTGAATACACATTCCGCGCTGAACCACCCATAGACATTACAACATTTAAGCTATTGCCTCGGGGAATGGAGGCTAAAGAGTTTATCCTTAATATTCTCTGGCAAATCAAGGCTGGTATATGGGATACGGAAGGCTTCCCAAACTTGGAAGGGCAAGTTAATGAGGTATTACCTTTAATTAAGGAAGTAATTGCTTCTGTCAATTTGCATTACACCGACGCAGACGAAACCACTAAGCCAGGCGATAGATATAAATACTACTATACACTCACTTACGGGCTTAATACCAAAGGGGAAAGCGGGACGATAGGACCTATTAGTGACGAAATGGCAAGTATGTTGCTGAGTGAAGTTTTAAATTCACTTGCGTTAGAAGTTGCTGTTTCTTGGTACATTGATGTAAATAAACAGGAGCTTGAGCGGTTAGCAGAGAGGGATAAAGAAAGAGGTGTATCAGTAGAGAAACAGGAAAAAGATAAGCCTGGAGCTGACAATAGGACAAGAAGGCTATTTAGTAACAGTAAAGAACTGGATCCTAGCACAGAATGGAGTATGCCAAAATTTGTAGCCGATAACTGGGGCCGGGCAACAAAGGGAGCGAATAGATCAACTGCAATAGCTCAATATGAAGGTAGTAGCCCTAATCCAAGAACTAGAAAAACCACCTATAAGATTCAAGGGAGAGAAACTGAAACAGAATTTATCTTTGATCATGATAAACTAGCCATCAAAACGGCCGAAGAGTTTGCCGATAAGCTAATGAAGCTAAAGGATGCCAAAGTCCTACAAACATTCTTCGCTTTGATGAAATGGGCTAACATCCGTGATAGCTCAATTTATCGTGATGTGCCTATCAGTGAGTTAATGGAGCTAATTTTAAAGCCCAGTGGAGAAGGTAAGTTTAATACACAACAAAGAAGAGAGTTTAGCGAGGTACTTGAATACTTAGCGTCGATGTCAATTACAGTAAGCATTATAGGAGAACAGGTTAACAAGAAGACCGGCCGAGGCAGAGCCGTGCTTAAGGAGGAGAAGGGAGTTAAATTATTCAGGCTAGAGGCTACCTACTCAGTTAAAAAAGAATACCAGTCTATTCCAAAGGAGTCTTTGAACAAAAATCTTCATTTTGATAAGTCTGTCATTACTCGCTTTTCTGGGGAACTACTGCCAGGCAAACCGCATTTATTTGGCCAAAGAGCAAGCATTTATTTTGATAGCTTACTTCACTTAGATGCTAATAAAGATAGTAAAGCTATTGTCTTAGGGTTTCAGATACAGACTAGGTTCAACCAGTTTCAAGACAAGGCACAGTGCATAGAATATGATAGGGGCTTCTTGATTGATCTTTGTGATTATAACAAGACTGATAATATTAAGCCAAGCAAAGCAACTAAGCAGCTTAGTAATAACCTTGATAAGCTTGTTCGAGCCGGAATCATTTCAGGTTACAGCGGACTTACACACGATAACTCGGATCGGGTAACAATACAGCCACCCAAAGCAATTAAGTCAAAAGCCCTAACAACATAGGGTCAGTGGTTCCGATACATAGGGTCAGTGGTTCCGATACATAGGGTCAGTGGTTCCGATACATAGGGTCAGTGGTTCCGATACATAGGGTCAGTGGTTCCGAAATAGTCTTTTAATACCTTGACAGTCAATATTATAAGACGCATATTATCTTCCTTAAACTAATTAAACAGATTAATCTAATTAAGCTGATTGATTAGTAAGTTATCCGAAAAGTCCGCTTACGCTACCTTTCGAATAACTTACTATAGAGTGTGAACAATAAATTTAAGTAACGCACTTGATTGGTCAGCATTTACAGCTTATTATTTACAGTCGAATTTTTAGCTTTAAGCAACAAGGGTTTCCTCCTCGCTGCTTGAAGAGTATAACTGTATTTACGATGCTTCAATATTAAAGTCAATCTGCAAATAACTAGTATGAGAGTGTAATAATCAATTATATATTTATATAATTGATTATATTGCGTATGTAACAAAGCGTCACGCAGCGCACTAAATTCAGCTAAAAATGATACTGGAAACACAACTTACACCAGCCTACCTAGTTTATGGCGACGACAACACAGGGACTTATATTCAGCGGCTTTTTTTTGATAATAACCTCCTGAATGCCCGCCGAGCTGCGGTTGGCCTCGCCGAAACATTATTTAACAATCCTAACCCCTATGTTGAGGGGCAGCCCATAGAGGTTTATTTGGTTGAGACCTATCCAGATCTTGAGAAAGAACCTATTCGCATCACCCGTATTCTTCGGTCCAGCGTGCCGACTGACGAAGATTTGGAAGAACGTACACTTGACGCAAAAATCCGCAATAAAGAATATAGTACTGAATGCCTGCTCGCCCTAGATAAAGAGTATGACTATTACGTCAAACATAATATTCAACTCGGTTTTGGTTCATTCGAGTTGAAGGTTAAGCTATGGGACCAGCCTAAATCTCAAACAACGATTAATGTACTATTTGAAGCAGCAGGCTATGCGCTGGCCATGATCGGGCGCTTTAAGTGGGAGCTGGGGCATAAGTTTTCGGCTAACTACACTCCTTACCTAGCGCTGCCCACCGAGCAGGTAGAGGGTGAATCGCACTATACCAATGGCTGATAAGAAAATGGGAGCCCCTACTAAGTATCAACCGGCCTTCAATGAGGAGGCCCGGTTGTTTTGTTTGCTGAAGGGGGCAACCGATGCACAATTAGCAGTGCATTTGGGCGTAGCCGAGTCTACCATCAAGGAGTGGTATAAGAAGTATCCTGACTTTTCGGCCTCAGTCAAAGCCGGGAAGACTGGTGCTGATATGCGGGTAGCTGAAGGCTTCTTTAAACGCGCTACGGGCTACAATTACAACGAAGTGACCTTTGAAAAAGTAGATGGACAGTCTCTATTGCTAGCGTTACCCGACAGCGAACTGATGGAGGATTCATACAAGAAGAAGATTGTTACTAAGCATCTTCCTCCCGACGCTGGAGCCGCATTAAACTGGCTTAAAAACCGGCAGCCTGACGACTGGCGGGATAAGATAGAACATCAACATTCGGGGCGAATCGATCACAGTGATCTAAGCACCCTGAGCGATGAGCAGCTAAATCGGCTACAGGATGAACTACTAGCCAAGATCAACAATGCAACCGCTAACCCTTGAGCTAATTCAGTTAGAGCAGATTAAGCGAGAAAAAGCCCGTCGTCATTTTGGCCGGTTCGTTCCTCAACTTAAGCCCGATTATCAAATGACCTGGTTTCATGAGGTGATCTGTGATCGGTTGCAACGTTTTGCGGCAGGAGATATCAAGAAGCTTATGGTATTTATGCCCCCTCAGCATGGCAAGAGCGAGTTATCTACGCGTTCATTACCTGCCTATTTATTTGGCGTAAACCCTGATCTTCGAGTAGCCGTACTTAGTTACTCGGCATCAAAGGCTAAAGAATTCAACCGCGAGATTCAGCAACGTATAGTCTCCCCTCGTTATCAGGCGTTATTCCCTCATGTCCGTCTAGCTTCTGCCAAAGATGAGGCCGTTACCCGAACAACAGAACGTTTCGATATTGTT
Organism: Spirosoma liriopis; assembly: GCF_023196085.1. Lineage (NCBI taxonomy): Bacteria > Pseudomonadati > Bacteroidota > Cytophagia > Cytophagales > Cytophagaceae > Spirosoma > Spirosoma liriopis. The sequence continues at coordinate 19,660 of NZ_JALPRF010000015.1, forward strand.
GGCTATGGTGGTTCGCTGAAGACCGTCGGTAGACAGGGGCCGCTTACCGGAGATCCGGTTGATATTGCTATACTCGACGACCTTTTGAAAGATCGACTCGAGGCTCAAAGCATGACCATTCGCGAGAACACCTGGAATTGGTTGGTGGATGTTGTCGAAACGCGCTTTCACAACCACAGCCAGTTGCTTTATGTGACGACTCGGTGGGATGAGGACGATCCCGCAGCCAGGTTTCTAAAGCGTGACAATTACTTTTCTCCCTCAAATCCTAAAGGTTGGGAAGTGATCAGCTTTCCGGCCCTAAAAACAGCGGATATAGTACCCTATGATTACAGAGGAATAGACGAGGCTTTGTGGCCTGAGCGTCATTCTCAGGAACGTATGGAGGCAATTAGGAAAGATAGCCCGATTTCGTTTAATAGCTTGTATCAGCAAGACCCTAGGCCTTCTTCAGAGGCTTTAATTTATCCCGACTGGATTGAGGTAGACGACTTTCCGCATTGTGATGTTAATTTCTACGGCCTGGACTTTGGCTACTCCAACGATCCTACAGCCCTTGTGCGTATTGGCATAAACGGCAGGGATATGTACTTGGACGAGTTGATCTATGAGCGGGGCCTAACTAATCTTGATATACTTCAACGGGCGCATGTAGTAGGCTTAAAGAAGTCCGAAGAGGTAATAGCCGATAGCGCAGAGCCCAAGAGCATTGAAGAAATAAGCCGGGGGGCAACAACACAGGCTGGAGAATGGCTGTCAGGGCTTAACATAAGCGCCTGCACAAAAGGAGCTGGCTCAATTATCGCCGGTATTCAGAAATTAAGTGAGTACACTGTACACTACACCAAGCGCAGTATAAACCTTCGCCAGGAGATCAGGAAGTATCAATGGATTATGGCCGGTGGGCTTGCAACAAATACGCCAATCGATTCCTATAATCATGCACTAGACGCTGTGCGTAGTGCTGTTTACACCAAATATGACTCACCTAAGCGGGGAGGCGTCAGACTTCATACAATACCAATGCAAAAACGTCGTCGTCTAGACTACTGACTAGCTCGAAATGCAAAAAAAGTACGAGATATATTATTGGTATTCAATGATATATGTCAATAATTTAGTATCTTATTGACGCTAAAGAATAGGTATTTACACAAAATCAGAGAGTTAAATAGTAATGCAAGATGGCCTCCATTTGAACAACACCTGGGTAGCCGAGGTCGATGTAAGTCTAAACTTTCAGGCGAACGACTTATCCAAGCCCGACACGATCCAGCTCACGTATTCAAATAGCTTTACGCTGCCTGATACGATGCTCATGCGTGATCTTACCCAGAACGCTGAGCAAATTGATTCGGGGGGCGATTATCCCTACATCCCACTTGATGCTAAGCTGGTCTCAGAGGGTGAAGTTGTCTTTTACGGCAAAGCGGAGTTGAAGTCGTTCAAAGGCGGCTGGTCGGTGAATCTCTACCAGACTAAGAAGGCCCTATTCGAAGTGCTTGGCGAGAAATCGCTTCGCGATCTGGACCTTTCCCGCTTTGATCATAAGTGGACGCTTGCTGGTATATCAGCCCTTGCCGGAGCCGCGAAGGGCGTGGTTTACCCGGTGGTCGATTACGGTGCGTACGATGCCGACACATTTGCAGACGACGCTATCTTTCCAGCTGTCTACGTGCATACGCTCATTGAGCAGATGTTTGTCGAATCGGGCTATAGGCCAGCTGGTAACTGGCTACAGGACGAGCTAATCAAGCGCTTAGCTGTGCCCTTTGTCGATGACGAAGCCAATAATCAGGACGACGAGTGGGTGCAAGCCCGAACTGCCCGCGTCACGGTAGGCCCGCCCGGTGCTGACCACCCCCCGTTCTATGTGTTTACCTCGAGTAGGCGTATGGAAATGAACCCCATACCCTTTATTGTGGATGCGTCAGAAGATGGACTTTGGTATGACGGAGCCAAAAACAACTTTCGGCCTGCCCTTAAAGCCTACGTTGCTGATACGGCCATGCGACTTCACGTTCAGGCAAGCCAGCGCTTTGGGGTTACGGTTAGTTATGGGGCGATGGAAGCGGCCCTGCAAATCCAAAAGAACGGTAAGATCGTAGCGGAAAGCTACTTTTCCGTTGGCGGCTTTTACAATCCCTCTGGTACTAAGCCCGATATACTTAGTATTGATGAGTACGTTACCTGTGCGCCGGGCGATCAGATAACCATTCGCTTCTACGCCCAAAAACGCACGATTGTAGCGGACTTCACCGGTTCGGTGCCAGTTGATCCCGAGAGCAGCTTCGTGACGTTTACGCCTGATTCCGCTATCCGCCCTGGCGATACGTGGCTGGTCTCGCGTAATCTGCCCGAACTCACCTGCGCGGATCTACTGGTCACGTTCGCCCTAATGGCTTCATCCACCTATGAAGTGGATGAGATGCGCAAAACCGTCCGACTAATCCCGCTGGATTCAGTCATCGCCAATACGGGACAGGCAATCGACTGGTCCAGTAAGGTCGAGGAATCCGATGAACCCGAACTGGCCGTGACGCTTGAGCCCTACGGGCAGCGCAACAACGTACGCTGGAAAGAATTTGATTTTCTATCGGAGATCTCAACCGCCAAAATTAGTAGTTCAAACCGAAAACGAGACCCGTTAAAAACCTTATTCGGTGATGGAGTGATAACGACTACCGCTGGAAACTTGCCAACCGTCTCGGATCTATTCGAACTTGAATTTGCCGCTTGCCAGAACAGTGACAAAGAGGTTACTGGCTACGGAAGCCTGGTGTTAATCAGAACCCGCCGGGTAACAGGTAAAGGTAGTGAGCGCACCGTTGAACGCAGCAGCACAACGCCCCGGCTTGTTTTGATTGAGCCCAGTGTTACGGTCGAAGTGCTGGCCAGTATGATCACGCCCGACAACACAATTCAAAAGAATCCGGTACGCTTAACGGGTTGCTGGTGGGGTATTAGACCGGTAGCTGTTAAAACACCTGCGAACAACTTCTCACTAGCCTTTGATCGGGTGTTTTCTCAACGAGAGCAAACCTTGATACCACGTTATTTTTCTGGCTTAAAACGAGTGCTTCGTCGGCCCCGCTCACTGGCTATACCCGTTTACCTCTCACCTGAAGATGTTGCGACGCTCGATTTAATGCGCCCTATCCAAATCAAGCAAGTCAGAGCCGGCAGTCTGGTGTTTAGCAACAGTTATTTCTACCTCAACAAGATCAGCGGCTATATTCCCGGCTATGTATGTACAGCAACACTAGTTCCTTACTACTAGCCCCGTAAATTCATTTTAAGGCTATCAAACCAAAACAGCGATGAACCTAGTCACTAAATTAATTAGACGCGCCCAGCGTCATTCTTTGCAGTCCGCACTTGAGCGGGTACGTCCCGACTTAACCGAGCCGGATATTGATAATCGCATCTGCACGTATGTACGGGAAAGTATTCCTCAACTGGTTCGTGATAAGGTGCAGGTTGAAGACATACCTGATCTAGTACGACGTTCGATCGGCTACCTGGCTATTAAGCCCGCATGGGAATACTATGCAGCTACCTTACTGGTATTGGAGGAAAACCAGCAATCAGAAGAGATAGGAACCATTGGCACAGCGCGAAAGAGTTTGACTCCTTTGCCAGTGTAAAGTGGTAATAACGTCCCTCACGCTTTATCAATTCTAATACAGGAAGTAGAGCCAAGGACATTTAACACGTGAATAATAGCTTCAGGTTATATCGCCTCTCTACAAGTATTATTTGGGGCCGTAGAAGAAGACAATTAGAAAAGGCCGGACTAGATCCGGCCTTTTGCTTGATTACTTCACCATTAACCTATTCAACCTACCCTATTTTAAACTCTTTCGCTTGGTTGGATCTGGTTCAGTTAGTCGAACGTTAAATTTTACCCAGACCCAGTTAGCAATATCTTCAAAGTAGATCGATGCCGCTGCCGGATCTAAATCCGAAAGGGAGCGAACTACAGCCACTGTTTCCCCGGCTACTTCGTACGACTCTGACAGAAATAACGCGTTCAATATCTTATCCGTTTTGTCTCGATCCTTCCCGATCAGTCTGCCAACCTCAACTACGAGATAGCCCCAGTAATAGCCCCGCTGCCCCTGTCCTACTGTCCATCGCTTGCGGTTAATATCTATTGCATAAATGCCCTCTGGCAGTGCTTTAATGACTCGATACAACCGCCGATGTGTGGATGGTTGGCTTGGATCAAATAGTAAGGCTTTTTTATCTCTCGCTGACATACTGCAATTTAATCAATTATATATTTATATAATTGATTAGTCGAAAATATTATGCTTGTAGAAATAGGTTCAATACAAGGTGAAGATGAATTTAAAGAACAAATAAAAGTTATTCATTTATATTGTTGAAGAGTGCTACCATTACGGGTAAAAACGGCCACTACTATTCAGTTTAAGTGTTTTTGCGGCTATATGGGAAATGGTAATTGCGACAATTTAGACACTTATAAAAAAACGCGCGCATACAGCACAAAAAAGCCCGAACTATTGCTGGTTCGGGCGGTGTCAAAACGCTAGCTCTGAATTTATCTCAAGCCATTCTCTTTATTGATTTGAGGTAGTCGAACTAGATTTTCTCATCTTCCCTTTACGGGCACCACCACTCGATGCGCCACCTTGACTAGACGTCGACGTACTACCCTGATTTCCCATTGAGCTGTTACCTTGGTTTTGGTTACCATTGTTGGTAGAGCCATTGCTCATGGTAGCTGAACGATTGGACTTGCCGTTTCCTCCCTGACCGCCGCTGTTCATTGACCCTGACCCCGTGGTCGAGCCGTTACTACCACTGTTGGTCGATGATCCATTCTGGGAAGTAGATCCGGTGCTGCCATTGCCGGTACTATTGTTACTACCACTTGATCCGCTTGTTTGTGCCTGAGCGCTAAAAGTTGCAATACCTACTAGCGTGGCTGCAACTAAAATTATCTTTTTCATAATGTTAAGTTAGTTCACTAGCAGTGTGCCTGCAAGTTAAGTGCTAACCAGTTCTGAACGAAAAAGCTTAAGTCTGTGAGGCTGCGGAGCATGTATTTACCTACGATCAGACTAAGGTATTTTTTTCCTTCGTTTCAGATAATGAGTGATCTTCATTAGCACCAATGAAGATAAACGCAAATGGATAACATCCTCATTTACAATAAGCTCTGCGTTCTGCTCTTTTTTGGCTTCTAACCGCCTCAAAATGCTTCTCTGCGTCAGTCTCAATGCTCATTTTTAGCCGACGTCAGGACTGCCAACATTTACCCCCAATCGGTAGGCTCCGTTTCTTTCATCCCCCCTGTGCAATCGATGTGATAGAGTTATTAAATATGTTTTTATATAAATATATAAATGATTATACAAATATTCATTAACAGCAATAGTAGTGATTCTATCCTACAAGCTTTTAGTGAAGTTTAACTTAATCTATCCATGTCATCATTTCTATTACTTTTATTAGTTGTTGCACTTATATACCTAGCTAAACAATCAAGAAAGGTTAAAGCCAAGGATAAAGAATTATTTCAGTTGCGAACCACCAGTGAGCAGCAAGCAAAGGATGCAGCAATACGCGAAAATCAGTTAAAGTCTGAGCTTAGCCAGCTCAACGCTGAACTCAATCAACTCAATTTTGAGCTTAATCAACTTAGTCAGTACCGGACAATACTTGACGCCGAGCAATATGCCCAGCAAATCAGGAATCAGGCTCAGGATGAATCAGTCCAAATCTTAACCCAGGCAAGATCAGAAGCTGCCAGGTTGCGATATGCTGCTGATGAGGAGCTAAGGCAGGCGCGCTCTCAGGCAAGAGAGATTCGCGAGCAGGCGGCATTAAAAGCTCGGACCTTACAGACCCAGGCGGATGGATTGCTGGTTGATGCATCAAAAGAAGCGGGTCGTATTATTGCCATTGCCGACCAACGCGCTGAGGAGATTGCCGGTGAAGCTTTGGCAGCGAACCGGAATGCAGCTGAACTTGAGAAGACGATTCAGGCCCTTAAAAATGTGCTCAACGGATATGGTGATCAATATTTGATTCCGTCTTACACGCTCCTTGATGAGTTAGCGGAAGACTATGCCCACGTGGAGGCCGGTACTGAATTGAAAAAAGCCCGCGAACGTACCCGCTTGATGGTAACCAACCGGACTGCCGCTAAATGCGACTATGTCGAATTTGTCCGGAGCACCAGTGCAGTGAATTTCGTTACTGATGCCTTCAACGGCAAAGTGGATACTATACTTGCCAGTGTCAAGCATGACAATTACGGGACCCTAGCTCAGCAAATTAAGGATGCTTATGCCTTAGTTAACCATCTAGGCAAGCCCTTTAGGGATGCTCGCATTACCTACGAATACTTACAGGCCCGGCTTGAGGAGTTACGCTGGGCTACTATTGCTCATGAGTTAAAGTTAAAAGAGCGGGAAGAGCAGCGCCTGATCAAAGAGCAAATCCGCGAGGAAGAAAAAGCCCGGCGTGACTTTGAGAAAGCGCAGCGGGAAGCGGCTAAACAGGAAGACGTTATTCAAAAAGCAATCGATAAGGTGCAACAGCAGGCCGCTAAAGCCTCCGCTGAGCAGCAGGCGGTCTTTGAACAGCAACTTCTGGAGTTAGAGAATAGGCTACAGGTTGCCCAGGAGAAAAACCAGCGGGCCTTATCTATGGCACAGCAGACTAAGTCAGGCCATGTCTACATCATTTCTAATGTTGGCTCATTTGGCGAGCATGTTTACAAAATCGGCATGACCCGGCGGCTAGAGCCTTTAGACCGGGTACGTGAGCTCGGCGACGCATCAGTACCCTTTGAGTTTGACGTGCATGCGATGCTCTTTAGCAATGATGCCCCCGCATTGGAGCGCGACTTACATCGTCACTTCTTGAATAATCAGGTTAATAAAGTCAATCCACGTAAGGAGTTCTTCCGGGTCGATCTGACGCAGATTCGTTCCGAGATTGAGCGTTTGGGGATTGAAACCAAATGGACACTTACGGCTGAGGCTCGTGAGTACCGCGAAAGCTTAGCCGTTGAGCAAGCCCTGGCTAACAATACGATTGATCGGGCTGAGTGGGAGAAGTTTCAAATGGAAAACATCCCTACTGAAATCGAAGTCGAGGAGCAGGAAATCTAGGCGCTCTTATTACAAAAACGTATTCGTTCCACACTACTTATGAGCTTTAAAAGAACAATGCGCTCGTTTGCGGCCATTTCCCGGCAGATCGAGCGTGACAACAAGCGACGAAATCGTATTGCTGCCCAGCAGTACAAACAATTACAAAAGCAACAGGCTATTACTGATGCCAGACAAGTTGTTGCTGATTATAATAATTACATAAACGTTATTAAGTCCGTTCACAACGATTGTAGCACCGAGATCGATTGGGAATCTATTCGTCAGGAAGGAGCACCAGCTCCTCCGTTAGTAAGCACTGAACATGAACGATCAGCTCAGGAAGCGCTAGATTCCTATCAGCCTAGCTTTCTGGATCGGCTGTTCAAGCGTCAGCCCGTAAAAATCCGACGGCTTGAAGATGCAGTCCTTACCGCCCGCCATAAAGATGAACAGCTTACCAGGGAGCGTCAGGAAGAACACATTCAGCTAACTACCGAGTGGCAGGAGCGTCAGGAAATAAGCCGTCAGGTCCTGGCAAAAGACTCAAACGTGTATGCTCAGGTGATCGAGTACTTTGCGCCTTTTGAAGACATCAGCCAATTAGGCTCAAAACTCGTATTCACTTTCACTGCTGACCACATAGAAGTCGATGTCGAGGTTGACACGGCGGAGGTGGTCCCGGATTTTGTTGTTACCCAACTAGCTAGCGGTAAACTTTCCCGCAAACCACTTTCGGCGAGCAAATTTAATGAGATCTATCAGGATTATGTATGTAGTTGCCTGCTACGAGTCGCCAGAGAAATACAGGCGCATTTACCCGTCAGTCAGGTGGTTGTTCATGCCCTGGTAAACCAGTTGAATTCAGCAACCGGCCAAATCGAAAATCAGGTCGTTGTCTCGGCAGCCATGCCACGAGAAACCCTCTCTAAACTTAACTTCTCTACTATTGATCCATCCGACTCAATGCGAAACTTCAACCACACAATGAAGTTCACAAAGACGGGCGGATTTCAGGAAGTTAATCGAGTTGGCTTATCAACGCTACCCTCCTTTGGTAGACAACGTAACTACTAGAGTTCAATAAATGCGATTTGCGGCGTTTTCCTACTGTGTTGAGTTATCCTTTATATTTTATATGATCGTGGCTTAAAAAGCCTGAAAACGCCTCATATGGTATCAGTGAAGTTCTACGGTTGCCGCAATCAAATCCACATCATGAAGATCCTTTGTAGCGTATTACTTTACTTCGCTTGCCTAGCTTCAAACGCTCAAGATAAAATAGAGGGTATTGGTAAGTTTAAGATTGGCAAAACAACGGTCAATGATTTAATGAAATATGCGCGAGGCTCCAGTCTGGCCGTTCAAGAAGCGCAGAGTGATGTATATGAAGGCAGTACTGGCATATTGTACAAATTAAGCTATAAGCCCGATTATGTCTTAGATAGAGTCTCTGGCTGCACATCTACCAGCGTTTACTATCTCAGAAAGTACGACGTAGCGGGCATTGAGATTAACAATGTCTATCTAATGTTCTTCGATAATCTATTGATCTCATTTGAGGCAGATAATAGCCCGGAATTAAAAACAGCATTCGTTACTAAATATGGAGAACCTGAACTGAGCAGCAACCATCAGACCGTCCGTTGCGGCACCGAAACCACCTACTACAGCAAGTGGTATAATGGGACAGTAACCGCAACCGCTCTATTCTCCAAGCTATTTAGCTCAAGCTGTAAGATTACCTATGTAGACATACTGACGATTGCGGACGAGGTGTTAATTAAAAACGAGCGCGAGTGTCGGGAACTGGCTAGGGCGAAGCTCAACAGCATAAAACAGAGTGCCGACAAGAAAGCGCTTAAGGATTTATAGCTTTAAGCGCAAATTAGCCCCGTGGAGGAGCGATCTGGCAAAAGTAGACTACACCCTCGTTTTGTCAGCCAAGCGTCTTAAATCGCATTTATTAAGCCTACCCGCTATAGTACCTCTCCTGTACGATTGCTGTATGCTGTCTGTCCAAAAATGAACAGCAATATAACCTAGGCTTAGTTAAGCATGGCTATCGTAGAGGCGCCTTGTAAAGAGTTCATCGGACCTCTATCAACATTTAATAGACCCCTCTATAAGAATGTGTAATAGCCTCTTTAAAAATCTTGAAGAGCCTGTATATCCTAATAGGGCGGCTATGGCAATAAGCGCCACCGATGTAACGAAAATCGTCCAAAAGGTGACAGCGGGGTTAATTCTTTGCGCTGCCTCCGGTTATTCATTCCCCTCTTCATTTGGCAATTCAATGAGGCTTTTGGGCCTCGCGTTCTTCACCAACAAAAAGTCAGTGATTGGAGTAGTCAAATAAGAGATTACTAATAAATACTATGTAGAGAATTGTTATTCCTAACTTACGACATTTGACGTATAGTTGACTTACCCTCTTTTATCGAAAGTAATCGTGTATTTCAAATACATCATAACTTACCATCTTTTATCGAAAGTAGTATTGTTACGTTGAGCAATGCACCGCTGTATGATGTCGTAAGGTTTCTTCTTATTGAAGCTGGCGAAGTAGCTGAATATATTGGCGGGTACCTCTTTTGCCTTTAGCCAGTCATCCTGATCTAGCCCGTATTTTTTGTCGGTCATGTACTCGGCGTAGGTATCGAAAGCGGCTATGAGGTTCTTTGCTTCATAGTATCGCAACGCCCCGCGTAGCTGCCTAAGTGTTCTGGGATCAGCAACCAGTTTAAGCGGCTCAGCTCTCCACGCCTTGTTCCGACTATCCTGTATAACCTCAGCGTGGGCTACCAGTGATCTGTTCATCTCGCTAATGATCGCCCGCAATTCACTAATAGGCACCTCCTCTTTAAAATGTTCGAGTAGTCCCTTTTGAACTTCATACATTTTGCTGTACTCAGCAGCGAGCGCGTCTAGCTTTTCACTTGATAGCCCGCCTTTGCCTGGCCTATAGACAACGCGTAGTGCGTTGGGGTTAATGGCTATATGGTCAAAGCGAACTGTGTAGGTAGTTATGTTGTGCTTCTGCCCGCCGGTTGTGATAATAACAAGCCCGTGGTCCTTAAATAGTTGCTTGAGTTTGGCTCTACGCTTTTCAGCTATCGAGAACATCTCCCCGATTTCACTATCTGTCAACGAAATCTTGCCACTACGCCAGCACTCGCGCACTAAGTGCTTAAAAAAGGCTATGCCATCCCAGCCTATAATCAGAGGGTTAAAAATTACTTCTTCATTTAAGTTAGTAATGAAAATATTAGGTAACTTTATCTCGTTCATGGGGGACTGTTATTAGGAACTCATTGAAGTCTTTTATGCCAGGGTATAGCCGATCTGACCAATTGACAACCCCGTTGCATTTACTGGTGATCTTCGTGACCTCGCCCTGCCCGGCGGGGTCATTGTCTAAGAAAAGGTGAACGTGTTTATACTTCTTTAAGATCGCTAACGCCTTGCCTACGTGACTAAGCGAGTTCAGTATTAGCGCATCCGTCTGGAGTACTTCGCGTTTGAAGTAGGCCAGCGCTGAGAGGAAATCAAAGAACCCCTCAAACACCGCTATGCTACTTCCATCAACGCCCGCTATCGTTGTTATTGCCTTTGGTGAGCTACTGTATTGATAGTTAGGCGCTCTTAACTCATAACCTCCTTCATCATTGCGAAAGGCTAAGGCATGGAAGTTTCCCCCGCCATTAATCGAGTAGTAGCACTCATTCAAATACTTTACGGCAATGCTTCTTGGAATCCCCCGCCCCTCGGCGTACTCAATGAGCTTTATGTCGGTTAGCTTTTGAACACACCGAACCTCAACGCCTAGAGGAGTTTGCTTTCTGGCCTCTAAAGGAACGGGTGAAATTGAGGTTGAGGTAGTTGATTCACCCATAACCTGTGCAATGATCTTAAGCGCCCCTGATACATCTACTCTGTACCACCGCTGTACGAGCTTAACAAGCCCTCCTCCCTGGCTTTCTCCATCGCCGTGGTCGGTCCACATCCTGCCGGTTGGGTCTACGTGAAAGGACGCGGTACGCTCATTTCTAAAAGGAGACTTGAGCATATACCCACTAGTCCGCCTTGCCGGTAGAGGTATGTTCTGTGCAATCAGAAAATCAAGAATAGTGTAACGCTGCTCGGCTTGCTTACAATTCATTGCTCTTGTCGTTCTACTTTTCTTTAGTGATTTAATATAATCCTAAAGTAAATAAGGATACACCACTATAGAAATCTTTATTAAACGTGTATAGTGTTCTATGATTCTGCGGTATCCGATGATATTCCAAGAGACTTACTAGAAATTCATGGGCTATTTGTCTAGCTACGTAAAATGCAGGTGACACTTTGGGGGCAACCGGTTGAGCGTTGATTAGTTTTTCTATGGTTGGTTCTCCTTCAACGAGTACATTAAAGTCATTCGCTGAATTAAGGCGAGTTAACTTGTAGTATGCCTCATTTAAAGCAGGATCGACATGAGCGCCGCCGTCCTGATCAGCAATCGACAGGATAATCAGGCTCCGGGTAAATTCATTGCCTTCTTTGTCCGTGATTACCACTTGGCTCCACCAATCATTAAAGTTTACAAATTGATCTGCTTCTGGTAGACCTAAATGCGGGCTATAACTATGTGTATGATTGCCAGCTAACCTTCCCGCTAAGGCAATATTGGTTATTATTTGTTCGCCTCCCTCTTCAGGCAGAATGGCTGAATTGTAATAGGGTCTATTTTTTAATCCGAGTTGCCCTAATAGTGACTTACTGAACTTGCTATCATGAAACAAAATGCGAAGGGTAGTAGCAATTCGTTTCGCTTCATTAGTTTCTCCTTGATCAAAAGCATTGCAGCGGTTTGCAAGGAATCTTATTTGGTCTTGAAGTTGATATCTCAACTCCTCAGCGGTTTGAACTACCTTTGTCATAGGCGTAATCTATTTGATATTCAACGCTTTCAATTCTATTTGCATTTCTCAAATATAAGGAATAATCACATAAGTGTTGCATTGTCTTGCTTTTGAATGCTTAACTGCTATTTTTACTACGGCAAATCATCTAGGCTATGGCAAAGGACACATTATCATTACGGCTACCAGCCGAAAGTATAAGTCAGGTTGATGAACTAAAGCCTTTGTTTGGACCAAGTGCATCTAAGGTTGTAGAGCGAGCTATTGCCTATCTGTACGAAAATAGGGTTGAGGTGGTTGAGTTAGATCATAGGAATAAAATAAAGCAATTGGGCGGCAAATAAGAATCATTTTGCAGATACCGTTAACAGTACAAAAATTCAGCAACACAATGTGTTGCTTTTTCTGTTTAAAGTGATTAATATTGCTTTACAATAAGGGACTATAAGAGGCTTACATAGTACTAGTGAAGTTGCCTAGGCCAAACTATGCCCAAAGAAAACAGTAAACCCCTTCGCTTCTAGTTTCTCAGGCCGGTAGCGGAGGGGTCAAGTGTCAACTATTTAATGCTAACATCAAATGAAGACGGTACAAATTTACCGTACAGGGACCTCCTGTGCAAACGCTTCTGCGCAAACGGCGCAAAACAGCCCTCAAACGGCAAAATCAAACGTCCTGCTCCATCAGGACTACGCCCCACACCTCTCTTTACTGCTTTCTGGACCGTTTAGCGATCAGATCGAAAAGCCCGAGCAGATGCAGAAGATACGCGAAGCCCTACGCTCATGGTTCATGGCCTGGATACCCAACTGGGAAGGCAAACCCGGTCCTACACTCAATGAAGCGATCGGCATCTATCAGGACTTAGACGAGTTCCTAAGTGATCTAGTACTGGTCTGCTGTGAATACCAGCTTCAACGTTCAGTGGAGGCAAAACAAGCGTAAGTGCACGACAAACTTCTTACGCGATGGAGAAGCCAAACAATCCAATCCAGCTGCCTGATTACCTGGAGGATGCCATGGAGAGCTTAGAGGGTGCCTTCGCTCTCAAATCGGATTTACGAGAAGTGTTTACCACCTTCTTTCTGGATGAGATCTACACGGGCATCGTCAGCCCCTCCCGTAAGTGGGAGTTCTTCGAGCTTTATAACAGCCTGAGTACGCTGCTGGAGAACTGCATCATGGAACGGCTTGGCCCCATGCCCAACATGCCAACGCTGCCATTGCCAAAGAACGAAGATGCACCCTTGCGGGCAGATATGCTACCCCTGTTCACCGTTAATCCTCATCTATGCGAAGACATGGGCAAGCTGCGGGAGTGGGTGCAGACATTGCAGGAGTCAGGACGCATTCAGGACAAGCGTATAACCTGTCAGGAGAATATGCTTTTCTCCGAAGCACGAATGCGACTTGTACTTCATGAACAAGTGGCGCGGCTGGAGCAGCTCAACGAGCTATTGACCAGATTGCAAACGGATACAGCTAAACGGCTTAACTAGAATTGCTTAGCTTACTGACGATAAACCCCGTACTGTAGACTAGTACGGGGCCATGTGTCACTCTAAACTTCCCATTTATGAACACCCTGCAAAACTACGCAGCTACCCGCTGCGCTGCAAATGCTATGCTTACTCATCAATGGCAGCTACTGCCAGCTCTCAACTTTAAAAACAAGAAAGGAGGTTGTCATGAATAATGTAATGTTCATTAACTTTTATATGCGTCCATCGACGGTAGACTCAACTCTGGGGGCCGTCTATGTACAGGTTAGAGTTAATAAGGCCGTGATCGTGCTGGGCGCTGTAAGTTCCGTCTCAGGCCTTAACCTGCCCAAGTCGATCATGGTTGAGCTATCTCACTGGGATAAACGCAAACAGCGGGTCAAACCTGCTTGCCTTCATGCTACCGTGCTTAACAAAGCCATTTCGGAGTGTGAGCAACGTTTAGAAAAGATATATGCTCAGCATCAGGGCTATGACCGTAAGATGACCGCCAAAGGACTAAAAGCTCAGTTTGTCCAGGGCGGAAAGGGGGTGTTCTCTTTTCCCGCGTTGATCGAAAAGTTCATTGCTGAAAAGGTAGCCCTTCACTTTCGGGATTCAACGGTTGAAACCTATAAGTATAAGATGCGGCCGCTACTAGAGTTTTTAAAGCATGAAGGCATCAGCGAGTATCCGGCCGAAGAGTTTACGAAAGGCGTCCTAAAACGCTACAAGACCTACCTTATCACACACCGTAATAACAAGCCCAACTCGGCTGAAAAAGCTTGTCAGGTTGTCAAGACAGTTCTCTTGTGGGCAGCCGAAAACGAGCTAATTACCATCAACCCTTTACAGTATACCCGCATCCGGGTCGATAAAACCCCTAACCTGGAATGTCTAGACCAAGAAGAGGTACAGATGGTGGTTGAGGCCAATCTATGTTCACGCCTTCGGGCCGTTGCCGACTGCTTTATCTTTTCTTGCTACACTGGTTTAGCTTATCAGGATCTTAAGCAACTGGGTAAGCATAGCTTACAGACAGTAGAAGGAAGCAAATGTCTAGTGGGCGAACGTCAGAAAACAGGAACTAGCTATTGTATTCCGGTCACTCCCGTCATCGCAGGCTTATTAGAGAAGTACCCTGATTTGAAACTACGCTTGCCCAGCAACCAGTACTACAACAGTAAGCTCAAGGAAATTATGGTTGCCTTACGCATCGACAAGCGCATTACAACCCACACGGCCCGTAAGACCTTTGCCGACTGGTGCATCAACGAACTAGGCCTTACTGAGGAGGCAACGATTGTAGCAATGGGTCAGAAGAGCGCGAAAGAGCTAAATGCTTACCGGCGAACCCGTCCGAAACGGCTTTTATCGGAGTTTCCAGCGAGTTTGTTACAGCGTGTGATCAATCCCAATCCATTCGTACAAATCACCAAAGCTTCTTAGTTGATATAATTCTAAAAGTTACCATGAGCTTTTTTATCCCCTTATCGCCCCAGCGAATACATGTTCGCTTTCAGTTTCGCAAAGCCCGTATTCATAAAGCTAAGACCATGGGAACCTTCAACGCTCAACCGAACTACGACGGCACTGTGCAGGTTGAGCTAGTCCTCAGCGGTGTTCGCTATGGCCCTTACTCGACGGGCATCACGACCTACCGTGCCGTATGGGACGGTCGTAAAGCACCCCGCATCAATCAATCGAGTCGCGATCTGATTGACGAACTGGCAACTTACCAAAAGCTCTTAGAGGAGGCCTATACCCAACTTCAAAAGCGGGGCGGGCCGATTGATGGGCAATCAGTAATGAATGCAGGTCAATGGATTATTCAGCAGCAACGCTTACCCCAAGAGACTACTTCTCAGTCTCCTTTCGAAGTGGTCACATTGATGCGGGTCTATAACGAGTTTATAGCCTTCAAAGAAGATGTTATGGAGCCGAATCGCCATAAGCGCAAAGAAGGTCAGATTGCGACGGCTACGTTCGAGACTTACTCCCGTCGGTGGGCATTGATTCTTGGTTACCTAGAGCACATCAAGCGTACTAAACTGCCCATTGTTAGTGTCACGTATCCATTTGCCACGAGCCTGAAAGAGTGGTTGATTAAACAGCGTAAATGGGATGGCAATCCCTACGAGACAGCCTCAATCAACAAAGTTATCTCCCTACTTAAGCAGCTAGTTACCTACGCACTCTCGAAAGGCTACATCGAATTTAACCCCCTTGAATCCTTTGCCTGCCGGGGCGGCTCACCTGCCAATCCAAAGCCTTTGAGCGAGGATCAGCTTAATCAACTCGAAACTTGCCAGCTGCCGCCGACATTGCGTAGAATTTGTGATAGCTGGTTGGTAGCAGCTGAGCTGTGTCTGCACCACTCGGATTTTATGGAACTACCCCGGATGCAGATTATTGCGCGGCCAGGGGGGCAGCGGTTCATTCAGCATGACCGAAGTAAGCAAACCGGCTCTAATCTGCTGCAGACCGTCAACATCACTCCACGTGCCGAAAGGCTTATTGAAAAGTGGGGTGGTCTACGCCGACTCTATTACAAAGATAGCTCAGTCTACAGCAAAGCCCTCAAGAAAATTGCTGCTTACGCTGATCTGCGTGACGACAAGGATAAATTGATTGGCTTGCAATTTGGCCAGGGTAGGGACACAGGACTGACTCAACGGGCTATTGAAGGAGCCAATAATACTGAACTGTCAAAAATGGGCGGCTGGAGCAAGGCCGCTTATGCCAATCGCTACATCGGTAATGCGGTAGACATTGTAGAGGGCTTTACCAAACGATCAAAACAATACAATCAGAACTAATGAACTGCCAGCCTATCAATTCATCTAGTATATCTAACAGTGCCTATTTAGGCAACGCCGTCAAGCCTAAGCATACCCGTCGGCGTACAGAACTCAGCATTCGGTTTAGACACCGAACCGAACAAGCTAAGGACTTGTGCCCTCGTCCTCTTTTGATCACCCTACGTATGGATGGGTACAAGCTTAGCGATTATAACTCGGGTATAAAAGTCCGTCCTAGTAAGTGGCAACAACATAATCAACTCGTCACGGGGCGCACTCAGGACGCCCAGGAACTCAATGAGCAGATTGCGCAGGTGGCTTTGCAGCACCGTGAGATACTTCGGGAGCTGAAGCGACGCTACCAGAAAGGAGAAGGACCTCGCCCAACACCTGAGCTAATTAAGGCCGAGTTTCTTCAACCCGGCTCCACGTCCCCTAGGCTTCATAGCTGGTACAAAACCTATCTGGATTATTTAGACTCGCTGAATGGACTGGAAGATGGCAGGGCTGAAAAGACGCTAGCCCGCGCTTACAAGACCTGGGACTACATCAAAAAGTTTGATCCCTCTTCACCTTATCTGGTAGACATCACTACCGGTTGGGGTAAACGGTTTCACGCTTGGTTACAGACGGACCCCGAGACAGGCAAACGGCGCATGCAGAAGGACACAGCCAACAAACACTTGGCTCATGTCCGGGATGCCATCAGTCATGCCATCGATGAGGGCTTTCTATCAAATAATGTGCTCGATAAGTTTAGGCCAAAGCGCGGTAAGGGCAAGGAAGTGTACTTCTTAGAGCCTACTCATATTAACCGCTTGATGGGTTTGCAGTTGACCGATACCAGTATGGCGGGGGTACTATGGTGGGCCAAGCTGATGTGTCTGACGGGGCTTGATTACGTTGATGCCATTCGTTATGCTACCAACCGCAACGCTTTTGAGCAGCCCACAACGGCGGGCAAGACCAAGATTGTCATTGAGCGCACCAAGCCACCGCGCAACTACTGTGAGATCTATCTACTGCCCGAATTAGAAGCCCTGCTTGCTGAACACCCTACCGGCCCCTATGCGCCGACGTTAGCCGACGTTAATCGCAACCTTAAGGTAATTGCTGATGCTATCGAATTCCCTCTGACTTTCACCAGTAAGATATGCCGTAAAACAGCAGGGGCCTATTTCCTGCGTCTAGGCTTTCAAATTGCTACTGTCAGCAAGATGCTGGGTCATTCAAGTATTCGCACTACGGAGGCCCACTACGTCCGGGTAACTTCTTCTCAGGTCGACCACGATATTGAGCGAGTAGCTCGCATGGGTGAAACTACACCGATCCGACCTGTGATCAGTCACAACCCGTTTGTTCAAATCAACAAAGCCTCTTAATCGTCTAGCAAGATAGTCTAAGTCCAGCGTTAGCATGCTATAATAAGCTTCCGTACGGCTTACCTAGGCAATAGCGGCCTGAATGTGGGATTAGATTAAAAGCCCGGCTTCGTTTGAAACCGGGCTTTTATTTAATGACGTAATTATTATTGATCTATAACTTCAAAACATGCTTACTTTTCAACATCTGAGCTAATTAAGTCTCTTTGTTTTCAACAAGTCTCCGTCTTTGAGCGCCTTGTCAACCTTTGAAGAGAAAAAGATATTGCCGAGTACACCTACGCCGATTGTTTTACTAGAATCAGAGTAACTAAACTTGGTTGTTGAAAATATATAGTAGTTATTTCTAGAAATGGCTGTGTTAACGATTTGATCAACCACGTAACCTCCAAAGAGTGCTCCTAACCCCTGCACCATTTGATTGTTCTTACCTTCCTCATTAATCTTTTTCTTCATAAAAACATTAAGTTTAGCCTTGACAGCCGACTTATGCTCCTCTTCTCTAGGATTAGTAAGAACTAGTGTTATAATGGCTAGAAGGGCAATTAAAGTAGAGAATTGTTGCTTTGTCATAGTGTAAGTATGAATCCCTTCTTTTGGACGGTTAAAAGTTTCTTCTATATGTGTTGATGCCCACTACCATTTGCTTGTCCAAATATCTTTCGAGTGTATACCTAAGCCAACATATACTTGATTACCAATGACAAAGGCATTTGCGCCTGTTCTCGGTGCTCCCGCAAAGACAGATGCTTCTTTGTTTAATTTATTGGTGGCTGGATTATAACTATAAAGCGCATACTGCGTATCATAGATACCAGGCGTACCGTCAAAGTATGAGAACCCTAGATAGATGAGATTATTTTTTACGAAGCTGTAATCAATATCATATCCCGAAGGACCTGTGATTGTGGTGAGTTGACTCCATTTATCTTGATTCTGATCATACTGCCACAGGTCCTTTTTATCTACTAGTAAATAACTACTTGAGTTTATTACTAAGTTTTGTGCACTATTAGGATAATACGGTGCAGTTGCTGGAAGGCTCGCTTTTTGTTTCCAAGAATCGTTACTTGGATTGTACTCCCATAACTGGTTAATAGTCTTTCCAGAATCGGAATCAATAGTATAGATACCTATGTATCCTCGGTTTGCAATCGTGAAGTAATAAGACACTTCACGACGTTCCCCAGGAAAATCCTTCATCTTAGTCCATTTGTCGGTGCTGGGATTATACTCCCAAAAACCTTTATCAATGGTTCCATAGTCTGGCGACCCCATACCAACATACCCCTTGCCACCTATGCTAAAAGAAGCCATCTTATTACGATTTCCGCCTGGAAAATTTGCTTTTTTAGTCCATTTATTAGTGGATGGGTCATATTCCCAAAAGTCATCATATCTAACTCCAGAGAAATCTAATAAGCTCCCAAGCCCTATGTAGGCTTTGCCATTTAATGTCATCGTTGCCGGCGTAGATCCGTCTTTAGGGCTTCCTGGAAAATCAGTAATTTGTTTCCAATATTCATTTTCCTTGTATCGCCTTATGGTCATTTCGCCTAAATTAATCGTCTGGCTACCTACTTTTAGGGTCACCTCTCCTGAAGTAGTATTTTGAGGAACACAACTTCTTATCTGAGTAAGTGCTTTCCCTGAAACTACAGGGGTTATGTCGATTAATTCGACGTGGCTCACCTCCGTGCCGTTCACTTTGATACTATAATCAGAAGAATTTGTAGGTAGATTTTCGCCTGTGATTACGAATGTTTCACCAGTACTAATTATTTGTCCCTGCTTGTAGTAAGCAAACTTAGCTGTTGGCGGTAGTCCAGGGGTTGATGTCGTTGGATTCGTTGGTTGAGGGTTAACTGACCCGTCTGCCGCTGGCTTTGAGCAGCTATAAACGAAAAGAGCCAATAGAAGTAAGGCAGAATAATAAAAACTTCTCATTTGTGAAAACATGTGGATAGGATTGATCTATTGGTTCGAATCTAAGAATTCGACGCTATAGCCTCAAGCGAATTAATT
Organism: Spirosoma liriopis; assembly: GCF_023196085.1. Lineage (NCBI taxonomy): Bacteria > Pseudomonadati > Bacteroidota > Cytophagia > Cytophagales > Cytophagaceae > Spirosoma > Spirosoma liriopis. The sequence goes on from NZ_JALPRF010000015.1 coordinate 39,386, forward strand.
AAGCGGCAACTTGATAAAGCTGGATTATAGAATCAAGACTGTTTAAGAATTTTCTTCTTCAATGCTGTAAAGCATGATTGCGTGTATAATCTTATACTTTGTTGTGCGAGTATTAGAAGAGGCAGTCCACGATAAAGTGCTTACTCTAGAAAGGTGACGATAGTGACAAAAGTGACCCTTGAAAAACATATTTATTTTTAGAAGGCGGGACGCAAATGCATGTGACGAAGATTCTACGCCGAGCCCCCAATACTTAATTAAGTCGTTTTTGCTGCCAAAAACAGCTTATAGGGCCATATCCCCCCCCCCTACCCAACTCACCCATTGACCAGCTTGGCACAAAGAGCAGGAGCAAGAGAAAATAAAGTCATCTCTAAATGATAGATTTCTGCATCTGGCAACTATTCCTTTATCGACCGTAGT
>NZ_JALPRF010000016.1:0-39458 GCF_023196085.1 Spirosoma liriopis
TCGTGTACATTAAGATATATTTACCCGTGATTTATCCGTATGGATGATGTAAGTAATTGACTGTCAATGCTATTTATCCGTTAAACTGTCCGTTTCTATGAGTAGAGTTCTTAAAAGTATCGATGTTGATCCCGACTTGTACGAAGATTTTAAGAAGCTGGGTAAGGCGTATAAGCTGACCAATAAGGATCTGTTTAGCGCAATGGTTCGCTACTTTCAAGCCACTAAAGCTGACCCCCGCGACCCCAAAACGGACAACCCGACGGACGCGATCAAGGCGCTTGACCGGCGGCTGATAAGCTTCATCAAGCAGCAGGAAAAGGAGCAGTTACGGCCTATCAAAGACGAGCTGGTATTAATCAGTCGTAAGCTTTATGAGATGGATGATCCGGCTAACGGGGTGGGTAAAGTAGAGCACTTACGGAAGATGAACGAACGGCTTCGACTCATTGCCGAAAAAGTAGGCGTCAGTAAATAAGGATATGGTTACCAACTTTTCCAGCCCGATCAAGGGGACCAATTCGGGGAGCTGCCAACGGCTAGCGGATTACTTAGAAAAAGAAAACAATCAGCTTGCACCTAGCCAGCGCGAAGACTTCTTTTCGGCCAGCAACGATAAAGTATCGGCCTTGGATGTGGTAGCCAGCATCGACCAAAACGGAGCCGCCCAGGGGCTGAAATCAGGTCAGGACCGATTCTATACGTTTACGATTGACCCTAGCCAAAAGGAGCTAGCGCACATTGGCAACGACCCCGAAAAACTCAGGGACTATACGCGGAGCGTGATGGAAAACTACGCGCAGAATTTTGGAAAGGGGATTGAAAGTAGTGACCTGGTTTGGTTCGCCAAGATTGAGTACAATCGTAGCTATAGCCACGAGGATAAAGCGGTTCAGGAAGGCACCGCTCAGAAAGGTCAACCCAAGGAAGGTGATCAGACCCATGTACACGTCATCGTGAGTCGTTTTAAAGAACGGGAGATGGAGCAGCAACGCAGTATGTCTCTTTCCCCTTTGACCAATCACCGCCAAGCCGGGGGTGCCATTGGTAACGGCTTTGACCGAGTGAATTTTATCCAGACTAACGAGAGTCGGTTTGATCAGCAGTTTGGGTATAAACGGGAACTAACCGAAACGTTTGCTCATGCAAAAGCTATTCATTCTGAGCACCAGCCTAACCGCTTAGCTGCCCGTGAGCAACAAATCAAAGATCAGATACAACAGAGTAAACCACAGATTCAAGAACGAACCAGTACTCAAGAACAAGCAAATACCCAATCTCAATCCAACTCCTTAAGCCGTTAAGCAAATGAACTTCTCTGAAAGTAGCCTTAGAAAGCGAATTTTCATGGTACTCTTTATTGCTGTGTTTTCATACTGGATCTGGAAAGGCATTATCTGGTTCATCTTTTCCATATTGGGTCTTTACAAAAGTGAGATGTTGGGTGATCTTGCCCAAGGGGTGACGCCGTGGTTGTCCTTCATAATGGCCATTTTCAGTACTTGGTCAGCCATAACAAGTCAGAACAAAGCCTTTGGCATTGGCAAGACCAGCAATACCAAGGCGACAGGGAAGCGGGTTCGTCAGAGCGTTTATACTATTCTAACGACCACTTCCACCATTCTCCACATCTACATTACCAATCCATTTCGGGGAATACTGATTCTGGGCGGAGCTGGAGCGGGCAAGAGTAAAAGCTTGATTGAGCCGATTATTCAGCAAACCATCCAACAGGGCTTTGCTGGACTGCTGTATGACTTCAAATTTCCGAGCCTAGCCAAAGTAGCGACTGAAGCTATGCGCACCGGTCCCGGTCAACAAATGTATTATATCAACTTCGAGCATCTGACGCTTTCCCACCGGGTGAATCCTTTGCATCCCGACACGATGCCTACCCAGAGTCACGCTGATGAGTATGCTAAAGCGATTATGTACAATCTCAAACCGGAAGCAATCAAGAAACCGGATTTTTGGGTGGATTCAGCTCATACTTATTTAACAGCCTTAATTTGGTTTCTACGGGAAGAGTACCCGCAATTTTGTACATTGCCTCACGTGATGGCACTAGCCTTCCAGCCGACTGCTGATGTGGTTGCTCTATTATCAACTAACCCTGAAACACGCGGCACGATTGCCAGCTTACGTGAATCGGTGCAACGCAAAGCCGAAGGCCAAACAGCGGGCGTGGTATCGACGCTACAAACGGCGCTTCGGCGCATTAATACCAAAGAGATCGTTTGGGTCTTATCGGGCGATGATTTTAAGCTGAACCTAAACGATCCCGAGAATCCCCGGTTTTTGACGTTAGGCAATTCGCCTTCGCTGTCGAGTACATTCTCACCCGTGTTGGCGCTGCTAGCCACCGTAGCCATCAAGCAGATGAACCAAACGAGCAAAGCGCCTTCGGCAGTCATCTTAGATGAAGCGCCCACACTCTATATCCCCGATTTCGAGCAATTACCAGCCACAGGTCGGGAAAACAAAGTAGTGACGGTGTTTGCAGCCCAAGACATCAGTCAGATTGAAGGCATGTACGGAAAGAACAAAAAAGACACCATCTTAGCTAACTTGAATAACCAGTTTTACGGACGGGTGGGCCAGCGCGAAACGGCGCAATATGTGAGTGATCTATGGGGGATGGAAGACGTTGAGCAGCGGACGCAGGGTCAGAGCGAGAGCAGCCGGGATTCGATGACGACCCGAAGCAACAGCATCCACCACAGCTATATCCAACGAAACCGAGTCCGAATTCAGGACGTATTGGAGTTGAACACGGGGGAATTTTACGGCCAATTAGTCGAATCGGATTTTAGCAGTTTCAAAGCCCAGATCAAGATACCAGAAAGCAAGCTTTTACCCGAGATCGTTCCTGTTGACCAAGTTACAACTGATGATTTAAAGCAAAACTTTCTCCGCATTCAGGATGAAATAGAAATTCTATTCAAACGTCAAGGACCTAACCAGAGCGGAGTTCTCGAACCTGTTCGACATAAACTGATCGCTTCCCAACCGATTAAGCCTGTTCAAAGCAACGGTCGAGCAAACAACAATGGTCATGCTATGCAACCAGGTGAAAGTTTGGATTTTTAGTCCAATAGTCTTAAGTGACCCCTTAGGAGGGAGCAAGCCCCATAATGAAATCGGAGCAAAAATGAACCTAAGTGTTCATTTTTGCTCCGATTTCATTATGGGGCTTTTCTTTATTTTTTAACAAGTAAATGGTCGTTGTTATGTGTACAAGATTAAGCGCCTAAAAAGAGCTCTCTTGAACTAATAACTTGCGGTTTGTCTGTATCGTGCAATTTCTTCCGGTGTAAGTTGTTTAGGATTAACTAACAGATAATGTTGCTCGGCTACTTTGCGAACTTCTGCGTTTTCATCCAAAATGAATTCCATAACCGCTATGCCCCCATCATCTAAAAATTGAGCGGCAATAGCTCTGCAAATAAGCTCCGGGAATCTCTCTTTGCATAGCGCAAAATCTTGCTCAATTTGCACGACGCCAATTTCATCTTTCCCGCCCTTTGCCTGAACTGGAAAAACGTAATGCGCTCCCTTCTTATCGAGACCAACGTAAAGTTCATCGGTTTCAATCTGCCCAACACCCTTTATAGAGGTGCGCAGATGGTTTTGCAAGGAATGGGTCATCACTCCGGTAAAAACGTCAAGAATTCTATTATAACGTAAGCGTGTTAGCAGAGCCTGTTCGTCCCCTTTAGTGTACATCGCAACAATACCAGGTGTCGAATCTGGTATCTTAATCTTCACGAGCATAGAATCAGGAATAATCCGCGCTTGCCCACGAGCTTGAAATTCGTAGATGGCTTTGCCGCGGTTCACTATTACCCACTCTGTTCCTTCTGGAGCCTGTTTAATAATTGCCTCGGGTAAAGCTGCGCGGAACTTGTAGCTGTAAACTACATCACCCAAATTCTTGGGGGGCTCGATCCCTAAAAGTTTAGCTGTCGCGGTGAACTCATCACGGGTGAATCGTACAATAGTCGCACCTGGTGTAAAATGATCGAAGAAAATCTTTTCAATGATGACATTATAACGGTTTGGCTTTTTTTCTGCCTTGAGGCTTACAGAATCTTCCATCTAATTTGTCTAGAATAATAGTTCTCAGTTAGCTTACTAAGCAGCTGCTTTAAGAAATCGTTGCTTCCGCATGGCCTCTTCGATTGATAAAGCCAATGAATACATTACATCAATGGTAGCTTCTTCATACTTGTTGTACTCGTTTAGGTCCTTAACATCATTGTCTTTGCCGTGCGCTATATCATTTCTTCGTCCAACAAGACTTTTCACTAGTATGCGCCGATTATTCAGTTCTGGACACTCTATACCCATCTTTGCGCACAGATCCTCGAGTACGTTTGGGTAGAGATTACTTGTTTCAAATTCCTCATTGTACTTGATATTGATAGCCTCGCTGACAACAGAAGCAAAACCGCCATTGATGAAGTTAAATATTTCTCTGTCGGGCATGCCTCTGACTCTTTTAAAAGCGCTTTTAAGCGAGGTGAGAATAAGTGATTCATTGTGCATGTTCACCGCACTACCTGATTCACATATCGCTTTTGCATAGACGATTAATGCATTCTTACAGAAGCCTTCATAATGCGCATAAAGCATGGCCAAAAGGCTGCGTAACAGTGCCTTTTTTGTTTGAGGATTGGTCGTTAAAACAAGAATCTTAAGAGATGCCAGTTCAGATTGCCTCCAATCTAAATCGTCTTCAATTTGCTGCCAATAACCTGAAAGGGTCATCCTTTTTACTTGATTAGATGGCAAGTAGCGCAGTTTTAACTAGTTCAATCCTCTGGTTAAACTTAGCCCTAGTGTTTGAAGAAGGGCCAGTATTTGCCTTAAATTCCTGTGTTTGCAAGACGGAGATAATAGTCTCTCTGATCTGTTCTGACGGTTTATTTACGATATGCTCAAAAGAATGATAAACGCCCATTGTAACCGACTCATAATAAGCAGGTGCTAAACCACCAACAGGTTTCCCATCACGATATTTTACAAATGCCCCACTACCCATGACTGAAGCAATATAACCGAAGGTTCGGTTGAAAGCCTCCTCCTCTTCTTCCATATTGAAAGTGTATTTTTCCATTTTAGATTCTGCAGGGTCTACAAGGATTCCTTCCATGTAGCTGTCTAGCCAATCGGTAACGTTTTGCTTGAAAGCAGCACCGGCATTTTTGAGTGCAAAAAACCTCAAAACTAATTCTTCATCTCCTTTTTGTTCCTTGTCGGAAGTTGAAAGAGTTTCAATACAGGTCATAAAATCATGATTTTCGCTCATCCTTTTCAAGAAACTGTAAAACTCAGTCCCTTCATTACCGAGCATTCTTGCTGAGCAGTTTCTAATTTCCTGTGGTTGAAGCTTTGCCCCACCAGTATTAAGCCTCTTGAACATTTCATATTTCAAAAAGCTTTTGCTCTGCCGCTTGATAATTACTGCCCGGACTTTCGAGCGTTTAATCTTCAACTGCATAACTAATGGCAAATTTTCATATTTTAGATTATTTAACTCTTTGACCAAATCACAACCTTCTAAAGTGAGAGCTCCTTCACCTAATTCTTGCGGTTCAATAAATTGAATAACGGTGCTTACTCTTTGTAAACCATCGATTAATTCCAAAACCCCATTTCCTGTTTCCATTAGAAATATTTGCGGAATTGGTAACTCTAAAAGAACAGACTCAATTAGTCGCGATCTTTGTTCATAACTCCATCGAAACAACCTTTGATATTCAGGTTGTATCACTAGCTCTTTATTCTTGTGTAAACTAACTATCTCACCAAAAGTAATGTCAAAGTTGTCTGTTCTTACTTCACCAATTTTTTTATCAATGATGTCGGAAATGGCGTCTTTGGGATCTGCTTCCATGTTCAATATTATATTTTTTGGTGACTAATTTTTTTGAGGCATTAACCTTATTTCTGTACGTGTCCAGGCCAGCGAAGTATCACTACTTCTTCTCTTAATTCCTGCTTTGTCGCTGTAGCAAAGCGCGTTCGGAATAAATCGATTCTCACCAATTCATACCCTAATTTTTCTGCAATTTGGCCTAGTATTTGACCCGTCGGAATTAATACCTGAAAATACGACGCTTGATCTCCAACGACGTAGCCTAACATTGCACCTGGTTTGAGAAGGGGTTTTAAAGAATCGAGGTGTTTTGCCATCCCACCGAAGTAAAGCTCCGTCACCCTAGCGTATAGCTTCTCAAAACCTGATGTTTTTCCTAACTCGATGCGTCGAGCCTCAATGCGTGCAGCGAGTTGTTTCACCTCTGGTGTGTTACTTATCCAGGCATCATCATCATCGGCTTTATAAACGCTGCGTGTGTTAGAGCGCACGAAAGATTTCTTCACTTCTCTCAATGCCTCTTTGCTATCTATAAAACCTAAAAGGACTGATTCTAATCGCGTCGTGCGGGAATAGTCTTTCTCATTTGGATACGGAGGGGAGGTGATAACAGCGTCGATCGATCTAGGGGCAATCAATTTTTGAATCTGCCTCGCGTCTCCGTGGATAATTTTTGCAGCTTGGTATTCCCCAGCGTCGACCGAACGAAGATCTACCGATATTTTCTTTACTTCAGTCAACCATGGGCGTAGAACGGGCTTATCTTCAACGATTTTGCCTACTCCTACTTCGGGCCCAAACCTTAGATTACTTATGGAAAATACAAGAGCTTTAGCCAAAGCAAGCCGCAAATGGCTATAGCTCTCCGTTTTCTTATATTCGTCAATAGTTTCGATCAGCATCAAAACCTTATGCATGGGCAGTGGACTGATCGAATTCGTCAGCAACAATTTATGCAGCTCGGGTGAAACCGTTTTTAAAACTGTAGATCTATCGGTAAAATGTAAAGAATCATTAATCCCTTGCGTTTTTAACCGTTTCTCTACTTTGGTAACAATTTGTTCGGCAGTAGCGAACAATAAATCGGGGTCAACGCTCCAGTCTAGTTTAACTGTTCCGGCAAAATGAGCCATTGGGTTTGCTTCAATGCCAATGGCTATCAAACCACTCAGTTTCGCTTCAACAACTGTCGTTCCTGTACCGCAAAAAGGATCTAATACGGTCGCATCTGTGCCTAGGCCAAAATCATCAATATAGCCCCGCACCAAATGCGGGGGAAACGAAAGTACAAAACGATACCAATCATGGAATGCTTTATCGTCTTTTGCTAATTTATTGGCCGTGCCATTATCTAGGCTGCCCCAAATCGCTAACTGTTCTCCGCTTTGCGGTGGTGAAATCGCTTCTTTTAACATTCAAACCTCTTGTATGTAATCTACAATATTACGATTATTAGGCAAATGCTATATGGTGTAGTTAGAATAACATAGAAAAAGTATAGGTGTATAGAGAAGAACTATAGTTCTTCTCTATACACCTATACCATACACTAAGGCATTGTTCATTATCTACCTTGAGCTTGATATCCAGAATTTCTCTAAAATATTTGGTGTGATTGCCCTTGTCTTCCTGCGCAATCTCTGGTGTAACATTACGTGAAACCTTACCTAATACAGCTAATAAAATGAACAACGTTTGTCTAAACAACAGATTTTATATTACCCTTCATCTTATATAAAGAAAGCAATTGCTTATCATAGAGTATTTATAGACCGCTAGGAAAGAAGTTGATTAAGTTATAGGCCAGAGTCGGAGCAGTAAGCAACTTCACTGAGCGGGAAGAAGGTTCTGTTTATCAATTTCACCAAAACGGAAGGAAAGAGGGAGGAGAACCAGCGACCGAAATACTATCTGTTCTTATCCAGTCCCGCAAAGAACGGGCTACCCTAATAGTTACCAAGTTGGATCGGTTTAGCCGTAATGTAGCATTTATGTCAAATCTGATAGAAAGCTGAGTGGAATTCAGAGCAGTTAATAACCCACATTCATTAATTAATGATTCATTTATTAGCGACATTTGCCGAGAATGAACGGGAGTAGATCAGCATTCAAACTAAAAATAACCTAACCGCAGCTAAACAAATTGGTATGTAAGAAGGACACGTTGAATTAGGAAAATGAAGTAGCTTGGTATATTAAACTTATTGGTACGTGAATTAGTCTGTAATAAAAGCTATTTCTTCTTTATTGAAAAACGCTCTGATTAATTCAGGATTTTCTTCAAGCCGTTTGACTTGCTCAAGAATGGCTATTGTCAGTTCTTCTAAATTGGCAAATACTTGATTCTTCAAACTCCTTTTCAAGTGGCTCCAGACCAATTCGACAGGGTTCAACTCAGGGCTATAAGCCGGTAAGGGTTCCAAGTGAATCCGACCCGGACGTTTTCTAAGTAACTCCTTAACTGATTCACTGCGATGAATGGCCGCTCCGTCCCAGATAACTAACAAATCCCGTTTCCGATAGCGACTACAGAGTTGGCGTAAAAACCAGGCGATGTCCTCACCGCTAAAAGGTTGATCCTGCCCCGCTACATAAATACGACCGTTAGGCGCAATGGCCGCAATTAAGCTTAAGTGAGATCGCCCAGCCTGCTCAATCACTATAGGCGTTTGTCCCTTTGGTGCCCAACTGTGGACCAGTAAGGGCAATAAATAACAGGCACATTCATCGACATAAACAATTACTCGCTTTTCGTCTTTAGCTTTTTTTAAGGTCGGGTAAACGTTCGTCTCGCCATTGAGCAACGGCTTGTCCATCCTGCTGTCTGGCTCTGGGTTGAGGTTTTTGTCGGCTCCAGCCTACTTTCTTCAAAATACGCCCCACTTGAGAGGGGTCATAACTTACCCCAAACAGCTTCTTAATCACCTCATTGATGCGAGGCCGAGTCCAGATGGCTCCGCTAAAGCCGTGTGCTTCAGCCCCCTTGCTGAGTTCAGTTACTAATAGGCCAAGTTGTTGGGTCGATAAACGCGCTGGTGCTCCTGTTCGTTTGCCCTCCGCAAGAGCCTCATTACCTTGCAACCGATGTTTCTTTAAGGTACGGCTCACCCAAGGTTGAGTTAACCCAAAGGCCTGCGCAATAGCTGATTGGTGCCAACCCTGATGGCTGAGTTCCACACAGCGTCGTCTCAAAGCTTCATAGTCCGATTGTTTGTAGTTTGCCATTGAGTCAAAAGTAGATCACATAACAGACTTACTCACGCATCAATAATTAAACAAATTCATAAAAGCTTTTTTAAGCCAGTTGTAACCAATCGATTATAGTGAAGTCACTATAAGTGCCGAAACTCAATGATAAAACTATTTTTAACTGTTCTGAATCAACTATTTGCAATCGTTGTCAATAATCAAGAACTGTAAGAGGAAAGATTTTATTGACAAAATTATTTGTGGAAGTACCTGCACGGTCTATCTATCCTAAGGACTTCAAAATTTAACCTATCTAAAATTACTGTCGATTGACACTTTTATGCAAAAATTCACACAATAAATCTATGATTAAAACCTACATAGACTATTTTTTGCTTTGGGAAATAACAAGCAATCGCTAATTTTATCATGAGCGCCTTTAATGAATTTTCGAAGAAAAAATTATATCACCCAAGCGAGCTTAGTTCATTCATCAAAGCTTTAATCTAATAAGTAAATTTCTATAGTATTTAAAACTTAAGTGTTTTAAATTAGTATAATAAAGTTTATAATAAATTTAGGCTCGTATTAAATTAATTTAGATTTGCTCATAATAACTTCATGAAAAAATAGCACAAGATCATTAACATATTGGTCAAAGAAAAAAAACTTTCTTACATTCCAAGCGTTAATTCGAACTTTACTCATGTACGACTTATTTCTTAGTAATACGCCTAATTGTTCATAATCATCAAAAGAAACTCCAATATCAAATTTTTCTACTAATTCATTTGTATAGGATATATGTCCATGATTGCTTTTTACTATTAGTGGAAGTCCAGCAGCTAGCATAGTCGGTACACGAGCAGGTATGTTGAGCTCGTTCCAAGATACTCTTATCAATTCATTGTAGTTATCGCATTCATAAATATGCATCCAACCCGCGTCATATTTAGAAAACTCTGAAACCCAATCAATGGGATCACAGTTATTGTGTAGATGTAAGTACCCGTTAGAATATATTTTTGCTTCTTGAATCCATCTTGACCAAGTATTCTGTTGGTAATTACCATAAATATGTACATGTATGTGTTGTTTTGCTAAAGTAGCAATATGATCAGAATCTATTCCATATGGTCTACCACAAATCACCGTATGTATATCACCATCTGAATCTGATAACAGTGTCGTTTTTTCTTCTTCTAACCACACTGCATTGGGTAAGTCTCCATCTAATATATAAAATAGAGATTCTTTGGGTAGTAAAAACTGCTCGAACCATTGTTTCATTCTTTCATTAATATAGATTCTACCGTCGGCTCTTGAATAGAGTTCAGTTAATTTATCCCATGAACCATTCTGCCTACATATGAATGGGCTCTCTTTAAAATGCCATACAAAAGGGATATATGGAAATTTGCTTTGAACTGAATAAGCTAAATTAACAGCTGAATAATTTAAAAGAGCATAAATAATATCGGGTTTAACTGAATGTATCTCGTCCATTGAAGTAAGAGTTTCTATATTTCCATAAGGAAAAGGACCCACTGAACACAAAAATCCAGATGCTTGTATCCATAAGCCAAATAGCTTGTGGCCTAATTTCTCAAATAAAAGAAAACGTTCAGGATTAAATCCTAATTCACCAACTATTAATATTTTTAGAGGATGAGGTGTATTTGTTGATAAACCATCATTGAGATTCTTAGTCATATCTTCTTTTAAAATAGAAGATGTAAATTTTTCATCAATCAAGTTACCAGAACCCAAAAAGCAAATGGGATCTAAAACACCATAATATTGTTTATAGGTTGTCAAACCTCCTCCAAATAGTTCACTAATAATTTTGTGTCTTTGCAATGGGTGATTAACCCACTCCGCAGTTACGTAGTTAGTCTCTACAATACTTCCATAACTAGCTAGTTTATCCCAAAACATAAATCGTAAGTTAGCTGTTACTAACTCGTCTCTTTCTACCCATCTTTGATCTATCTTTTTATGTAAAATTTGAACAAGTTGTATAGAAAAATCTCTCGGTTTCCCTAATGTTTTGGCACCACCACTATAGTGAAAAGTTTCTGTATAATTATATTTTATACCTGAACAAGCTGCATATGCTTGTTTGTCCAAAATTGTTTTGTACAGTATTTCAAGATGATTAGAAAAAAATAAATCATCTGAGGGTAGATAAGCTATTAAATCATATTTTGCTAAATCTATACCTTTGTTTAAACAAGCTCCAAGTCCTTTATTTTTTTCGTGCTTGTAATAACGAATCTTGATATTTGCTAAATGATTTTTGATTAAAGATTCCGTACTATCAGTCGACCCATCATTGATAATTATTAATTCCCACTCATTATGGGTTTGGTTTAATAAGCTCTCAATAGCCCTTCTTATAAAACTTGCTTGATTATAAGTAGGCATAATTACAGAAATACCTTTATTCATATTTATTTAAAATAGAAAATGTGTTAATTGAGTAATTAAATATTCAATAGCTTTCTCTCTGGATAAGTTATTAATAGCAAACTGTCTGGCGGAAGAAGCAATATCCCTTACTAAATCATCATTATCATCAGCCCATTGAAGTTTCTCTAATAAATCACTTAAGTCAGCCTTAACAGGAATAAAGTGTTCATATTCTTTCAAATGCCTAAAAAAGTACTCAGTCTTCTCTATATCTCTTTCCACTAAAAAAAGTGGTCTGTTTGTATGCAAAAGCAGTTTTAACCGACCACTGTATCCTCCTGCTCCACAATCAATTAAGTATTTATAAATTGTATGATCTTCAATAGACACAAACTTAGTTGCTTTATGTGCTACTCCTTTATCATATTCTCTTATCCAATTCATGCCTATTATTTCCATTTTCTCAGGATTTTTTATTCCTAAGGAGAGTAATTTGTATCTTAGCTCTTGTGAACGAGGATTTCCGATCCAGAATAATTTATTAATTGTATATTCATCCAAACCCTTTGCAAGAATTTTATTAATACTATCTGAATAATTTTCTATTCTGCATTCAGTCCACTTTGAAAAAATGTAATCTGGGCACAGTACGATATTTTTACCTGCTGTGTATCCAAATGTTAAATTATTGTTATAATTTATGGAAATGTCATCAGTGTTGATATAAAACTTTTTAACTTTAATTTTTGATATATCACAGTTCATACGTTGTAAAGCATCTTCAAAAAAATTTATAGTAAGATCATCACGAGATTCATATCCCCCGTCGCTGTAATACCTTAAACGACCATTAAAATCTAAATGTACTTCAATCATACATTAAAAAGGTTAAGTTAAAACTAAGTAATATTATTTACTAAATGATGTAAATAATATCATGCTATTATAAATAGTAGAGGTAGCTTATAGATCAAATTAGAAAAACTTACCAAGATACTTAAACTCTTTTTAATGACCGATATCTATGAAATAGCATTTGATAAATATATAACTCTGACAACCTCTGCTCCTTTATAAAAGCTCTATTTACAGACATGTGAATACAACTAGTTATAATTTTATAAAATGTCCTTACATCTGTGTTATTTTTTATAAATAAGAACTTTTCTATCATTAATTCAAAATAATTCTTATCACAAATAGATTCAATATTAGTATCATGATTTAATGAGGAAGATATAGAAGACTTATTTGTTCTATAAAAATTTGCTAATTCATTTTTCAAGTTACTGGCATTATGAAATTCATTTAAATATGAATCTTTATTTATGGTAACAAAGTGAATCTTTTCTGTTAAGGAATAATCTAGTTTAGAGAGAATATAATCAATATAATCCAAATAGAAAAGTACCTTATTTAAGTCACTTTTATGTTTATTTAATAAATCACATACAATTATACTATCATAAAAAAATATGTCTTCAACATGTTCAATATTTTTTTCACCATAACGTTCCAATTCCCTAGTATATGTTTCGATAGAAGATGATTTTATATATTCATTTAAATGTGATAATGTAATATGCTCATTTATTTTACGGACTATAGTGTTAATATCAATTCTTTCTTTGAAAAACCGGATTCTGATATGTGGTTCAGAATCCCTATATCTCACAAAAAAGAATTTCTCGGCAAAATTTTCAAACAATTGATCTTTAAATACTTTATAAATACTTAATATTAAAAGGTTTGATACATTAGGAGAGCAATATACTTTAAAATATAACCAATCGTCTCCTATGTTAAATGATCGTTTTATAGAGTTCGATGTAAACACAAAATCATTATTAAAATGACTTTGTGTTTGCGTATTTTCGTTTTTTACACCTAAGACAATTTCATGTGCGTATTTGTTATTTCTATTGTCTTTTACAATGCTATGAAAATCATTCATAGGTAATATTTCTGTCAAAGTAGACACCTTATTATTAATTAAATGTTTCTTGAAAATTGTAAATAAAACTTTATTTCTAATGTCTATATATAATAATTGATCGCCTTCTGATAAATTAAATGTGTAAGGCAATTTAAGTTCATTTATAAAATGATCAAATAAACTATTTTCGTTTTCCTGATCTGTAAATAATAAAGGTGGGATGTCATCTTTCTTTATTATCCATGTTGCTAGAGAAACAATACAGTTTTTGTACTTTATTCTTGGAAAATGTGAAAAGAATTGTTTAAGAATTCCCCAATCAAAAGTCATTGAAATTTTTTTTCCAGCATTTTCTATATCATTTAGAAATTGAAAAATAGTTAAATTGCTAAAATTAACATTATAAGCACTATCTATCTTTGGAAATATTCTAACGTTCAAAGATTTAGAAAAAAGTATAATTTCATCTTTTTTGACAGTTACATATATGTCATCCAAAGGAATGGAAAGTGATTCATTTGAATGAACCGAAAAAACATTTATTTCATGCCTCCTACTGACTGAGTTTCTTAATATATTACCACTTTTAACATTAGGTAGATGAGTCACGTTGGCAATCAATCCTGTTGAAACAGTTGACTCATACTCTAATATGTCATCTATGTACTGCGATATGGGTGAACTAACATGGCCAAATCTACTGATAATATTAACTGCACTCGAACCACCTACTTCTTTTACTACGATCTGATTTTCGTTATTCATTTCGTATATCTGGATCAAACAAGAGAAGGAAGAAGAAACGTTATTCCAACTTTCTTCGAAGTCCGATAAATCGAAATTAGATAAATCAATAATGCTGTTTCCATTAAGAGAACTTAATAAAAGTTTATGTAAGAAGTAATCTTTTTTTGAAAAGTTAGTTGATGTATTGGGCCTTGTGAGATTTCTAGCACTGTAATCTAAACCGTAATTTTTATCCAATACCTTGATTAGTGGTACAAATTGATCTTCAAACTTAATATGAAAATCTTTTTTAAATTGATCTAATGAATTATTAGTAATTGGTGTGGAAAGTTTATTAAGAATACTTATCGACTCTGAAACATCATTTAAGAGTTCATTGGATATAAACTTATCGGATGTATTTTCAACCGCATCAATCTGTAGAATTTTATTTGAGTCATAATGAATATCTATACTTGACAATAGTTTTTGTATGTTATAAGAATAATCTTGCAAATCAAATTCTATTTTGTTGTCTAAGTTATTCTTGATAATTTCTAAATTTATCAAAATTTCTTTAATAACTGTTTGGTAATTTCGAAGCAGAAATAAATCATTATCTTGAATATGATAATATGGTAAATTTTTATTAATAAGGTCTATAAGATACTGTAAAATGAAATTACTATCTCTGTTCTTATACGTAAGTTCGCTTAACAATATATTATTATCTATAAGGTCATCTACGTATGATAATGCTTCACTTTCATCAAAACCTTGATCTGTTATTATGGTTACAATGTTTGAGTAACTACTTCCATGTTTAATTATTTTTATTAAATCTAGTAAAAAGCCATCATCTTCAAATGATGAGAGACTGTAAGAAATTTCCTTATCAAATTCAGAATTTACATAGAAAACATTATTGTTTAATGTGTAAATTGAAGAATTTGGATAAAATAATAGATTTTTTTTGAAGCTCGTTATTTCATTTAATTTATGATATAGTTGGTGTTCAATTGTATAATCCAGTATAACAACACATTCAAAACTATCTTTTTTTAAATCAACAACATTATTATTCACATGCCCTAAACCAATACTCGCAAACAGCCCAAATGGTGTTGACCGATAACTCATTCTTATCAAATATTTTAATAGCGAATGGAGAGTTTTTTCTTTAAAAGTTGTGTTTACACTTGAATTAGTATTAAGTTTTTTTATTTCTTGATAGATGGATGGTGATGCTAAGTATAAAGCGTTAAGAATTTCTCTGTTTTGCAATATTTCAACTATTAATTTATTTATATCTTCTTCAGAAAACAATAAGTTTTGAAGAAAGTCAAGACTCTTAACGGGTGTTCTAACAACAAAGTTTTTAAAAAAAGATACTTTCATTTTTTTATATTTAAATTAAATTAAATTAAACTAAACTAAACTTATTACTTAGTAGTTCAATCGAAGCTGTTTTGTGTTCATATGTATTTGCCATATTTAAGAAGATGTATTCTTCAGCATGAAAAAACTCATTTAGCTCTTGTATTTTATCATAAATGTAATTAGGTGAACCAACAATTTCATTATGTGTAATTATTGATGAATTATATGAGTTTCTAATTTGCATAGCTTTCTTATCACTTTTGTGACAAAAACCAGCAAAAGCAACATTAATTACAGGTTCTCTTTTATGTAAAATAAAATAATTTTCCCTAAACATATCAATAATATCTTTTTCTCTATTAAAATCATCAATTTTAACATGAAAAATTGATCTTGAATAGGGTGTGTTATATTTTAATACTGAAGCTAAGTTTGCGGAATACGACCCTAATGCCCATATAGAGGGACTACTTCCTCCATATGGTGGTAATAATGGTACTCCATTATCATTTAAATTTGCATTGTTTAAAAATAATATAAGTGATTTAACATTATTATCGAATGTTTCATTCCAAATTTTATGATCTTCTAAACTAATTTCAGGTGACATTAATTTAGAAATTACAGAGTGAACTTTTCCTTTGGCTATACCTAAATCAATCCTACCAGGAAAAACACAAGATAATTGTTTAAACGTAAGTGCAACCTTATAGGGATTGTGATATGCCATAAG
This sequence comes from Spirosoma liriopis, assembly GCF_023196085.1. NCBI lineage: Bacteria > Pseudomonadati > Bacteroidota > Cytophagia > Cytophagales > Cytophagaceae > Spirosoma > Spirosoma liriopis. The sequence goes on from NZ_JALPRF010000016.1 coordinate 16,258, forward strand.
CAAACCTGCGACCCCCACTTTAATGTTTATAGTTGAGCCTGCAATAAGCGGTATGTAAACTTCTGGATTATACCAAATTGGATTATTGTTATAATAATGTTCACCAAGCCAAAATCTTGTGTAACCCAATTCGTCAGCATGCTCAGCATATTCTAAGACATTTCTTACAGAATTTGTAATGTCTTTATTACCTGTGCCAAATTCCAATATACCTATCTTCATTTTTAGAGTTGATTACTAACAATTTAACAATTACTTAAGTACTAAAAAAGCCTTTGAATATGAATTTATACGTTACATAATGCAAGTGATGTTTTAAAAATAATTAATCTTTATTAAATGCATACGATTAATATATTAATTGCATACATTTAATGCTTAATTGCAGTACCGTTCTTTTAATAATATAGTAACTCTGTATATTTATAAAATTTTTTATAATCACATGTAAATAGTAAAGCAAGTATTATACCTGGTAACCCATGAACTAAAGAGTCAGAATATTTATCCACTGTATCAGGATTACTAACTGATTTAATAGGAAAGTTTTCTGGAATTCTATTCATGATGTATTCATACCAATAATTATTATCTTTTCTTAACAAACTATATTTATATTTTTTATATAAAATATTATTATATATTAAGATGCCTGAAGCACCATACCATATCCCTAAATCAGTAATTTGTCTTTTATTTTTAATTAATCTTTCAGATAGATAAAAAATTAGTTTTTGGACTTCACTATTGTTGTCTTTTACTTTTAAAGTACTTAAACATTTCACTATAGTAAATAAAATACCAGGATCTCCAAATGACCAACAGTTAGTTATATAACCCTCACCTGTATTTATTTTAGTAGGGAAAAATTTATCATTATTAATGTTTATTGTGGATGATATATAATTAATAATTTTCAGCATTACTTCTCTAACTTCAACATTGTTCACATTCCTCTCATAACATTTATTTAAAAATAGCAAAATGCCGCTTAATCCATGTGATATTCCAACATATCTAACTATGTCTACGTTATCATAGTGTTTGTTTATAATATCTACTATGTTATTTATCCAAAACAAATCTTTTTTATTAACTTTACTTTTTGATATTAAGTAAAATCCTTCAGCAAGTGCACCTTCGCACGTATCAAGATCCAACATTAATAATTTTTTTTCAAGTTGATAATGTATTAAGTTATCAAACTTATCACTTAATGCATTATCATTAAAGTAAATTAAATTATAACGCTTTAGAAATTCAAAAAACCATCCTGTTTCACATATTTCCATACTGTACATTGGGCTATTGTAGTAAACATCTTCTAACAACAAAATATTATTGTTCAGAATAGATAAAGCCCGCTTAATGAAAAAATTCTTATTCGATATTTCACTGAACATGATAGAAACGAGTGACACGCCTAAATTACCTACCTTTAGTCCAGCTTTGTTATTATGAGTCAGCCTTCCTTCTAGTTCCTTTAGAAGATCAATTCTTTTACGTTCGCAGTTAATTAAAGAGTTATATCTTATCATGTTATATAAGTTAATCTAACATCAGTAATTGATCCCAGTTGCTTGTATTGTTATATTTATAATTCATAACGACTAAACCAACTCCAGAAGCCCCCTCTAAAAAACTCAGATTATTTATCCAATTAAATCTTAGCTCTTTGTCTGGTATATAGAATTTATATCCCCCTATACCATCATTAAAAGAAAAACCATCTATGGTATACTTTATCCAAAATTCATAGCATTCTTTAAATGTTATTATGTTCGTTATCTCATATACTTTTCTGTATATGTATGCTACTCCGGCCGAACCATGACAAATACCAGCATCAATAATCTTTGTATCTTTTATCGTTTTCCTATTGGTTGAAAATAATAATACATTTAAAGCAACCTCCTTCATTTCAGCATTATCAATGCTGATAGAAGTTTTTAAAAGAAGATATCCAATCGAAAGGTCACCATAACACCATGCTAATCTAGAATTTACTGTTTTATCATTTTCTTTAACTATAGTTCCAAAGTAAGATTCATCGCTACAGTTTGGTATAACTTTTACCTTTTGTAAAAAAGACCAGAGCTTACTTATCAAGCTTAAAACTTTTTCATTTATAAATCCTTTTTCGTATATTTTTAAAAAGATATATAGATGTGATATAATTCCATGTGACAAACCAATATTTATGGCTTTATCATCTTTGTTTAGTAATGAGTTTAAACTCCATTTACCTCCAGATTCTTCTAAGTAATTTTCTTTAATTAAGTTGTCTATGTATAATTCAATTAAATCATTCGAGTCATTCTCGATTAGATATATTATAATACCAGGTATACCGTTCATATAGTCTAAATCAATATTTTTATAATTGTTTAAGTAATATGGTTTAACAATATTTAGTATATCTTCATTAAGGTTTGTTAAGTAACCTTCCTTTTGATTGTCTTTTTCTAAATATTTAATTATTAGACCCAAACCAACTATTCCATAGTTAAGATTATAACTAAATACGTTATCGCTGTAATAGTTTAAAACCTTTTCTAATAGATTATGTGTAAAGTTTGAATCAACTAAATTTAAACACACTTTATTATATTCATTTATGAACAAAAACTCTCCTAATGTCCCGCCTAATAATCCAGAGTTAACATTCTCGTTGTTAATTAACAATGCATTATAAATAGCTTCTAACCTGTTATCTATCTTGTTCATTTGCTTAAATCTAAATTTGTTAAGTCTTTTTTAAATGCAATGCACAATTTGCTAGCTAGTTTGAATTTGATGTTGTATTAGTTCGTAATATCTACCCTTTTTCTTTAATAGGTCCACATGATTACCTACCTCTATTATGTTGCCTGCTTCCATCACTATTATTTGGTCAGCGTTTATGATTGTACTTAACCTATGAGCAGCTATTATTACAGTTCTACCTTTAAAAAATTTAGTTAACTTTTCAACTAGGATACTTTCATTTTGTGTGTCAAGTGCATTTGTTGCTTCGTCAAATATTACTATGTCTGGATTTTTAAAAACTGCTCTTGCGATTAGTATCCTTTGTTTCTGACCTTGGCTTATTCCAAGTCCATTGTTGCCAATAATTGTTTTTGACTTGTTATTTAATGATAATATAAAGTCATTTATGTTTGCAGTCTCTAGCGCATGAGACATTTTTTCGTGGTCTATCTCATTTGCACTTAATGAAATATTGTTTTCAATTGTATCTGAAAATATGTAACTATCTTGCATTACCACTCCAACTCTACTTCTTAGATCTGCAGCTTTTATTGTATTGATATTATCTTTTCCTATAAATATTTCACCTTCATTTATTTTATAGAATTTTACTAATATTTTAAGTAGTGTAGTTTTACCACTTCCACTGCTACCTACAATAGCTGTTGTTTTTGCATAAGGAATTCTTAAATTTATTTTATTTAATTGGTTTCGATTTGTGTTTGGATAGCTGAAAGATAAGTTATTTATATTTATATCTTTATCAGCAAAATTATTAGTCTTATTTATAATTAACTCATCCTCAGTTTGACTTTTGTATACTTCGTTTAATCTTTCTAAGCTCAATTTGGCATCTTGATAACTTCGTATGAAACCAATCATCTGTTCAATAGGATTATTCAATTGTCCAACAATAAATTGTATTGCTAACATAGTTCCTAATGTAATATCTCCATTTATTACAGAACGAGCAGATAAATATGTTATAAGAATATTTTTTCCTTCGTTTAAAAATGTACCACCAATTTGTTGAAGTTGATTTACATTCATGTTTTTTATACTTAGAGAGAATGCTTCAGCTTGTATTTTCATCCATGATTGTAATTGATACTGTTCACTGTTATTGATTTTAATATCGTTTATACCTTCTATTAACTGTATAACTTTCGTTTGATTTAAAGAAGAATTATTAAATATTTCTATATTTAATAGTTTTCTGGCTTTCTGAAAGTATAAAACCCAAAAACTATATAGTGTCGTTGATGCTAAGAATAGTAAAAATACATTTATATTATAGAAGGCCAGCACCGTTGACATTGTCAAAAAACTTACTATTGAAAACAATGTACCTAATGATGTTCCCGTTAAAAACTGTTCTATTTTACTTTGATCTGCCATTCTCTGCAAAACGTCGCCTGTTCTCTTAGACTCAAAAAAAGATATTGGTAGTTTTAATAATTTTTGTAAAAACATGTATACTAATTGCAGGTTGATTCTTGTACTTAAATGCAAAAGTATCCAGCTACGTATAAACTCTACTGATATTCTACCTATAAATATAAATATTTGCGCTAATACTATAGTAGTTATAAAATCTATGTCTTTAGTATTTATACCTATATCTACAACAGATTTAGTCAGAAATGGCACTATAAATTGTAATACACTTCCAATTATTAAACTTATTATTATTTGATTTACAGCTGATTTATGTTTAAAAATAAATTTTATAATATCTATGAAGTTTATATCTTTGTTGAAGATTTTGTCATCTTTGATAATATATTCATTATGGTTTCTTTTTATAAAATGAATTAAGTAACCTTTACCGTTAGCTTTTGTCCATTTATCAACAAATTCATTAATTTTATAAGATTCCTTTCCTGTTGCCGGATTTGCTATGAAAAATGTATTATCTTTTATTTTATAAAGTACTACGAAATGGTTGTTATTCCAGTGTAATATCACTGGTGATTGAAAATTATATTTTAATAAACTTTCTATACTAGCTTCTTTAATTGACCCATCTAGACCTAAAGCATTACCAGCTATGACCATTGCTTGAGCAGACGTACCAACAACACTTAAATCTAGGTGGTGCATAATCGTCTCTCTAGTCACATTAATTTTATAATAGTCACATATCATCTTCAGGCAACTAGGCCCGCAATCTGTTGAGTCTAACTGTCTTATAACTTTCATGCAATCAAAACTGATGGTTTTTCATATCCTGACAACTTACGGAACTCTTTGGCAGTTAATTATATTAATTTGTCATTGTATATAAAGACATGTTGTTTGAACATCTACTTGCTTAAAAAAATAAGTTATCGTAGACTTATCTTATAATAAATTAATATCGTTTTAAATTGTCATTTTTATATAACGCTTATTCATAATTTATTTTTTTACTCTTAATTAAGGTTGTTGATCTTTACAAAGTAAATTATCAATTTTGCATACAGTTTATTAATTTATACCTATAACTGCCCCTTTTTAAATTCATTTTACATCCTTATGATTAAATAAGATAATTTATTGTTGATAATAAATAAATGTTTTAACTTCTACCATTTGTTTAAGTTTTAATTTGACTTCGACCTGTCTGGTTTAGATCAGTTGATAAGTCTTTAAACGTTTATACTTTGCCTTTACATGGCAAAATAAAAGTAAGCGGAATATTAAGTTTAATACAAACGGTGTGTCGGACAAAATGACTGTGGTTTGAAACAAGCCGCTATTGCCCAAGCTTTATGTTTAACACCATGTTGGGTTAGCCTTACCTTTAAGCCCTATTGGGCGAAGGGACAGACCGTCTACTTTGGCGCAAACGCATTGGTGCACCAAATCCCTTATCGGTAAATCAACTCGTTTATATGGTGGATTAACTTAATAAAGGAGCTAGGTATTATGGCTTCCTTGTTACTTTTGAACTAGACCCTGCGTCAATGAAGCTATTAAAAAGCAATTTGTTGTCAGTTATGGTCCTTTTCAAGTGCGACTAGTAATAAATAAAGTGTGTTGAAGCCACCAGAAATCCCAGTCTAAATCTTGTTAGCAGAATGTACAACTCTTTGAGTAATGACGAAGTGTGCATATACCAGAACCTAAAAAAAGCCTATATCGAAGGGCATGTTATTATATTTGTGGAAAAATCAGCCTGCAACCTATTGCGCACGTTGATCTATAGTCGGGCCCCTACGAGCCAAACATCCATTGTATTAGAACAGGCGGGTCGAGATCATCTTAGCTTGATTGCTTTCATCGCAGCTAAAGGGCTAATCTCCATTGCAAATTAAGATCATACCTTCAATGGTCAATACATTGCTTGGTTTTTATGCAAACTTTGTTATCGCTATCGCAAGTGAGATCTGTTAGTAATCTGGGATGGAGCTCCCATTTATAGTATGGAAGCGTTAAAGCGTCTCTAAGTGGGCGGCCTGTCCGAGTTCATCTGAAGCTTTAACCAATCAGGGTATAACCTCGAACTAAATCCCAACGAATTAGCTTGGGACCAGTTAAAGTAACGTCTAATGAATCTGTGTTTTTAAGCTTGGAAGACCCGAAAGTACCCGCTTTTGAAACAAATTACTCTATTTGAGAAAGATCGGAAATTGATTTTAGCCTTCTATGCTAAAAAAGAAGTTGCTTTCTTTGCTGACTAGTTCACGGATTTATAGGATAAATAATAATACTATTTATAACTTATTTATTACTATATATCATTCATAAAGCGATCATCTTTTTCTCAATACATACCAAATTATACATGTAAATGTTACAGCAATGTAAAAATATGTCATATAATAATTAAGATTATATATGTTAAATGGAAGGTTAGTTAAACTATGGCAGATTACTGTAAATGAAAGATTTTTTGTAGATAAATATATAAACCAAAAAAAGATTCCATTTGCTAAAACAATATATAATTGATTTAAACTGATATTATATTGGAAAATGTAAGATGGTATATGGATAATTGTAAATATTAATAATGTTATTACAATAACTAAAAATGTTTTGCTTTTTTTTGAAAATTGTTTACTATATCTTAATGGTAAATATCTATACAGCCATTCTTCAGATAATGCGTTTGGTAAAGAGTTAAAAATAAATGTAAAAAAATAAGTTGATTTTATATGTATGTTTTTATTTAAAATACCATTTGAAAAAAATACTGATAATAAATAAATAATAATGTGTATAATACCTGTTAAAGCTATCCCCTTTAAAATACTTTTTTTTTGAAAAGGATCTGTTAACCAAAATTTATTTTTCTTGAGTATGTAAAGAACTATAGCAAATTGTAGACATAAAAATAGTAAACCCAGAAGTATAGATATAATGTAATTACTTAATAGAACTTTAAAAAATTCAAAGTAAAAACATATATTCATAATGATTACTATGATTATGTTTACTAATAATATTTTAGTAAATAGTTTTAAACTCATATCACAATAGCATCTATACTTCTTATTATTAATGCTTATAGAAAATGTTAACGATTATTGCCGCAACATTTTTCTATAATTATAAAAAACTCTCTGGAAAAAGTTACTTCGTATTGTTACAACATCTGCCGTTGCAGTCATACCATTTTTTAACACAACTTTTCTTCCATAAGAGGTTTCGCCATTTGATGGTATTTTTATTAATACTAAAAACTTCTTTTCGTCCGCATTCGCTACGTAAGATATCTGATTAACCACACCCATCACAGATCCATACTCATGAGATGGATAACTATTCAACTTAATCAAGACTGGTTGACTTACCTGTATTTTCCCAAAATTATCTTGAGCAACAAGCAATTCCCCCTCATATCCTCCAGTATCATTAACGATAAAGACATAATTTTTACTTCTTGTTATTATATCTCCAACATTAATAGGTTTTGTCATTCTAACAACTCCACTTGTGGGAGCTACAATAGTATGTACCGACTCCCATGTTACAATATCAGACTTAAGCTTTCCAATAAGCTCGAGTAACAAAAGTCTTTTTTCATTAATAGACGCTTTAAAATCATACAATTCTTTTTGCTTATTTGAAATATTCAAACGATTTGATATAATAGTAGTATTTAATTGTTCTATCGAATTCCTTTTACTAATATATCTGCTTTCATAAGAATTCAGTTCAAATTTCGAGGCAACTTTGTCTTTCTCTAAAAGGACGTAAGCATCATATTCTTCTTTACTTAATTTTAAATCAGAATTTAGATATAATCTTTGTTTATTTAAAGAACTATCTAGCTTTTTAAATTCATCTAGTTCAATATTTAATGTTTTTATTCTATCTATATACGAGTTTTCGTTAATGTTTGATTTTATTAGATTAAAATTCATGTAAAAAGTTTCATAGTTCTGTTGAAGTTCACCTAAGTTTCTTAAATACTTTGTAGTGTATTTATAATTTAGAAAGTTGCTACCAGTCAATAAGTTTGTTAAATCAGATAGCCAGGATTTTAAGTTCTCTACTTCTTTATAATCCGCTAAGGTTTCCAAATAAAATATTATGTCATTTAAATTAACATGATCTCCATCAAACTTTACTTGTCGAGAAATTTTTGAATCAATAACTGGTATAATAGGCTGTGGTTTAATATTACTTCTTATAATCATCTCTCCACTAACTACATCTGGATAGCTTATTATAATTCCAAAATATGCAATCACTATAGCTATAACAGAAACTGTAATGGCATTAAGTTTGATTAAAAGTCTGAAAGACTTATCATACTTCTTCTCAATATGTTCTACGTAAACATCATTTTCAACAGGCATATCTAATTCTCTATCTCTCATGTATTTAAACCAAAACGTTTGTCAATCTAATAATAAAAAGTTATAAAGTAAAGATTTAATTTCCAAATCATCGTCGATGGATAGCATCACACCAGTAAAGCCATCTAAGATAGAAAAATTGTTTTCTAAAACTTTGTATAGGTATTTATCTTTGTCTATTATCTTATTATATGTAACTTCTAACCAGTACAAATAAGATTCATAAAAGGAGTTTATACCAGTCTTATCATATATTATTTTATAAATAAAGGAGATTCCTGATGAACCGTGACATAATTCTATATTCGTAATACCGGTCTGTTCATAGCTTTTTTTCGGAACTGTACCTTTAAGAATTTCAAGGCCCATGTTTAAATAATCTTTGTTATTTAAATATTCACCAGCTAATATGTACATGTATCCAATTATTAAATCTCCGTTACACCAAGCTAATTTAGGTATGTACTTCTTAGAGTAATCAAAACTATTAATGTATAATGGAAACAATGGATCTGTAGTTTTATTAAATCTTTCAAGATACAAATGATTATAAAAATTTATTATAGAACCTATTATTGTGTGACACAGTTCTGCCTCTATACCAAGTCTAATAGCTTTTAATAATAAAATTGGTATACTTAGCATGCCATGTGCAAGACCAGTAGCAATTTGACTTCCATCAAAATTTTTATTTTTATTAATGAAATAAATTTTGTTTAAATTTTTAATAGATGAAATATTTAAACAATTTATAAGATTTTTAACCCTTATTTTGTTTACAGTGTTGCAATCTACTCTAGTTAGCAAATAAAACAAGCCACCCATTCCACCGTACATAAAATCAAAATCACTACTTAATATTTTTTCTTTAGTCCAATTATAGACGTGTTCATCTATCGTTTCAAATTGTGAGTCATTAATTAAACAATATTTGTTGTTAACAATTGTGTACATAGAATAGAAAACTCCTATTAAGCCTTCAGCGTAAGATCCATTTATGGAATTTTTACTATTAATGTTGTTTATTAAATCTAATGAAAGTTTTTCTATACAAATAAAATATTTTTCATTATTACTTTTCTTGTATAAACTATGTAACAATAATAAGTAGCCAGCTTTACCAGTTAATAGACCATCACGTATACTGAAAGAATCAATTTTTTTTAGTATCTCATCATTGTACTGTTTGCCGATTTTATAAATGTAATCTGTTTTTGAAACAATTAAATGATCCATACCAATAATATAAATTATAAAAGATTACTTTTTAAACTTAAATCTGATCTTTTAGCTAACAGTTTTTTGTAGTTTTCATCTTCATAGTTTGTATTTTTCAATTGAAGGAAATCTAACAAAAGCGAAAACTTTATTACATCAAAGTTTTTTACTTTTATATTATTGTAAACTTTTGCACCCTCAATGGCAAAGTCATTATACTCTTCATTGTAGAATTTATATTTAGTTTTCAACCAGTTGTATAATAGAGTTTGTTCATAGTTTACGGGTTTTATTTTACCTAAAATATCATATATAAAATGAAAGTATTTTTTCTCATAGTGTTTTTTTCTTAATTGAATTTCTGCAAAGACATAGACTAGTTCAATTACAAATATTGCGGTAAGACTGCTAAGTATTTCTTTTGGCATGTTTGAAACGTTTTTTGCTTCGAAACTTCCTTTTATTTTAGGTACATTACCTAAAATAAGATAAGATAGTATATTAGTCATTATTTTTAAACTAAGTAATTCATGATCAGATTTAATAAGTACTTTACATAAATGGTACATTTGTGTAATTTTGAAAGCTTGGAAAAAAGTTGGATTGTAGTCTATTATTTTGTCATAATAGTGAAAGGACTCTTTCAAAATTTTAAAGGCTGAATAATAATTTTGTGTATTATACATTAGTAAAGCTTTTGCCGGAATGGCAAAGCAGTTGATTAATGCGAAGGATATCTCATTGTCATATAGGGCATTTAGATAATTATCAGCCCTATCAAATTTTGTAGCTGCAATTTTTGAGTTGCCCATTTTTATGTCTTCTACCGCATTTGTGTATAGATTGATAATTTTTATTATAGCCTCTAAGTCTTCTTTATCGCTATAAGCTAAGAATGTATTGAAAATGACATCTTTAGTTGAAAATGCATTTCTATAATCAATTTCTTTGATTTCTAGTTGTTGACTATCACAACATAGTTCGTTTGCGAGAAAAAGAGTTAAGTCGTTTATGCTTTCCATAGCATTAGTTGTTAAGTTTGGCAAAGTATCTATGAAGCATAAAAAATAAATATTGATTAAATTTTTTGCTATAAAAAGTGTCTATTTCAGATATTATTAACATTAGTAAGTTTTTTTTGTATTCTTCACTAGAATTATGCATCTTACCTTTCAAACATAAGCAAAAATCCATAAATAGGTTATAGTATTTATTTTGTAAGTATTCATCAGACATGTACAAATCATTAAAATAATCAAAATTAGCTTCAAATTCTACATTTAATTTTGAAAGGTAGTCATCAGTGTAATTGTTACACAAGTAAGAATGATTGAATAAGTCTTGGTAAATTTTTTCGTGAAAAGATTTGTCTAAGCTTAAAATTTTTACAATTAAGAAATTTAAAGTTAAACAAATCTCAAAAATTACGTTGTCTAAATTTTCGGTTTTATGTGAAGGATTGATTAAAGTTTGAGGTAAGGATTTTAGAAGTTTCAACATAAGTATTTGTTCATCTTCATTAATACTTACTCCTTTTTCTTCAATCATAACGTTCATATAGTGAACAGTGTTATTTGGAACGTTAAAAAAATATTGATCTTTATGTGAAGATTTTCTTTCTGATGGGTTTTTATTTACGTACTTGAGAAATGTTTTTTTTGCCTGTTTCATACAATTCTTTATATTAATATCTTCACCGATATATTTTATTTGTATGTTATCTCCTTTTAAGTTATTTAAATACATAATAATTGTCAAGTTATTTTGACTTGTTTTTGCAATGTATGGTATTAAACATTTTTCAATGATATCAATCCAGCTACCTTCTCCATAATAAATGGCTATTGTATGTGATTTGTTATATGCAATCATAGTGTTATTTTTTTAGATAGATCAAAGTTTTTGTATACGATACCTCTTCCAAAGCCTTTAAGATTTTTTATAATTTTATTTTGCTGAGCACTTTTTTCCATTAAATTCCTGTTTACAATCGTAGATTTTAATATATACATTTCTTCAATCTCTGTTCTTATATCTATTATGGAAAATTCACTTAAGTTAAAATATGCTTCAACACCTTTCTTATTCTTTAATTCAATCTGTTGATCTTTTAATATCCAATGGAACTTATTAACAATATTTAATCCATGTTTCCAAGTCTTTTTACCTTTCTCATAAAAACAGTTTTCTACACTTTTTGATTTTACAAAATAGTTATCAATAACTTGATACTGCTCGCATTCACCGTTTGTATACAAAAAATATAAACTACTTTTATAGTAAGTCTCTTTTTTTAAAAGTATTACTTTAATGAGATATGCGAGCTTTTCGTTTGATACTCTTACATCATTTTGGTGTTGTATATACTCGCAATAGCGCTTATTTATAAAAACTTCCTCATTACCTATTGATCTTAATCTTAATTTTAGATCTGTATCCTCATAACCATATCCTTTCATGCCTTCATCATATCCTCCTATTTTTAAGAAATCTTTTTTAAGTAAACAAATTCTACCAAGTATTCCTGTATCTTTAGATTCATCGCTACTAATAGCAGCGCTTAAAAATATATTTTTACTTCTAAATAACTCTAAAACGTATTTTGAGAAGTTTATACCTGTAAAATTGTCAGCATCTATGTTGCAAAGAATGTCTCCACTAGCTAATTTATAAGCCATATTCCTAGAATGGCTTTGGGAAAAGAAATTGGGCTCGTATGTTCTATAATAAACAAGCTTTCCAGAGTCTATATACGTTTGCAGGTCTTTTTTTACCCAGTCTTCCATATCGTCCCCTGAGTTGTAGTTTAATAACACGTATTCTAAATCTTGATCATCACTATTATCTTCAAGATTTTTAATCAGTGTTTTTTTTAAATGGTATGTACGATTCATACAGACTGTACATATGGAGATCTTTTTGTTCATTGCAATATTAATTGCAAGTGGGACATTCTTAAATGTCCCACTTGTATGTTATCTATTAATTGTTATACCAACACAATTGTAGTTACCACATCCACCAGGATCTGCGGCACATACTGTTGTTCCACATGCAAAATGTGATCCGCAAAAAGTGCTACTGCATATTGCACTTTCACAGATTCCTGAACAAACAGCGCTCTCATTTACTACAACAGTATTGCCATAGCCGCCGAATAGTTGTTCTTGATTGTTATTTAGTTTTTCAATCAAATCTTTGTTAATTGAAAGTTTTTTTAATCCGGATTTATTTTCCATTTGCTTCGTTTGATTATAGTTTAACAGTTATACCAACACAATTATAGTTACCACATCCACCAGGATCTGCGGCACATACTGAAGTTCCACATGCAAAATGCGATCCACAAAAGATACTTGTACATATTGCACTTTCGCATACCCCTGAGCACACCGCAGAGGCAGAGACTACAACGGTATTACCGTATCCACCGAATAGTTGCTCTTGATTGTTGTTTAGTTTTTCAATCAGTTCCTTGTTGATTGAAAGTTTTTTTAATCCTGGCTTGTTTTCCATTTGTTTACAATTTTTTTGAATAATATTTTATTGTTTCACCTAATTTTTTTTTCTTTCCATATTTTATAGGTTTTGTTTATACATACATACAGCTTAGTACTGTAATATTTTTTATGTATCAAGGATGCATATTCATTTGAGGTTATATCAGATATCTGTTAACAATAATTGATAGTTCATACTTAGTTACCATTATCATTTAATGAGTCACATATTGGTTATATAAAATCAAGGTATTTTCTCACTTCTTATTTCTTAACGCACAAGGTTCCGTTATCTACTCGTTTATTTTAATGGATTTTTAACAAAAATCATGGAAATATACTACTAGGCATTTTTTATAATGTAAATATGATAATAAATTAATATAATACTGTGTTTAATTTGTTTACTAACCTATATGACTATTGTAAGTAATTAAACAAAGTATTCATCTATTTTAATAGACTGATATTCAATCATTTATATATGATTTAGGTACAAAATATAGTCATATAAGTATTTAGTTTAGGCGCATATTCTATATATACATACCAGATACAGTTAGATATAAAAAGTGTTTATTACAAGTTATTGACCTAAGAAAATATTTTATACCGCAGAGTTTGTAATCTTGTTCAATCAATAGATGTGATCAATGGTTCTTGAACAGAATAGTTTTACATTTCTGAATTCAACAGTAGTTTACTATTTTTTGAAATTTTAGTTGATACTTTATTTTGCAGATATAACAAAGTTAATGTGCAAAATATAAAACTGCCGTGTTTGAAGTATAATTATATATTATATTGATTTATATTAATATAGCAAATAAAATATATTGGATTTACGGTTGTGAGGTATTTTAATAATTTGCAAAAATGATCTAACAAATTAAGTAACACTGCAGCTAAGAACAGCAATGAGCTCATTTGGTAGTTATTTAAATGTAGTACTGTCTAAGCTTACCTAATATGGATTGTTGGCGTTACTCGGTATTGCCAATAATAGTCATATCTGAACAATGTTTATTGTCGTTTTAGACAATCAGGATTAACTACAAGTATTGGTTGTGTGTTAGGTGAATAACGATTAATCAACTTACTCTGACTATTGATTTGTATGCGTTTGGTGCTTTTTTGCATCAAGCTGTGCTTGTGAGCCACATTTTTTTAGTTTTACATATCTAGAATGTTCATACTAGTTATGTAAAACTATCTTGCACCATGCAAACCTTCGTCGCTTACTACCGAGTCTCTACTAAAAAGCAAGGCCAGTCCGGATTAGGCCTCGATGCCCAACGCAGCAGTGTACTCCGTTTTGTCAAAGAGCAAACGCTGCTGGTAGCTGAATTTTGTGACATCGAATCAGGCAAGAATGATCAACGGCCTGAATTAGGGAAGGCCATTGACTATGCAAACCGCCACAACGCACGGCTGGTCATTGCCAAGCTTGACCGGCTGAGTCGGAACATGACCTTTGTGTCTTCATTGATGGATTCTAAAGTCAGCTTTGTCTGTGCTGATATGCCCGATGCCAATGAGTTCACGATTCATATCTTCGCCGCTCTGGCTCAGCAGGAACGCAAGATGATTGGAGAGCGTACCAAGAAAGCGCTGGATGAGAAATTGCTTCGGGTGGGCCAATGGCGTAAGGGGGCAAACTCGTTTCTTAGGCCCGAGGTGTTGGCTAAAGCCGCTCAGTCGAATCGAGATCGAGCGGCTAACAACGAAAACAACCGAAAGGCATCGGAGTTGATTCACGCCCTATCAGTTGCTAATCTAAGCTATGTAGAGATGGCCAGACGCCTAAATCGAGCCGGATTTAAGACAGCGCGGGGTGGCCATTTTCAAGCCACTCAAGTGATGCGATTGGCCAAGCAGCAAGTCGATAAATAATTTAGGCAGACGGTCGGCCGCTGCAGCCATTTTTCTAGGCCTGCGGCGATGCGTAAAGTCCCTTATGCGTCTTCCTAGTAATAGCCACTGTCATAGCTCGTCGAGACCTGATCACACATGGTCAGAAAATCATTAGCCGCCTCGAACTGCTGTTGTTAAAGAGCGGGTTGTTTGGGTTGCAGGGGTAGTTGATCCGATATCTCTTCCACATCCTTAAGTAAGCGTGCTTTGGTTTTTGGGAAAAGGACTTTTGGGGTAATTGTTCAATTGATGCGTATAACAGACCACGTTTGTCTCAGCTATGATAGTTATGAAGTATCAGTTGAAAGGACGTTCTTAAAAGACAGTTTAACCAAGTCCATCGATTGCCACTCACCCAGTATCTATAAAATTACTACTAAAAACCACTTCGTTATGAATCGCTTATCAATACATAAAGCGCTGACTTTAATCGCACTGTTGGGATTCGCTTGCGCTTGCTTAAAGAAGGAGCCCCCCCTTGACGCCACGCCTTTTATCGCTTATAAATCATTGCGCAAAGTTACGCTGGAGGCTAACACTACTTAACCCAAACGCGATTCGGTCATTGCCACCATCATTTTCAGCGATGGCGACCTGGGAGAAAACAGTCGTGACTCCACACGGCTCCAGACGGTGTTTGGCAATTAGCTGTGGGGTAATTATCAAATTCGGGCTTTCGGTTGACGGACAGGGGGGCGAGGAGATTCCCCAGCCAGCTGTACACAAGCTGTTCGTTGACTTGGGCAGAGGGCCAACCAGTTCCGTTTTGCTCTAAGTGGGTACGTTGGATTATGGTCAGCTATTTGCCTACACGAGCGCGGCTAAATTACAACCCGTCAAATTTCAAATTTGGCTGCGTGACCGAAAGCTAAACGAGAGTAATGCGGTGGAAACCGACACTATTCGGTTGCCAGTGGGCCTATAAGCCCATCGGACTACGGTTTTAATATGGGATCTCATGACGATTTAAATAGAAAACTATACAGAGCAGTTGTGGCCTATTCTTGATTCAGACCATTACTTTACAGAATGATTTATAAATATAAAACCTCGATTTGACTAATAGTAGGTGACTATAATAGCAGAGAATAGGGGGCGCGCCATTACTAAAATCTTGGAAAAACATGAGTCCATGCCTAAGAGCCGGTATTATAAAGTGCAGTATGCGAATCGTAATGCACCAAGCACTGAACAACGTGAAAACGCGATCTGGTATAGCAAAACGGATTCAGAACTATTTTTTGAAGTCGACGTAAGCAGCGGCCCCGTGTGCAGCTGAAAAGAAGTGAGTCGAGCGGTTTTGATTAGGCAAGCAAGTCGGCGAATAGCCTGGCTACAATCGATTCGCTAGCAAAGCTAAACCAGCCCTTCAGCCAGTGCCGGTAGGTTTCTGGTACTTTATTGATTTGACATCACGTAGGTACCGGAGCGCTTAATTACAATACAGTTAGAAAACCGAATTGGCTCTTTTCCAATCCTGCTGACGCATATCGACCCCGGTCATTCAAAACAGGCTTATGCTGATGGATTTTGGCATTGGCAAACCACGGCTGACATTGATCTTTTTGCTATAACTGGAATGTATAAATCCCCGCTATGACATCCAAGTGGAACCGATAACCGACTTCATTGCTGAATATCCGATTAGTACCTATGCGAAAGCGGTGTATACTATGAGCAAATTACAATTAACAATACTGTTATGCAAATGGCCGCGATGCATCTTTATCTGGCAAAATGACAAGTTTACCGTCTTAATATTAATTCGTAATCCCTTGACTTTCTAGGTTTTATCTCGAATTAACCGAATTTCTTTTAGCACTGGAAACAACATAAATT
Organism: Spirosoma liriopis; assembly: GCF_023196085.1. Classification (NCBI taxonomy): domain Bacteria; kingdom Pseudomonadati; phylum Bacteroidota; class Cytophagia; order Cytophagales; family Cytophagaceae; genus Spirosoma; species Spirosoma liriopis. The sequence goes on from NZ_JALPRF010000016.1 coordinate 33,269, forward strand.
TAGCACTAAAAATAATGTTATTTCAATGCTTGTTTTTATGTTGAAATAAGTATTACTTGCCGCATCATTAATAGCACAAGAAATGGCAGTATTTGTAACAGCAGGTGTCAAGGGTGGTAGTGGCCGCAGCACCATTGCCGAGCATCTAACCGTCTGGCTAGCCAGGCAGGGCAAGGATGTGCTTCTAGTAGATGCTGACGACCAAGCCACCGTCAGCGACTTCACCGCCTGGCGGGAGCATACACTGGACGGCAATGTCGGTTATACGCTAGTGCAGTTGTTGGGCGCGAACCTGCGCAAACAGGTTGAGACGATGAAGCCCAAGTACGACCATGTGATCATCGACACAGGGGGCCGAGACACGACCAGCCAACGTGCTGCACTATTTGTAGCTGACATTGCTCTAGTGCCTGTACAGCCACGCAGTCATGACGTATGGACACTCACTAAGCTGACCAAAGTGCTAGGAGAGATCCAAGCGACCCGCTCCAATCAGTTGACGGTGCACAGCTTCCTTAATCGCGCTGACATTACTAGCGCTGACAACCGCGAAGCTGCCGAGGCATTAGCTAGTATGGCTAATCTTGGTTTCCTGCCCCATGCTATCAAGAACAGAAAGGCCTTCCCATCGACAGGGGCGAAGGGCCTTACTGTCTTCGAGGCCGAACAGCCAGACCAGAAAGCAATTACTGAATTGAACGATCTTTTTGACTCCGTATACAATGCCCGTATCAACAGCACCACCGAAGCGTAAAGCTCCTACAGAGGCCGATATTGAGGCCGTGATCAATAAAGGACTGAAACCTGCCGACGAGCAGTCGAACGACGAGGACGAGAAACCTGCTCATATTAACACCCGTCTTACAAAAGGCATTCTTCGCCAGATCAACGCGCTCCGGGCGTCGCGCCCACGCAAGCCTGGCAGTCCGAAGTTGGGCATATCAACACATGATTGGATTGTCGAGGCTGTGCTGGAGAAACTGAATCGGGATTCAGCACAAAAATTAGCACGGAAATGAGTACTAAAAAAGATCTTACACCGGTTGCTAAACGTCGTACAAAGCTGATTTATGAAGCGTTCCAGGAGGAGCCAGATGATCGGGACATGTTGTTTCAATCGTCGGTCATGGCACATTGTTACTTGCCTCGTAGAGAGCCGGGTCTAGCTCCTAATGAGATCTGGCAGGCAGAGAGCGGCAAGTTCAGCCTGTATGTTATGCCGATGCCCGTGCGTAACCCTGTGTCGCATGAGCTGCAATACCTGGGGCTACCATATGGTGTAAAGGCTCGTCTAATCCTAGCGCATCTCAATACGATCGCGCTGAAGACGCAAAATCGTAAGATTGACATGCCGGCCAGTAGTGTGACCGACTTCAATAATTACATGGGCCTTAGCGAGGGTGGGAGCCAGATAAACGCCGTCCGGGATCAAATTAGCCGCTTGGCATCTTGCGTAATCCGCATGACCTATGATGGCCAAGAAGGACAAAAGAATATTAATATGCCACTAGTCAGCGGGTTCACGCTGTTCCCGGAGAAACACCCTGATCAACTGATGTTATGGCCGTCAGAAATCGAACTATCAGAGCTATACTTTGCCAATCTGATGGAACATGCCGTTCCGCTGGCCAAGAGCCATCTGACGGCCTTAAGTAATAATGCCACGGCTATCGACTGGTACACGTTCCTGGCGCACCGACTGCATCGCATACAGTCAAATAAGCCGCAGTTCCTTGCCTGGCAGACGATTAAGGATCAATTCGGAGGTGATTATAATCGGATGGTCGATTTCCGAGCCAATTTCAAAAAAGTGCATCGATTAGTAAAAAGCCTATACACTGATGCACGTGTTGAAGAAAAAGGAACACGGGGATTAACCTTGCATTTTAGTCAAACTCCAATACCTAAGCGGTTGTTATCCAGCGGTTTAGATGCAAAAGTGTGATAAAATCTCAGTTTTGCGATTTATTAATAAAAATCTGTTTATATACCGCTGATAATCAGTATTTTATTTCAGTATATGTGATAAAGTATCAGTTATCTTAAAATCTTTTCCACATAAGGAATCACGTAAGCCTGTTTTTTAGCATTTATCCACTGCTATTTTGTCAACTTTATCTACTGCTAAATTATCACAAAAGCGGCTGCTAAATTGTCACACAAACCAATATAAGAATACCTTTATCAAAAAAGAACATCCTTTATTTAGCGAATGAGGCTGTTGAAAAATGAATTAAAGGGCGCGGCAACTAAAAGAGTAGTTTTATAACTATTTTACTAAAAAATGTAACGAAAATATTTATTGGCTTTTCATTTGTTAATTACTAATCTTACGGTGTGAATCTCGACCAAGCCAAAGCCTTATCGATCAACGACTTTTTGCAGCAGCTAGGCTATCAGCCAGTAAAGGCTACAGCAAAGGAATACCGTTATTTGAGCCCCTTCCGCTCCGAAGAGACACCCTCCTTTCATGTAACCCTGGATGGACGCGCTTGGAAAGACTTTGGTGACGGACGAGGGGGCAATATTATTGACCTGGCTTTTCGCTTGGCGACGAAATTATCCTTGCCACCTAGACTAGATAGGGAACAGCTTAAAATGGCGTTGGCTTTTATGCAGACAGTAGTCGGATCGACAGCCTACAAGCACTCATCGATGATCCGTTCCTGGCTCCCTGTTAGCAAAGAACCAGCCTTTACTATTTTGGAACACCACCCGTTTCGGGTTTATGGACACGGTAGTTTCCTCACCAAAGCTTCATTATATCTGGGAACTCGAGGCATTAATGCCGAACGATTTGCCCCTTATCTGGAAGAGGTGATTTATTCAGGCGAAGATGGCAAGAAACGCTACGGTTTCGGTATACCCAATGTCTCAGGCGGCTATGAACTCCGTCGACATGGGGACTGGAAGAAAACAGCTGTTGGCCACAAGGATGTGACTATCTTTAAGGCCGCTAAAGAAGCCGCCCCTTGGCACACCTTCTACAGTCTGATCGATTTTGGCACCTTTCTTAGCGTTGACAAACCTCCTATAGGAGCTTACCATTACTTGATTATCAACAGTGACAGCTTGGTCGATAAGGCCATCGGCTATTTGGACAGCCTACCAGCAGGCCACATGATCCAGTACCCTCACCTGGATGAAAGCGGTCAACGCGCATACCAAAAACTACTAGATTTCTTAATGCGCCAAGAGTGGGGGATAGGAGAGCGATCTCATCTGTATTTAGGCTTCAAAGACTGGACCGAGGCCCGAGAAGCCCAGTTAGGACTAACCTATTCTATAGCTTCACTATTACCCCTTAAGAAAACGCCTAAAATTGACTAGCTTGACAAAAGGAGCATTTCGTACGAATGTGGGCGTCCACTCACAAAAGGCGCGCGTTTGCAAAAAGAAAAAAGATTGTTAACTATGTTTGTAGTTGTTAATACCATTGTTCGATAATTCTATTTAATTAGTATATTAGTAATATCATTTCATGCTGTCGAACACGAATGAGGACACTGGTTTCGTACCTGGTTAGATCCTATTCGTCCACTAATCTTAAATACAGTAAAACGTACACATATTTAAATCAACATAGTGGGTTTTATGGAGATACTTAAGAGCTTTTGGACCCTTGCAATACTCGTGATGGTAGACGGACTATTACTTCCTGTACTTTTTGTGAGCTTTGTACGAGCAACCCCTTTCGGTGCTACTGGGGTAGAAGCATTCATACTCGGTCTGCTTATCATATGCGTAGTCTTTATATCCTTCTGGATAATAGGGTTACTACTGCTAAACTTGTTTGATGAGAGTTCTTCTTTATATAACCTTTTTTTGTGGTCGTTCGCCTTGATTCTCCCAGCATCTGCACTTTTGTACATGTCTAAAGGCAGAAAACTTACCTGACATGCCACATCCAGTAATAATATTTCTTTGGATCTTGGTTATAGTATGGATCTCTTTCTTTTGTCTATGGCCGAATGAAGGAAGGTACGGCATTAGTGAAATTGATAGAGCTGGTACAGGAATATGGCTGGCGTTGATTGTGGGGATCGTGTTTGGTTTGGTTTTCTTTGAATTAATATGAGCCTTTTAGACAAACTCAACAGCAGAAAAAACGGCTTCAGTAACTACGCTGAGTATCAAGGTGAGTATATCTACCCCAAGCTGACAGGACCTTTGAGAAGCAGGATGCATTTCAAGGGCAAACAGGTGATTGTTTGGAGTTTTAATGACTATTTAGGACTTCAGTCGGATGAAAGGGTCATTGAAGCAGAGACGGAGGTTGTTAAAAAGTATGGCGCTGGCTACCCTGCTGGTTCCCGGCTGTTAACCGGTAACACGGACTATCACGAGCGGTTGGAACATGAAATCAGACAGCTTGTACGAAAGGAAGTGTTGCTGCTCAATTTTGGCTACCAGGGCATCATGTCGGTAGTCGACAGCTTAGTTGACCGCAATGATATTATCATCTACGATCAAGGAGTACACGCATCGCTGATTGACGGAGTTCGGCTTCATCAGGGAGCCAAACACTCGTTCAGGCATAATGATGTCGAACACTTAAGAAAACACCTTGACCACTCAGGTAAGAAGCCGGAAGCCGAAACTCTTGTCCTAGTCGATGGTGTATACAGTATGCGGGGTGATACCGCCCGGTTAAACGAAATTTTGAGCCTTAAGCAAAGCTATGATTTTACGTTGTTAGTAGACGATGCGCATGGATGGTTGACATTCGGAGAGCGGGGATCAGTAGGCGAACTAATCAGCGAAGTAGATATTTACATAAGCACTTTCGCTAAGTCAGCGGCAATCATTGGCGGCTTTGTGGCAGCCGATAAGGGATTCATCGACCATTTTCGGTACAACCTCAGAAGTCAGACGTTTGGCCGCACCCTACCCTTAATTAACGTGGCTAGTGTTCTATTCAAACTTCAACTTCTTAAAGAGGAAGGCGAAGAAAGAAGGGCTAAGTTGTGGAGAAATACCAAACATTTGCAAGAAGGCTTGAAGCAGAGCGGCTACAACATAGGCGATACATGCAGTCCAATTACCCCGATCTATTTGCAATGCGAGGACGAAGTAGCTAACAACTTCATTCAGCAACTCCGCTACAAATACGGCGTATTCTGTAGTGTAGTTGTGTACCCTGTCATTCCAAAAGGGCAAATGATTCTGCGACTCATCGCAACTGCATTGCATGACGAGAAAGACATCGAGGAAACACTACGCGCTTTCTCGATTCTAAATCAAGAACTCAACATTAATAACCAAACCGAGCATATGTAATGAAAATGTACCTACCTACACTTCTGACCTTATGGTCAATGAGTAGCATGACTAATGACGCACACGGCCAAGGATTTCGAGTATTCGCAGGCGTTAGGACTTCCATCGTTGATTACGATATGGTTCCGCGATTCATTGCCTTACCTAACGCGTTTGCTAATTTGTGGGATTTTAAACCGGGTCTTGGTTATGATTTTGGCTTATCAAAGGTCGTTCCTTTGAAAAAGTTTGAGTTAGAGCCAGAGATACGGTACGGTCACAACGTCATAAAACAATCAATAAGGGTTGTAAATCGATCAATGCAGACTCTACAGGGTACTCAAAGTATATGGACCCTAGGTAACAATGTTGTTGAAGTAGCCGTACCGATAAAGAAGCGAATCTTTCTATCCGTATGCGAACTGTATGTGATCGCTGGCCCGTTTTGCCAGTTCCGAAAGAATGAATCACTCCGTAATCAACTTGGCGAGTTCACTTTTCCTTTAGAGAACAATCGTTTTGAATATGGTCTAAATGCAGGTTTAGAAACAACTGGAGTTCTTAGCTTTCGCTTGATGGGTCAATTCTCCAAAACTGTCTTCGCTTCATCAATGGGGTCTTACCGCGGTAGTACATTGTCGTTAACTACCAGGTGTAACATTAGCAGCTTGATCAAACATGAAAAAGCAAAAAAAGCCATCCGGGTGCGTGAGCGTGATACGGTCTTGTAAAAGAGCAAGCCGGAATGCCGCTACGCGTCATTCGTATGCTTGCCTCCCAGGTCAATGTGTTCATAATCAATAGTTATTCGTGTACATTAAGATATATTTACCCGTGATTTATCCGTATGGATGATGTAAGTAATTGACTGTCAATGCTATTTATCCGTTAAACTGTCCGTTTCTATGAGTAGAGTTCTTAAAAGTATCGA
>NZ_JALPRF010000017.1:0-27327 GCF_023196085.1 Spirosoma liriopis
GCGGAACACGGCCGTCTCTCGGAGTTGTTCACTGTACTGAAAGCGACTCAGCAGGTCGCGGATGTGGTCTTGCATAGTTGTCAATTTTGGGTGAAAATTGACAACCTATATCAGGATAAGACAACATCGTCTCACTTAGGAGCGTTTAAAGATACACCAGAAGATGGCCTGATAGGGGGTTGTTACCAACTGTGCATTAATAGTATGTCGTATATGGTAGAGCAAGGACAGAAGAATAAAACGCCCCGAGGGGCATTTTACGCTTAGCTTCTTGAAAAGAGGCAAACTATACGCTTAATGCCTTATCATTAAGTCAATTATAAATCCTAATAGAATGGCCGAGATTGTGAAACTGATCATACCCAATAGGTAGGCCGAGAAGGCTTTTGCATAATTGAAAACTCGATCTCTTCCGAAAAAATCACCGATTGCCCAAGAACAATAGCCAACACCGATCACCCCACCTATAGCCATTAGTTTTGCTCCTGTCAAACCTTGAAGTAAAGCAAACAAGGAATAGATCAACATACTAATTCCCATCACAAAGCAAAGAAGGATCAGTAGTTCAAATAAGTTGTAAGAGCGTTTTCTAAAAAATAATGTTAACCAAAGGGCAATGAATATCCCCATCATAATATTTGCATACCCATAATGAGATTGTATCCATTTGAAAATTTTAACCGGTGTCGCCAACTCACCTCCTTCAAAATTTATGTACTGATCGTCAATGTGAAAAAAGTTGATAGAAAGCGAGTAGATCAAAGAAGTGATGATAACGAAAATAACGGGTTTGACCAGTCGGCTTCTGTTCTCAGAAAGGTAGTTTCTTACGTTTTGTCCCGGATTAAGTACAAGCTCTTTAACGGTAAACAAAATACCCCGTTCAACATGCAGAATGTGTTCAATTTCGTGGAGAATGTAATGCCCGTCAATTCGCTTGAGACTTGCCGGTTGCCCACATTCTGGACAAAATCTTGAGTTTATTTCGGTGTTACAGTTATTACAGTTCATTCTGAATGTACAGGGGCTCGTCTTCCAATCGTTCAGTTATCCGTAGTAATCAGTACGCTGAGTCTACCGTTTAGTGCAATCGTTAGTGCGTTTTTGTGGTAGTCAACCGGCTTGCCAGATCACTTGAGGAGTAGGTACTTGCTGATAAAAGTAAGGAAATGCGGGTACTCAATCAATCCTCGGGAGAACAAGTCGGCTAACTTTGACCAAGCAGCTTGGGGTTTAGAAAGCCGTAAGGCACCGTCTGCTTCATTCACTTTACCATTAACTTCTCCAACCAAGCAGATTAAATGCCTCACTAAGGAGCTTTTTGTGAGACGATATAAATCACAGGCTACTAAAGCCAGTTAGCATATCGGCTCGCTGTTTTCGCTGACGACCCACTAAAGCTTAAAAGCTGCTCTTTTCCCCGTAAGGTTGGCTGGTTTAGCCTCACAATGATTTATTATCCACATCCTGGCCCGCTTCCAGTCAGGAGCGGACAGACCTGTACGTTTTCGGACAATTAAACTACTGTCATACAGCGTAAATTATTGACAGTAAGACAATTACACTTGTGGCATCTAATTTGTTTAGCAAATAATAAGAAAATACAAGTGACACTCAAACCACTATGAGCAGAACGTATTTAGGCGAATTTGAAGAACTCGTCCTGTTGACCGTAGCCATCCTGAATGGTGTAGCCTATGGACTCAATATCGCCGAAGAACTCAAGCAACGAACCGATCGCTCCATTAACCTCAGCGGGGTGCATGTAGCCCTCTACCGGCTGGAAGAAAAAGGCTTCGTCAAATCGGAGCTGGGGGGGGCGACGGCCGCTCGCGGAGGACGCCGTAAGCGGCTTTTCTCAATTACGGCTTATGGTAAACGCACCCTGGACGAGCTGCGGCAGGTCCGCAATGGCTTGTGGGAAGCTATACCTAACCTGTCCTTCTCCTAGATATGGCCCAACCTCCCCATAACCCATTACCGCCCGCCTGGGCGGATCGGCTGCTCCGATTGATCTGTCCCGCCGAGCTACAGGAAGAACTACTCGGCGACTTGCATGAGCAGTTTAAAGAGCATGTGGCCCAGCTGGGTGAATCGACGGCTCAACGACGCTACATCTGGGAAGTCATTCGCTTCTGCCGACCCTATTTCATTAGCCGTCAACTGCAACTGGCCGATTTAAACCCGTATTCATCCTTGTTTTTTCTCCGTCCGAGTATGCTCAGCAGTTACCTCAAAATCGCCTGGCGAAATCTGTGGAAACACAAATTGTTTTCCTTCATTAACGTATTCGGACTGGCGTCAGGACTAACCGTTTGCCTATTAGCGATGGCCAGCATCAAAGGAGCCTTTGACCTTGACAGCTTCCACGCCCATGCCGACCGAACCTATCGGATTCTGACCGATGTCGTCCGTTTAAACAACGACGTATCGCCGTTTGCTACCTCACCGATGCCCCTGGCAGCCGCCCTGAAAAAACAGTATGACTTTGTGGACCAAGTTACCCGGGTTGTGCCTACCCGTAACGAGTTTTTGGGCAACCACAAACGGCTCACCATGAAAGCGTACGCGGTGGATACGGCGTTCTTCCAAATCTTCAATTACCCGCTGGCTAAAGGCCTGCCCCCTACCCAACCCAACACGGTCGTGCTGACACCCCAAACGGCCGGAAAGTTTTTCGGTTCCGGCAATCCGATCGGCCAAACGCTATACAACCCCGGGTTGGGAACCTTTACCGTAACGGGCGTGCTGGCTAAACCACCCACCAAATCCCACCTGGTATTCGATATGCTGATGTCATGGCGCGTGTCTGACCAATCCCGGGCGGCCTATGCCGACTGGCAGCCGTATACGATTGGGTATACCTATGTTATGCTGAAGCCCGGCACACCCCTCCAATCGCTCGAAAAAGTGCTTCCGACGGTGCACAGCCGGGCGACACGTGATTTACAGTTTAAAGACATCAAAGGCTATAGCTTTCGTACCCAGCGGCTCGATCACCTCTCCCCCAGTCGCGAAGAGTTGAGCTTGGGGACCCACGAACCCAGCTTGGCGGGGCTATTGGTCGAGTTTGGCGTAGGCTTAGTGACCTTGTTGATGGCCGCCTTCAACTACATTAATCTGACGCTGGCCCGCTCGCTGAGCCGCGCCCGCGAAGTGGGTATTAGAAAAGTAGCGGGGGCATTGCGTTCGCAATTGATTGGGCAGTTTATGGCCGAATCGGTCGTGTTGTCGCTGCTGGCGCTGGGGCTGGCCTTTGGCCTACTTGAATTCATCAAACCGATGGCTTTCGTTCGGCAATGGCTCATAAGTGGCGTCCAATGGGACTGGACGATCTGGACTGCGTTTATCCTGTTTAGTATTCTGGCCGGGTTACTGGCGGGTATTGTTCCGGCTCGGATCCTATCGGGTTTTGAACCGGCGCGGGTGTTACGCAGTCAGACCGGATTACGGACCATTCGCGGCATTTCGCTCCGTAAATCGCTGATTGTGCTTCAGTTTACGATCTCGCTGATCGCTATGATCGGCCTACTGACGATGGTACGTCAGATGAACTATATGGCCACGGGCGATTACGGCTTCCGACGGGATCGTATTCTCATCCTGCCTCTCAGCGATGTTCCTGTTGAGCGATTGATGAATGAACTGGACCGGGTGGCGGGCGTTGAGCGGGTCGGCGCCACGTCCGAACTTCTGGGTTCGCACGGGGGAATGAGGCAATGGGTAAAACGCAGGCGGGCGAGCCAGGATTCGTCGGTGGCCTTTATCTCATCGGTTAACCACCAGTTCGTATCTACCCTGAATCTGACGCTGCTGGCGGGTCAGAACCTGCCCCAAGCCACAGCCGATACCTCGGGACGACTGGTGGTGATCAACGAAGAAGCCGTTAAAGCCTTGCGGTTGGGCAGCCCCCAGGAAGCCGTTGGCCAATCGGTATGGCTCAACGACACTACGGACGTATCCATTGCGGGGGTGGTAAAAGATTTCCACTTTACGTCGTTTTCCTTGGCGGTCGAGCCGTTGGTACTCCGAAGTATACCCAGCCAGTATCGCTACGTCAATATCGGGGTAGCCGCCGGGGCCGAAGCCGCCGTGCTAACCGATGTTCAACGCATCTGGAAGCAGCTTAGCCCCTACCAACCGTTTGAGGGCCAGTGGTACGAGGATTTTCTGCGGGAACGCCATTCGCACCATGAGGATACCAACTTCATGTGGCTGTTGATTGGGCTGGCATTTTCCATTGCCTGTTTAGGTCTGCTGGGCATGGTGACTTACAACACCCAAACCCGGGTCAAAGAAGTGGGCATCCGTAAAGTACTGGGTGCTGAGGTTGGTCAGCTTGTCTGGTTACTGTCTGGCGATTTTGTGCGGCTGTTGCTCATCGCCGGTGTCATGGCGTTGCCGCTGGGTTATCTGGCGGGCTACGCCTTTCTGGTGCATTTTGCGTATCGCGTCAGTATCGGTGTTGAAACGCTCGGCCTTTGTCTGGTTGTCCTGCTGGTACTGGGCAGCCTGACGATTGGCCTGCGGACCTACCGGGCTGCGCTGATGAATCCCACCGATAGTTTACGTTCGGAATAAAGTCTTGCTCCCAATACGTACATCGGAGGGCATTAAAATGGGTTGGTCATTCGAGCAAGGCATGTCCCCAAGCGGCAATACATAACGGCAAAACCACCTCTTGTCGCTCTTGGCCAAAGCTCAAATTGGTAACCAATCGGCTATACCAATGAGAAGGATAAGAGATTGTCGACCAATAAAGGCCTACTGGCAGGCCCAATAACCTGTATGACAACGACTCCAGCGATGCTTCAACTTTCGATAACCACTTTTTCACACGTTCACTCATAGCCCTATGCACTCGACTACGTTCTTTCTCCGATGTTGGCTCATTACCACCGTTGCTGTTTTGCTACTCCTCTATGACCCATTGCTCACAAAAGCCCAACCCAATGTCCATGACGCGCCGATGCTTTCGGATTCAGCCAAAGGCTATTGGCGGCTCCATACCGACTATGACAGCCGCCTGACCCGGGTCAGCTTTTATTCCCTTCAAGACCAACTGCTCTATCAGGAAACAATCAAAGATCGCTATGTGAAGCTGACCAAACGAACGATGGCCGAGTTTGACGATTTACTGGCCAGGCTAGTGGAGGGCCATTTAGTGACTGACCGGATTAAATCGTACGATCTACCACCTATTGGTCAAGAGGCACCCAGCCCACCGTTTTCCCTACCCGCATCCAAGGAGCAACTGGCTGAGTCATCGCAAGCCGGTTCTGATCAACTGGCGGTAGAGTTGATCCAGATTGAGGACAAAAAGGTAAGACTATGGTACAAGAACCTGGCTCAGCAGCCGCTCCTGATTCGCATTCAGGATGAGGTTTCACAAAATATGTACCGAGCTACCCACACCGCCGAAACCAACAGCAAGGTGTTCAATTTGAGCGGGCTTCCTGCTGGTCATTATCGGTTTAAAATCGACTGCGGGCAAACGATTGTTCAGTATAGTCTGGTCATTGCGGGGGATGAGGGCCGGATCAAACTAAACCGGCTGGCCACCCCCTCTGATCGCTCAAACCACTAAAATGCGAACTACTTATAAAACCAGTTGGTCAGTATGGTTAGGGGTAGTTGACAGGCCCTTTAAACGAACATAGTCAGGAAGTCAGTGGTTCGTGATGATTGCGGAGAATTCTCCTGGTTAGGCTGCCCACTTTTGTTTTACTTGTGGCACAGCTGCGCGCTTATTGTGGCCAGTCAGTTCATTTCATGGTCGAAGCTATGGTATTCAATGTATTGTTAGTTCTCGACCAGCCAGTTAAGAAGCAGTCGAAGAAAATGAGCGTTTTTGTGAGAATTGATAAAAAACGATAGCCACCCTCCTTATTTAACAAGTTTCACTAGTATAGAGTAGCAGCCTTTTACTTCTTAACTCAACCGGCTAACTATACAATAATGACCCATCCGTTCGCAAAGTCAACGCTCTTTCCTGTCTTTTTCCTTTTGCTCGCCTTATGGAGCTGTACCAAAGAAGAGCCTAAAGCTACTTCGGCTCAGGCGCAGGCTTATATCGATGAACTAATTAGCCTGATGAGTAAGTATTCAACCAATCGAAACAAGATTGATTGGCAAGTCTTTGCCGGTAAAGTCAATGCAAAAGCTCAGGGCGCTCAGACCATTGCCGATACATATTCCGCAATTACATTAGCCTTAACGCTTTTAGAAGATAATCACAGCTCTTACACGGCTGCTACAGGCGGAACAGTCTTGTATGGATCAAGAACACTCAACTGCACTGATTTTGCCCTTGTGGCTGTTCCCCCTACCCCCCGCATCGGCTATATCAAAGTAGGCCCTACAGGAGGCATTGATGGGAATGGAGTTAAGTACGGGCTGTGGGGCATCGAGTATGCCCAAGCGCTTCAGGAAGCCATCAAAGCAGCCGATAGTGATCAATTGGTGGGATGGATTGTTGATTTACGCGGGAACCGAGGGGGAGAACTCTATGGCATGTTGGCGGGCATCGGTCCTATTCTGGGAGAGGGGATAAGTGGCTACTTCAAGTATCCCGATGACACGTACGGTTCCTGGGGCTATCAGGATGGCACCAGCTTTCTTGATAAGAACGTGATGGTCCGCTTACCAACGCCTTACCAGCTGAAAAAGTCGAATCCTAAAGTGGCGGTGTTGACTAATCCTGAGACCGCTAGTGCAGGGGAAGGCATTGCGATTGCCTTTAAGGGACGAGCCAACACCCAGAGCTTTGGCTTGCCCACCTGTGGTGTTTCGTCGGCCAATGCTCCTATTCCACTAAGTGATGGGGCACGGCTTACCTTAACCATTGGTGTGATGGCTGATCGTACAAAAACGGTGTATGGTCATTCGGTAGAAGCTGGCGAATTATTATCGGGTGTAGCAGCAATCGAAGCAGCCATTCGCTGGCTCAATCAGTAAGCAATTAACCGTTTGGGTATTTTGCAGCCGCGCGGCGGACCGTAGCCATATCATATATACAGCAGAATTAGTATAATTTGTTTATCTGCTCAGTTTACGCGTTCTACTTCTAAATCATAATCAACCTTGAAATCGCTTCGTTTACTCTTAGCATTACCTGTTCTTACTTCTAGCTTGTTCCTTGCCGCGTGTAAGAAAGAAGAAACCCAACCGCAAACTGCCTTGCCTGCCAATGGCTTGCTTGTCAATGGCAACATCGATCAAAGTGCACAAGGATGGTTTTTTGGCACTGATTCAACAAAGCCTACTAATCCAAACGGATATACGTCAGGAGCGTCAACAGAAGCCTATTCATCTCCTCAGTACTCGCTAAAAATTAGCTGTAGTCAGGTAAAGGATACCGCAACTTTTTGCTTCTACGGCCAGCAATTCATTCCGTTTAAGACGATTCCTATTGGGGCTAAATTAACGCTGACCGCTAAGATCAAAACAGCATTAGTGGGCCCAGGGGTATCGCTTGCTATCCGAGGTGATAAAGGCAATACGAGTGCTGTCGTTTTTGTCAGTTCTCAAGACAAAACGTCCATTACCGGAACAAGAGATTTTACCGAATACTCTGTAACTCTAGATTCTTTCCCTGGTGGAATAGATAACTTGTTAGTCTACTTGGTTTATCTACCAAAAACAACAGGATCTGTTTATTTCGATGATTTATCATTGATGGTTAACTAGAGTTCGTTTCTGTAAAGAATCGAGGAGTGTCGTACTTGTGCCTCGTACTTCTTTATAAATTTAATCCATCAACATATTCGTATGCTACGGATAGTTGTTGACAATTATTAAAAGAGGTGGTCTAATTAAACGCCCATTTTTTGAGATAGTTACAGTAAGTGTTATAGCAAAGACAATCCAAATCGGATAAAGTCTCAAAATGTCGTCTCACTAATCAAACCCAAAATCTCACGCTTTAGCTGAGTTTGCGAGACGATTTGTCGCTCTGTACTATTCAAATTATTTATAAAGAGTTATTACCTAAACTATGCGTATTGAGTACTCAATTTTTGGCAATTGGGCGCAAGCCGGAAATTTACCCTCTTTGTTTGGTTATGCCTATCGTTCGACAGGGAACAGCACAATGTAGTGTTGCTTAATTTAGTAGATTTTTTGGCTGGGCTCGATATATCGTCTAACTATTTTGGTGTGGACTTCGCGGTGAATAACTTTGATTGATAAGTTGCCTTATGCCATGAATGCACCTCCTACTAACCATGTTGAACTCTTTCGCTATTTGCGCAGTGTTGTTGATACGACTGAGCAATCTCGTGATCCTTACCCTAAATTCGTTCTGGTAGAAGCATACTGGCACTTAGGCCGCATCATTGTAGAGACCGAGCAAGCGGGTACCGAACGGGCTGATTATGGCATTCACTTGATTGAGTTACTTTCTCAACGACTGACGGAATCTTTTGGAAAGGGATACAGTCTACCTAATATGTGGCGCTTTAAGCAATTCTATCTAGCTTACCCAATTCTCTCCAATAAAGGGAGAGAATTACCAGACCTCCGACAACATTTGCGAACGGAGTTGGTCTGGTCGCACTATCGCCTGCTTATGCAAATTAAGAATTTACAGGAACGAGCCTTTTATATGCAGCAAGCTGCCGATGAACGGTGGACAGTCAAGTTGTTACAAAAGCTGGTTCGGTCTCGTTATTATTACCAGGCTGCCCTTGGCCAGGATCAACTTTTGGCTAATACCAAGAAAGTTGTCACGGTTACGACCCTATCCCACCGCCTTACCAACACACAACCCCAGAGTCTACGTACTCAAGTAGCGAATTTAAAGAAAACCTTGCTGGAGCGCTATGTAGGTTACGCTTTTGTTGCGCAACGGCAGTTTATTAGTAGTGATGGACAAGACAAATGGATTGATCTCGTATTTTTCCATCTGCTCCTCCAGCGATTTGTACTCGTTCAATTTGCTGAACACAACCCCGCCAATAGCGCCAGTTTTACTCAACTCGTAGATGCTTATTTTTCTAAGCAACCGCCAACAATCGGTAAACCACCCGTTGGATTATTGGTCAACAATGAGGGAACTGTTCGATTAACTACCGTCAGTTTTGAATCAGGCTTACCAGCCGATGAATCTGCGCTATTGCCATTAACAGCTGCTCCTTAGACACCAAACGCTTTGGCCGTATAGCCACCGATATTCTGAATCTTGTTGTCAGAACGCATTAGCTGAATTTCGTATAATCGTTTGGTGATCTCGGCGGAACTCATTTTGTCCAGTATTGCCTGGGCCTGCTCCTTACGCAAACGAAACTCATTGACCAGTCTACCAAACAGCGTTGTATCTTCGTCTTTGTAATCGATTATGATCTGCTGAGGGCCAGCCTGAATGGCGAAATGAAGCTCTGATACCCGACGTCCCTGCTTAACTGTGGTGTAGGTTACTCTCAGGTCCGTTTTTTCGTTGATCTCTTTTTGAGCGACGCTCAGTATACGTCGCTCGAAGTCGGCCCAGTTCCTGTACTGCTCGACCCCGGTCTTTTCATCGTAGAGGTACAGGCGACGTTTCAATTCGACTACCTCGATGGTTAGCTGGCCCAGATTTTTGTACTGGGCTAACATCTCATATACCCGCTTGGCATACTTACTGTCCAAGCTAAGAGCCATGTGAAGCTGAAACGCCGTAAAGTTTTGTTTAAGATCGAAGAAGAAAGGGCGAATCTTGGGATCAAGGCCAATTTCAATTACACCCTGCCCAGCAATGTATTCAGCTGACGAAATCATCGATACCTGCAACAAATTCCCATTAGGCCGGTGAATCTGTAAGACTCGACCGATTAACTGCTCAGTAGCTCGTTTAAAATCCTCATAGGAGTTTCGAGTAGCCGTTTTTTCCATAAGCTCCCGTACAGAAACGTAATAGATAGTATCGGCCGTATCATCCTTACGGAGCTGTGACATCATCATATAGATAATGTTTTTCTCTAGCGCATTCATCTCATAACGGGCGCTGGTGATTGCATTATCCTGTACGATCAGTTTGTTATCCAGATCCATATTTCTGCTACTCTATTGATTAGAATCGCAAGTTATCAACAATTACGACAAAGAAAAGCGACGGTCGTAGTTCTTTGTCGTAGTTCACGAGGATTTTGTCGTAGTTCCACGAGGATTTTGTCGTAGTTCACGAGGATTTTGTCGTAGTTCCACGAGGATTTTGTCGTAGTTCACGAGGATTTTGTCGTAGTTGGATGAGATAACTAATTGAATACCAATTAGTTACGCATTTTCATAAATATTAAATATACTAAAAAATCTCAAAATTTGTGATAGGGTAAAGAAAGTTTTTAAAAAAAATGTGGATAAAAATAGTCTTAAAGTTTACAGATTATGTAGAGTAATCAAAAAAAAAGCAAAAAGCAAAAAAGAAAATAGGTTAAATAAGGCAGGCGCGGCCGATTTTCACGAGGATTTTGTCGTAGTTCACGAGGATTTTGTCGTAGTTCGCATAGCTTTTACATGATTGCATGTTAAATCAGAGACACTCGTTAGTCAGTTTTGAGTAGAGGAAGTTGATATAACCTTGACAGTTCCTCTCGCTGTCGGGTACCCTTTATGATTATTACACGGGTATCGTAGATACGATAATGATAACCAAGCCTACTTGTATATATATTCCTGGGAATATGTAGTTTACAAAAGAAAATTTCTGATAGGATAACTACCGAAACGTACTATAGATAAAACCTCGCGTTTAATAAATTTTCAAATCAATAATTACGATTTGTATACTCACTTGAGTGCATTGATAGACAAAAGAAATACTGTTTGTAAGCTCAATAATCAAATGGATTAAGCATTGGGCTACACACCATTTATTATGGCTGACGAGGATTTTGTCGTAGTTCGAATCCATGCACCTTTCAAATGCCATATAGTAATATAACTTATCGTAAAGACTTATTTATCAGTATTATAAATTCTCATCGGCAGCCTAGACAACACTTTATATTAAAGCGTGGTGTATTCACATACACGCATCTCGAACTAAGCAAACAAAACTTACACAGTCTGAAATCTATTAGAACATATTACAGGCTCCCCTATTACGACAAAATCCTCGTTATTTTCATTTAAATAAACTTTTTTAATGATTTTCGTAGACAAAATAAGCTATGGAACTACGACAAAATCCTCGTCAATTATTCCTAGCAAATACAACTCTTATTCTTATTTATCGTACCGTATAGTACCGTTACTGTTAGTATCATTGAATCAACTCAAGTAACCTAGTTTTCCGCAGTCTTGATACTATATATCCTAGAACCAATTTTGAAGAACTTTTCAAGTATAAATGCTACACACATCGCTCACCTACTTATCAGTAGTTGTCAAATCGACGAGTGCCAGCCAACCTCTCATTTAATCAATTGCGAGTAGTCTATATCTTCTACATCGGGTTCTATTTTTGACTACATCCTATAGTATAAGCTTACTAATAGACTTCTGCTTGGTACTGTATCGACAGCGTTCTTTGGAAACTATCTATCTCTTCTCGAGTAAGCAACATTTAAAATGGTCCCGAACCATTCTTCTGTTTACCCTTTTCAGTTTGGTACAAACCAATTTACAACCCATTCCTAGACCCATCTTGGACTCATTAAGGGAGGTATTAGGCAATGCGCTCAACTTGGTATAGAAACAATTGAGGTCTGCGAACAGAAGCTTAACAAGAGCCAGCTCCCTGATCAAACGACGCAATAACCGACGCAAGGTTACTGATCAGTGCGGTACAACCACTAGTTCGAACCTTCGGGGCAAGTTGGATACAACCCGAGTCAACAGGTATTGACGCGTTAAGCACTTACAGAAAAAATTAGACAACTAGCTCCCTTTACCCAAAGTCACCCGTTCGTGATTAATAGAAGTTAGCGTTGATCTCCTGACAAAACAAACTATTCAGAAGTTGAAGAGACTAGCTCCTTTGGTAACCGACCACAGCGTTCGTCTTCCTCTAAAACTTCTGAACGCCACCCTGATGAAGATCGAAACTACAATATGAACCATGAATCAGGCGCTTGATATTATTAATACCGTTGGTCATGAGAGCGTTGGCCTTTGCGTTGACCTATGGCATATTTGAGATAACGCCAATTGGACGAGGCTATTTGTGGAGCATCAGATCGTATTTTTTACTACACGTCAGCAACTGGCGAACCCCCCGATCCACAGGCGATCGTCTGATTCCTAGCGATGATATTCCTCCATTCTCAAGTAGGCATCAAGAACAAACACATGGAACCAAGTCCACAACGTCAATAACCAGTAAACATTGCTTCTAATAAGCATCGTCATGTCGGCGTCTTACATAATGAGTTACCTCAATAGCCTGCTATTCATCAGCAACAAATATCGATACAGATACATCAATCTACAGAGTTGGTGGAACAACTAACTAGTGGTTTTTGGTTGATAGATCTTAAAGGATACATACTAGACTAACGAAATAGTAGGTTACTCGACAAACAAATGCATTCCCTAATAATTTGTACTTCAAAGCAAGCTAGCTCATGCCATGTTAAGATCTAGTGCAAGTCTCTGACTATTGCGAATTCCAGCATAATACAATGCTCACCACCTAAACAATAGCGGTCTGTTTACTGATGAATAGTAAAACGCTCAATATGCAAAATAAACGAACGATGAATCGATATCTGCTATTACTCGTAGCAATAAGCTCGCTGACAGCTTGCGGACAGGATGCAGCCGATAACAAAACCGCGCCAACCGGCGGTTCGTCTGCCTCAGTCGAGACAAAGGCACCGAATTCAGATTACAAGCCGGCATTTGCAGGCCAAACCCGAGTTGCCAGCGTTAAAACGTCTACTCCCTACGAATACAAAGTACTAACCGAAGCGCTTCAAAGTCCGTGGGGTATCACCGGTTTGCCAGATGGTAGGCTGCTTGTTACAGAGCGGGAAGGAACAATGCGACTGGTGACGGCAGCCGGTCAGGTCAGTGCTCCGATAACGGGCTTACCATCGGTAAATTCATCTGGCCAGGGCGGATTACTGGGTGTTCGGGTCGATCCCGATTTCTCGACCAATCGAATGGTCTACTGGGTGTTCTCCGAACCTCGCTCAGATGGTAACCTGACGGCTGTAGCTAAAGGTAAACTATCTGCCGACGAAAAGAAGATCGAGAACGCAACGGTTATCTACCGTGCTACACCTGCTTACAAAGGCACGCTACATTATGGTGGACGGATTCTAATTGCTCCGGATGGAAATCTGATCATCAGTACCGGTGAACGTTCTGACTTAGTCACCCGTCCGCAAGCGCAGTCGCTTAACTCGGGACTCGGGAAAGTTATTCGCATTACAAAAGACGGTCAGCCTGCCTCTGGCAATCCCTTTTCCAGTCAGGCAAATGAGCGCCCGGAATTATACTCTTATGGCCACCGCAACGTACAGGGACTGGCTCTCAACGCAGCAACGGGAGACCTGTGGGAAGGAGAATTTGGCCCACGGGGTGGCGATGAAATCAACCGGATTCAGCCAGGTAAAAACTATGGCTGGCCAACGATCACCTACGGTATCGAATACAGTGGCGAAAAGGTTGGTGAGGGTATTCAACAAAAAGAAGGGCTAGAGCAACCCGTATATTACTGGGACCCGGTGGTGTCGCCTAGCGGTATGACTTTCTACAACAGCGATGCTATACCCGAATGGAAAAATAACCTGTTTGTTGGCGCATTGAGTGGTATGCACATCGTTCGATTGGTTATCGATAATAATAAGGTTGTGGGCGAAGAACGACTATTGGCCGATCAGCAACAACGTTTTCGGGACGTAATGCAAGGAAGCGACGGTGCCTTATACGCAATTACAGATCAGGGACGGCTTTACCGCGTGTCTAAAAAGTAATTACAGCTAAGGGGGCACTCCAGCCATCGGGTTACTCCTATATGGCTGGAGTAACGTTCGTACTCACTCGTTACTACGTATAAAAGGTTAAGTCATGTTAATCATTATAACTGTACATCAGTCTTATGACTTCTGTGCAACGGTAGTATGATCGCTAAAAACCATATACTTCTAGTTATAAATAAAGGTCTAATTTTAGATCTATTTTTAGATTGTAAAATAAACCCAATAAGCGATTTAAAATTTTATATAAAATAAAGTGATATTAGACCGTCTATCAGGTTTATATAGATCAGAATATTTTCTCATGACTGACAAGAAAAGTGAATACTACCCTGCAACAAAGAGATCGAGGAAGTTTTCAGCGGTCGCTTATGTAGCAGGGTTGAATAGTTTTACTAATTTCTCTAATCCTTCAGGTGAGTGCATCCAGTCAGTATTGTCTAAAGTTTCTCTGCCTACATCAGCAAATCGGTTAAATAGTCTTTTTTCGTAATGAGCAATGGCCGATTGTGTATCCGCGAACTGATCGCTGGTTAAGCATTCACTCAACTCTAAAGCGTCCAACATAGCCATATTAACGCCCTCTCCCGCGTAGGGTGGCATGAGGTGTGCCGCATCGCCAAATAACGTTAAGTTAGACTGTGCTTCCCAGGATTGGTCCAGTGGCATGCAGTATTGCGGGCGCACTATGAGTGGTAAACTAGCTCCTTCAAACAATTCAACCCAGATTGTGTCCCAGCCTTCATAAGCGCCCTTAAACCAGGCCAGTACTTGTTGACGATCTTTAAAATCAACATCGCCTTCTTTTGCCCAGTTAGCCGATGCTTTCCAACCGGCATAAAAGTCTAAACTCCCGTCGCCTTTAGCACTGATGGTTATTGTTTTCGAATCGCCGAGGGCCATGATCTTTCCCCCTTTCAACAAGGCGTGAATCCGGGGCGTATTCGTTGCGGAATCATACACATTGCCTTCAACAATAGTAACTCCCGAGTAAAACGGCTTGATGGGTGTGACAAAAGGCCTAATTTTAGAATTGGCCCCATCAGCCCCAATAACAATGTCGGCGGTAGCCGTAGTCCCGTTTTGAAACATTAGTTTCCAGCGCTTACCCACTGATTCAAGCGAGGTAATGTGACTATCCCAGACAAGTGTGTCGGGTTGTAGCGAATCCAGTAAAAGAGTTCTTAGGGCACCCCGGTCAATTTCAGGTCTATGGTGTTCGTCTCCGAAGTGTGTAGTTTCACTTTTTGTATGTTCGTCATCCAGAATTTCTGCTTGCTTATTAACGACTCGCACTTTTTCGGCACCAGGCCGGTAACTTGCTTTGAAGGCATCCAGTAAGCCTGCTTTGTCTAAAGCGGCTAACCCCGATTCGGTATGCAAGTCTAAGGTACCTCCTTGAATTCGTTTTGTTCGATCGCTGTCCCGTTCATATACGGTTACGGCGACGCCTTTCTTTTGTAAAAGTGTGGCCAGGGTTAAACCACCTGGACCACCACCTATGATCGCTATTTGTTTGTCTTTTACCAGCATGTCTATTTACGTCAAAGAGCAGTGCCCATATTCTGCTACAAAGTTGAAGTTACCTTTAGGTATAAAATAGCCCTATTTGCTCTTATACTAGTCGCAAATGAAAATCTCTCTTACGGATAGCAACGGTTCAGGAATCCTTCGGGCTTTTGCGCAGGCGATTGGGGCCACCATTAGTGGTCGTTTTGTTTATATCCCCGAAAGTAAAGGCGGAGGCTACCTGACCGGCTTCACCTGGGGGCATGATCTGCGGATGATGGTGCGTCATTACTACCTCAAAGAAGACGTACTTATCGAGCGCACGAATGAGCTGGTAGACGGTCAGGACGACGTTATTTTTTTGCTGAGCGGTGTTTATTCGTCCCCGCAAACCCAAACAGACTTAGCGCCCGAACGGGCTTATGTATTTATTTGTGTACAGGCCTTGTCGGCGCTTATGGAAATGCCTGCACACACGCTCTTCGGTAGTGTGACCATCGCCGTTTCCCGACAATACCTACGCCACCTATTTGGAGAAATCGACCATCCCATAGTGGCCAATCTGCTAAGAGCCAAAAACAATTTTGCGGTTGAAATTGACAGCTCACCCGAACTGGTCAAAACGGCTAGCGACATGTTGCATCAATCCATTCCCGAACGGTTGGAAAGCCGCTATTATAAGCTTAAATGTGAAGAAATGCTGTGCTACGTGTTTGCCTTGCTGATGCAACGAGAAGCCAAAGCGATGACTAAGCTGCACATCAGCGACTTTAGATCCATATACGCCATCAAGGAGCACTTACGACTACATTTGGGCGAAGCGCCAGCTATCGCTTCGTTAGCCCGCGAAGCGCACATGAGCCAACCAAAGCTTCGGAAGCTTTTCAAACAAACGTTTGGGAAAGGAATCTTCGAGTATTATCAGTCCATGCGTATGCAGGAAGCTGCCCGGTTACTCAAAGAAAAAAGGTTGACGGTTTCGGAAGTAGGCTACCAGTTGGGCTTTACAAATTTGAGCCACTTTTCCCGGGTGTTTGAAGAGCACATGGGTAGTACACCCAAGAAATTTTCAGCGCTGCCTATTGGTTCGTAAAAAAGAATTGGATTTACGGTACGCCAGAATTACGGCTCCAATAGCTGCGCACAATTCAGAAGAGTATTGGGAACAGAGCTCATAATGTCAAGCCTGACTCATGATCGTCAAGACGCAATCGACTTGTTCTGCTGATAAGCCTGGAAGGTAAGCATAAACCAGATATACGGTACGCGAAAATCAAGTACCCATAAGGCACCAAACAATAACGCGGTGAATAGACTGACAAGCCCTATCTGTCTACCCTGCTTCCTGAATTAGGTATAACTTATAAACTTGTTGACGCAGACGTTCGCCAATGAACACGACCGCTACGCACAGAAACGATCAAATTGCGTATAGCTGCTTATACTACAGGTAAGTCAGTACGGGGTAACCTTATTTGTGCTGATGTTTTGGCCACTGGAATCGGGTCAACAGGTTCAGTTAATCTTGCTGTTTACCGCTTGGCTTTGGGTTATTGAAAGGAAAATTCAGACCTACTCCCCTACCCTATTGATAACTTATAAGGGCCTTTGTTGCCTCAACAAATGAATTACGCGCGACGCAGAATGCGACTATTTCTCTTCAATTGTACCTAGCAGGTAAAGTATAGTTAATGGTCTGTAAGTGGTTATTGGCGATAAAGGCGTAAGCGTTTTTAGCTAAAAAAACCTGCTTGACGAATTATTTTGGTTCAACAAGCAGGTTTGATGATCCGCACAAAACTGTCCAAAATTGAACCCTTGAAGGGAAAAGGCAAGACTGCTTACATGGAATATTTCTTTGCTTCGCGCTGCATCTTTTCTTCAATGGCTTCCAGAATCCAATCATGGGTGGAGATACCAAGTTTGGGGCTTGCCAGTTTGCGTGGACGCTTCTCACGAAAGCTGGTGATTCTGTTTAATACACCCGCTGTCAGGCGTAAATTAAAGAATTTTACGGTATTGTCGCCCTCGGTTGCCTTTTCAGTTTCCTTACTTTTGGGCTCTTTCTCCGCTTTTTTGGTGGGTGAGCCACCCTTGTTGATAAAGGCGTCAATATCAGCCTCTGCCGGCTTTTTACGCACCGGTGGTAATGTGGTTGCCATGAAGAACGTGGTTAAATAGTGCGTTAATTTCTGCAACGGCTTTCAGATCAGGCTGCACCATTTCGAAAACGGCAAGCCCCACTCCTGCTGCATTACTAAAAGCTTTTCGGTTACTGATCGCGTACGGTACATACGTGATTTGCTCGTACGTTGCCAATGCCTGGGCGACTTCGCGGTTATCGGCACTCTTGATATCGGCACGGCTTAAGAACACGTACGGGATGATCGGCTCGGCGCGAATAGCCTGAACCTCGTCAATCACTTCAATGACCTTGTTTATTGTCCATAAATCGAAGCTACGGGGAGCAAACGGAATCATGGACACATCAGCGACCGATAAAGCCGCCCGCTGGCTGGTGGTGTCCCGGCCGCCCGTGTCGATCACGATGTGATCGTATTTGGGTTTCATTTGCTCGACTTGTTTACGCAGGTTTGCACCTGTCATGTTAACGAGCGTGTAGCCAGTGTTGCCAATGGTCTGCTCCCGCCATGCCGTAAAATCACTAGCCGTCTCCTGCTCATCGCCGTCGACTAGTAAAACGTCATGACCTTCCTTAGCTAGCCAGGCGGCAAAGTTGACCGCTAATGTGCTTTTGCCGACGCCACCCTTTATCGAGTTAAAAGAGATGACCATTTAGATCTAATTTTAGATTTTTATTTGATGGGGTAAATGTATAAAAATAGATTCAAAAACAGAGTGCATTCTACAAGTTTTATCGATTCGAAACAGGATGTTTATTTAGTATGTATTCTTACTTATGAATAGGATCTTGAACAAGATTGTTATCTAGTATGCTTTTAAAACCCTAAAATAGAATAAATAATGTATTATATTTAGTAGTAGATTAGATTAAAAAATAGATCTATTAACGGTACTAATTTTAAAAGAATAATATGTAGTTTAGCCTTTACAATTAGTAGCTTTCATGGATTCAAAAAAGTAAAATACCCCGTTTTTGCTCATCTTACACATGCAGAAAAACAGGTGTGGTTTAGGATTTAAAAATAGATCTGGATTATAAATCTATTTTTGATTGAGAATCCTACAAATAAAAGATCTAGTATTTTAGCCAAAGCTTTGAAAGTTAGACTTTTATGATGAAGTTATTACCAAATTCATTTTCCTAAATTACTAGTGTAGTTAGTTGTAGAAAAATATAGTTAATCGTTCAATCAATGACAAGAGTACTTTGTAAGGAGCATTGTATAACCTGTTACTAGTTTATAAAGAACTGCTATCCGCTTGGATCAACGTATTCGCTTTCAGTGACGTTGAGCTGACTTATCATATACTCAATTTATAGTTTACTGCACAGATGATCGCTAATTAACAGTAGTCTCTACTATGATCTCGGAAAACATTCTGCGTAGATGGGCATACACGTTGAAACATACATGGTTTTCGTTCCAGCTTTAGACAGGGGAGGAGTGTTACAATCAGCGCAGGATAGAAACAGCTATAATGATCGTATGTCTGTTCATACAGTCTTATCGATTTGAAAAGTAATTGGTAAGGTAATGCCAAGCTATGATGATTGGTTGAGACTATTAACACAGCCACAGTCTAGGTTCATCGTTGAGAAGCTAGCTTTACAAGTCATTCACTTGATCGGCTGACAGGCAGCTACTTTGTTGACTTACGTCTGGATTAGCAGGAAGGAATTGGATTGAGTCAATCCAGTAGTCTCGCTTAACGCATTCGAGGGCCAGGTCGTGATAACCAAGTACAACTGCGTTGATACTTAATAAAGGCGTTTTTTACATCTAGAAATAGTATAGAAGTAGATAAGCATATAGATCTAAATTTTTTATATAAATAGTTGAAAATAAGCATTTTTCATAAATATAAATTTCACGCTTGTTAATTCTGTCAATAGAGATATCGAGTAAAACGGGAGTATACCGTCTATGTACAGAAAACGTACTCAATTGTAAACGAACGGCTGACTTATTGGTAATTGATTTGACAGCAATAGGCTATATAGTCACTAGTTAGCTACAGGAGTGGCTATTTTAATTAGCTATACCACAATTGGCACAATTAATGTAACCTAAATCAAACGTTTTGCCAGTTGCATTCTACAGTCAATTAAAGTGTATAGTATGAAGTAAATTAAATACGTATTTAGGTATAATAAAATGCTCGTACGTTGGATACAATCGATTGATCAGGCTATTTTACTAATTAAAAATAATGGTGTTCCTGGGAGTTAATAGGTATACCGGTTGTGTGCTGACAGTAAATAATCAGTTTAAGGTACTGACTAAGATAGTTCGTGTAGTTTAACCAGGAATTGAAGCAGAAGCCAGTTGTTCTTCGGTGGATTTAAGCAGTGTGCCATGATTTTTGTGCCTGATGTGGTGAACATAGTTGACAAATGTTCATTGCACCGTAGCTGACTAATTCTATCCTGGAATACTATGAGCCAAAAGCTTTACTTACTTATATTTCTTGGACTATCTATACTTCGTTTTACAGTTCTGTCAGGTTATTGTACGATACGTGCGCTGACCTTATTGGAGACTATCAGTTGGCGCTACCTCTATACTAGTTTAGTGGACTGGCTAACACTTCAACGCCACACATGGCAATTTAGTAGCGAGGCCGTTGTAAAATGGCCAAAAAAACTCTATCAATTTGCTCAGTTAGTCTATTTCTACACCTTCCAGGAGAAGGTGTATGTACGGCTTATTGGTGTAAGCATTCGTGATGCTTATCGCAAAACGCGACAGTCTTGGCCTGAAAACCGTGCCTTTCTGCTCTATGGCCCAAATCACCGGGTGCGTTTTGTACCGGTATATCTTCGCCAAAAGGGGTCTCTCTAATCGACGACTTGCTGTCCTGAGAGACCTTACCTAGTTACAGTGCTTCGATTAATCAGCAGGCACTTCTGATACCCCTTTCGTAAAAACGACTTTTCTGTGCGGGTGACTTTACCCCGTCCAACGCACAACCCTCATTCTTCATTCCTACTGTTATGCAACGAGTCTTTACCTATTCTGTCACCAACCTGTTGTGCCTTTGCCTGCTCCTCGCATCGACCCTGGTTCGTGCTCAGCAATATTCTGGCCTCCAGTCGGGCGGAAAAACGATCCGTTCCGGTGATCCAGCCGTTGGCAGTAAGAAGAGTGACGGCGTCGGACGAAAGGTTGACGATGCACTCCAACGCGACCGCGTAGACCGGGCCCGCCAACTCCTCAAAAGCCATCCCACTCCGCTGGCCTTTGAGACGAACGTATTTGGGGGTAAGGCAGCCTACTGGATGGCTACTCCACAGGCGACTTTGCAGTTCTTCACCGATGGGGTCGTATTTGGGTTGACACCGAAGGCCGATTCGGCGCATCCCCAGCCCAAAGCCTATGGCTGGAAGATGCGCTGGGTAGGAGGGAACCCCTCGGCCCCGGTGGGCAAACAGGAGCAGCACGATAAAGGCGTGTATACCTACGTCGATAAAAAAGGCAGTCACCAGATTGGCCGGTACGGGGAACTGTGGTATGCTGATGTCTATGACCATACCGACCTGCGCTTCTACGGCAAGGGAGCCTCCGAACTGGAATATGACTTTGTGGTCAACCCCGGTGGTCGTCCCGACAGCATCCAGCTGGCGCTAGATGGTTTGTCTGGTTTGTCCGTTACCACAAAGGGGGAACTAGCCATGAAACTGCCTTTCGGCGAGCTGCGCAAGGCTCGTCCCTACGCCTATCAGCGCATTGGCGACAAGGAAGTGGCGGTTGCGGTTAGCTATAAACTACTGGGCGATCGCAAGGTAGGGTTTGAGCTCGGTTCCTACGATCAGAGCCAGCCGCTGGTCATCGACCCGGTAGTGATTTTGTGGAGTACGTTTCTGGGGGGGCAGTCCTCGCGGGAAATCAACGGGGGGATCGGCTTCGACGCTCAGGGCAACATCTTTCTGGCTGGCCACGTAACCGGTCCTGGTTTTCCGGTCACCGTGGGCGACAACTACTCTGATCCAACTACGCCTTTTACAAGTTACGTGGTAGGAACAACCTATCCGGGTACGTACAAGCCCTTCGTGATGAAACTGTCGCCGGATGGCAATCAGGTGTTGTGGAGTACTGTGCTCGATGCTAACGTCTATCATTTCATGACCGCTGGCCGGGTCGATCTGGCCGTGGGTAGCGATGGCAAACCCGTTATTGTTACTTCCACGGCTGGTGCGGGCAACGCATACACCACTCCTGGGGCTTTCCAGCCTACTCGACCTTCACCCGCGACGGACTACAATGGAAATAATGGCAATCATTATTTGTACGGTAATCCCGGAGGAGACATGTACATCAGCAAGCTGTCAGCTACGGGAACGGTGGAATGGGCGACCTACTATGGGGGAAGTAACAGTGATTATAACCATGTAACTGGGCAGACAACCCCCAATAGTACTATGGGTGTTGATGCCAACAACAACATTTATCTGGGAGGCACTACGTTTAGCACCGATTTACCAACCACGGCTGGCGTAGCACAACCGTCAAAAGGAGCAGGGGTAACGGGTGATTTCTTTCTGGCTTCCTTTAGCCCGGCGGGCACCTTCCGTTGGGGAACTTACTTGGGAGGTTCCGGCGTGGATTATCTGGCATCGGTAGCTGTTGAGCCATCGGGTACGAGTTATATGTATGGTAGAAGTAGCGCAGCGACAGGGATGCCTATAACCAAAAACAATATACCCAGTGGCTATACCGGAACAGCCGTAGCCTTTATCGCTAAAATGAGTTCGGCTGGGGGCTTACTGGCGTCAACGCTTCTTCCTTATGCTTCTCCGGTCACTACTTTGTTCGGTACAATGTACAGTGTTGCTCAGGACAACAATGGCGTGTATGTGGTGCTACCTTCTTTTAGAGCAAGTGCTAGCCCTTTGCCGCTATCGGGTAACATGCCGTTAGGTGCCAATGCCAATAGCTTAGTGATAGGGTTAGCGGCTCTCGATAAGACGGACCTATCACTCAAATACGTCAGGGCCATTGCCAATGCTGAAAATGTCACACTTGACTATTTAAGGCGGGAAGCGATCACCCTGACTCCCGATGGGAAAGGTAATTTGGTCATGATTTACAATCCAGTTGCGGACAATGGACTTTCTGGAAGAAAAGTACAGGCGCCAACTGTACAACAGTATGTGTCACCCGATGCCTGCATTACTACTCCGGCCTCGAACACGGCTATGGCAAATCCGGCCTACCTGATGACGCTCAACAGCCAGACTGGCGCTACCCAGTACGCCAGCTTCGTTAATTTCGTTGGTAAAGGTTACCTCTCTCATACCCGAGCCGTCATTCGAGACTGCAACATCTACGTCTATTCCAATACTTCAGACTACTTTCCGGCCTATCCCAATAACGCCAGTCTCGGGAATAACTCCCCGAACTCGGGTTTTTATCCCTGGACACCGTCGGCTTATGATGCTAATGGCAACGTTATAACAGGCTATTCAGGGCCCAAAGGCACCAACTACAATAACCTGCTGCTGACCAAGTTCGGACCCGTCCGCATCAAAACCAATACTATCACGGCAGCCAGCGGAACGTTCTGTCTCAACTCGTACGTCAGCCCCATTGTGGGCAACGATGTCTCGGCGGATCTCAATATCCCCGTTACCAACCAGGCCGAGCAGTGTCCACCGACTATTACTTACCAGTGGCAGCAGGCTAATTCCGCCAGTGGTCCCTGGTCCGACGTGGCCGATGCAACCAATAAGGATTACAGTCCTACCTGTTCAGGAGGAACCACCTACTACCGTCGGATTGCCTTTGGTACGAGTGCCGACTGGCTGGGCGGGGTCTGTAAAGATTCGCTCATCAGTGCCGCCGTCAGTATCAATTGCACTGCCAGTGTCACCCACAGCACCAACATTGCCAGCAAGCCCTACGCGCATTGCGTCGGGCAGCCCTTTATCCAAACTTTTGCCGTCGTTCCCGGCTCAGACGGCCCCCAGGCTCCTTACAGCTACCAGTGGGTAAAGGACGGCGACACGACGTTCGTTTCCAGCGGAACGATTGCGACCAATGGACTCTCACCCATTCCGACCAATCTAAGTAAGGACGGCACGTATTATCTGTTCGTGACCGATGCCCGGGGCTGTGTCAGCAGCGACACCCTCCAACTCACTACCCTGAACCTGGAAGCAGCTGGTGCCGCCACAATCCTGACCTGTAACCGGCCTACGGTAACGCTAGGACCAGCCTCGCCCCCCGACCTGGCGAACCAGTCCCTGACGTATTCGTGGAGTCCGGCAACGGGGCTGAGTGCGACCAACGTACTTAAACCCGTACTCACGTCATCGTCTATTCCGGCGAACACAACCCGAGTCTTTACGCTGACACCGACCTTAGACGGGCAGGTCTGTGCCTCCAGCCAGGTAACCGTCAGCAACAGCGCCCCCGCCCCACTGGCGGCCTTACCGAACCTGTCGGCCTGTCAGGGGCAAGTACTGACGTTAGGTCAGGGCCTAACCGCAGACCCCAATCTAACCTACGAGTGGGCACCCGGTATCGGCCTGGTCGACAATACAGTACTAAACCCTCGGCTGGAAACAGGGACAATGGGCCCCCAGGGTGTCAATACGTATACCTACTACCTGACTGGCTACAATACGGCTTCGAACTGTTCGGTGGGCACTCAGCAGGTAGTAACCGTCTACAAGACGCCGAATTACGCATTCAATACCAAGACCATGAAGTGTGGTGGTCAGGGATTGACCCTAGGCACCCCTAGTGAGTCGGGTATCAGCTACAGCTGGACGGGAACGATACTGACCGGTAGTGCGCCGGTAGCGCCCGTAGCCATGCTCAACAGTACGAGCCAGAGCCAGGCGCAGTTTACCCCGAACTCAACCCAGTACTTCAAAGTGCGCTACATCCGCACCAGTTCCAATACCGCCAATCCGGCCTGTAGCCGTCGGGACACCGCCGAAATCGACTACTTCCCGGTCTGCGGGCAAACCCAGAATTTTTGTGATATTGCTTTGCCTGTAAGTGCTACCGGCGTTTGCGCGGGCACCACTGGCGTAGCAATCGGACCTACCCGGACAGACGGTCAGGGTGATGTAACGTATACATGGTCTCCGCTAAATGGCCTGTTCGATCTCAATAGTCGCCAGCCTTTGACCGGCTCAGGTCCCCAATCGCCCCGTGTGTGGGCCCAGCCTAACTCAACGACCGAGTACACCCTGACGGCTACCTACAGCGGAGGCTACACCTGTAGGGTGGTCATCAAAGTATTTGCTGGTGCTGCTTCGTTGCCTAGTGTCAGCATTCCTCCTGATCAGGCTACCTGTGCAGGTAAACCTGTTCTGATCGGAGCACCTGCCATTACTGGCTATTCCTACCAGTGGAGCCCAACGGCGAACCTGTCCAATCCAAACATCGCTCAGCCAACCTTCACGCCGGGCAATTCGGGCACCTATACCGTAACCGCGACCGACGTGGTCAGCGGTTGTCAGGCAAGAGATACGGTTAGAATAACGGTGCAGAGTTTACCAATTCCCATAGGAGGGCCGGGCACCCGATTCTGCCGCACCCGGGCGAGTACAACCGTAAACCTGGGTACGCCAGGACCGACCAACCTCAACTACCAGTGGACCGTTATTGGTGGCTCAGCTACGATTGCCAACTCGACCAGTAACGTAACGACAGCCAGCATTCCAGCCCAGACCAGCAATGTCGTTTTCCGGCTAACCGTAACCGACCCTACATCGGGCTGTACCAATACCAGTACGATAAGCTTCACGAGTGTAGCGGGTCCGGTTTTAGCCGTTACCAATCTGAAAAGTTGTAACGGCGGTACCGTTACCCTTGGCGAAGGGCTCACCGACGGAACAGCATCCTACACCTGGACATCTGCTTCCAGCGGTAACGGCCTGACACCGACGGAGGCAGCCAAACGCTATCCGACCGTAACCACCACGGGTGCTGGTCCCTGGGTCTACACCGTAACGGCATCGTACGACGGCAGTTGCCCTACCACGGCCAATGTCACCGTCAATCCGGCCACTATCCCAACGGTCAATACCGTCACGGGATCAGTCTGTTCGCCAACGGGCATCCTGCTGGCGGTTACCAACCCCGCTGCGGTAACAGACTGGACGTTTAACTGGTCCCCATTCAGAGGTGTGTTAGGACCTCCGGTCGTCAACTTCCCGGATGGAACAGCCTCTAATGACAGCATCCGGGTTAGTCCGACCGTAGCAACCTCCTATACCCTGACGGCTACCTCACCGGGCGGCTGCGTACAAAACTACGTATTCGATGTACCTGTTCCGACCTATGTCGCGCAGGCCAAAGACGTCACGCTCTGTCTACCGGCAACTACGAATCCCGTCATTGGACTAAGCAACAGCATTCCGGCGGGCGCTACGGTGCAGTGGACAGTACTGGCCGGCTATACCAACCCCACCACTAGCAACCGGTTGTCGAGCGCTACCAGTGCCAATCCGTCTTTCATTGTCACTGATAACCCAGCTCCCGGCGTCTATCGCTATCGCATTGCCGTGACCAGCAATGGCTGTACTACCTATGCCTACCAGGATATCAAAGTATCTACCATCACTTTGTCCGCGGGTACTGATAAATCGGCTTGTTCCGGTAATTGCGTAACGATTGGTTCCTTAACAAACGGCCCTTACTCGTACAGTTGGCGTACGGTTCCTAGCTCAGCAGCAGGATTGGCTACCATTCGGGACGTTAATAATTATCAGACGGTTGTCTGTCCTACCCAGACCACTACGTACGAATTATCAGCTACTGATCCGTTGACAGGCTGTGTCGCTACCGATCAGGTTCTGGTGTCGGTGGGCCAGGCACCTACCCTGACTGTACAAAGCACACTAACGGCATGTCAGAACAGCGACGGCAACGCCCGGATAGACTTGACCAGTGCCATGCCTCAAAGCAACGGTACGGTAAGCTACTGGCTGGATGCCAACGCACGGAGCGTACCCGTTGCCAACCCAACGGCGGTGGGAGCTGGTACGTATTACGTCAAAGCTACGTCTGCGGACGGCTGTACTACTATTCTCCCCGTTACGGTAAGCTTTAGCGAATTACCAGTACTCGCAGTAAGTACGATTGCTTGCCGGTCATTTGGCACATATTCGATTCGGTTCTTTAAGCAACCGTCAACGGCGGTTGTTACGGCAACAGCGGGTCTGGTGCAGGGCGATAGTGTCTATGCTATTCCAGCGGGTCAGAATGTAACACTCACGGTGAGCCTGAACGGCTGTAGCAGTACAACGTTGGTGACGGCACCCGT
Organism: Spirosoma liriopis; assembly: GCF_023196085.1. NCBI lineage: Bacteria > Pseudomonadati > Bacteroidota > Cytophagia > Cytophagales > Cytophagaceae > Spirosoma > Spirosoma liriopis. Next base: position 26,838 of record NZ_JALPRF010000017.1, read on the forward strand.
ATGTACGTTCTGCACCCAGGCGGCTGTTTCAGTAACGCCGAGCAGTTGTGTAACGGCTACTAACCAGTATACACTTAGCGGTACTGTCAGCCTGACGAATGCCGCAGCGGGTAGCCTAACCCTAACGGCTGGCAGCAGCAGTACAATCGTGGCGGTAACAGCGGGACAATCAAGCGTTCCCTATTCGCTGACGGGCTTAATCAGTGATGGACAGATACACACAGTAACACTAAGCGCATCGACGAGTTTATGTAATCCAGTAAGTACAACCTACACAGCACCAGTGAGCTGTAGTGTGGCTCCTAAAGCCTCCCTAGGGGACTACGTGTGGGTGGACGCCAACAAGAATGGCATCCAGGATGCCGGCGAGTCGCCGATTGCGGGGGTTGTCGTGACCTTGTACACCAACGGGGTGGCCTCCCTGACGACGACCACCAACGCCAGCGGGCTTTACAGCTTCACGGGTCTGACCCCGGGCAGCAGCCTGAGC
>NZ_JALPRF010000018.1:0-7884 GCF_023196085.1 Spirosoma liriopis
ATAAGAACTCTTATACAACACCCCTCGGAAAAACACAATTATAGAAGGTTATTAGCTAGCCCCATTTTGAGACTTTACAAGCTGTTTTAAATCAAGTTCTTTTTGCTGTTGACAAGCTCGAATCATCAATCGTTTCGCCCGATTTTCCGCTCTAAGTCGAGCTAGCTCCTCCAACTGCTGTTGAGCCAAGATACCACGTTGACTATAGTGACATTCCTCCCTTAGAAGTCGAGTCGTTTCCGATTGGTGTCGGGCTTCTAAGGCGCTGCGGGCTTTTACTTCATCTGACAACTGAGTTTGCCATTCGACTATATGCTGACGACGGAGTTGAAGCAATTGCTCAGCAACAGGAGAGATTGATGATAAATTCATGACGTTGAGATTGGTTGATCTTAAATAACCTGTTCTACCCTATTGTGCTTTTTTAGAGCCGGAGTTTCTTAAATGTGACTGCGCTACAGATGGGGTATTTATTCCCTTGGCCTTCAATCTGTTTGTTTCTCTTTTTACGTATGTATGGCCGACGCAACGACTCAATGTTATGAAAAAGATCAGTAGCCTGTTTGACCACTTTGACCAACTCGATACCGCCATCAATCGCTGGTTGGTAGCTCATAGTATTGCTTTGTTACGCATCGGGATGGGCCTGGTTTTTTTGGGATTTGGGGTGTTGAAGTTCTTTCCGGGTATTAGCCCCATTGAAGATCTAGCGACCCGAACGACGACTATTCTCACCTTAGGCATCCTATCGGGACACCCAGCCATGGATTTTGTCGCTGGACTGGAGTGCATCATTGGCCTCTGCTTTCTAACAGGCCGGTTTCTGCGGGTAGGGGTGTGGCTAATGGCCGCTCAGATGATCGGTGCTATGTCCCCCTTGTTCCTCTTTCCGAGCGAACTGTTTCCAGGCCCACATCATACTCCCACCCTGGCCGCTCAGTACATTATCAAAGATATTATTCTGGTGGCTGCGGGCATGGTCATTGCGTCAACCTGGACGGGAGCGCGTATTGTAGCCCAACCCCAGAGTCTACGCAGTACGCTTCCTCGACGTTTACCCAAGGTAGAACGCACTTTTCAGCCCCTGCCATCTGCACAGATGAATATGACGGGGAAGACTGTCGTCTAGTACGTTTATCCGCTAACACAGGTGCCTTCTGCTTGAGATCGAACCATTCATCTAGTAATCAGTTAGGTTAGCATAGCATTGAGCGCCATTTGTTCAGCTCATCTATTAGTTGGAATGACCGCAACTCCCCAGACTGAAGCGTACTTGATCGGTTCGCACAAAAATGAACAAGCCGCTGCTTTTACAGCCTTGTATAATACTTATCATTCCGCTCTATTGAGCGTATTGGTTAAACTGGTCAACGATCCTGAAAAGGCGGAAGATCTGCTTCAGGATACCTTTATCAGGGCTTGGACGCATCTGCACCAGTATGATCCGGCACAAGGTCGCCCCTATACCTGGCTGTTGACCATCACCCGCCATGTGGCCATGGATGAACTTAGGCACCGGAAAGTGCAGGCGCAAGCCATAACGTATATAGGTGAAAGAATGGGTGAAGGTGTTCTCCTAGCCATTCATGATGGACTGCTCAATAGCTCTATCTTTAGCCTCCTACCGCCTAAATACCGGCAGATTATCGAGTTGACTTATATACATGGTTGGACGCAGCAAGAAATCGCTCAGGAGCTGAATGTGCCGTTGGGTACCATAAAAACCCGTACGCGAAATGCCCTTCAAGAACTGAGACATTTTTTTAGTCAGGACATTTGCCAATACCATAGTTGTTAGACTAGGCTAGGGGTTCACTTTTCTCAAGTACGCTTTCCAGACCTGGGGGTATTTCTCCTGAATCCAGCTCACAAACTCTTTACTCGCATTATCCTGAATACGCATGGCCTGCACTTCCGCTTGATGCGACTGCACGTAGATGACCAGCCCTGCCCCTATCACCACTAGCAGAGTACAGACCACCAGGGCCGATTGCCAACTGGTGAACCCGATCCGGTTGGCCCACGCATTGGCCTGGCTACGACTGGCCCACTCGATCCGGTGAGCCGCTGCGCGGGCCGCCTGCTCGATGCGCTCAGCGGTGGCCAGCCCCACCGCCCGCAGTTCGGCCACCCCTTCGTCGGTGGCCGTCTTTAGGTTGGTCGGTGTAGCCGTGCCTTTGGTGAGCTCAGGCAGCAGCTTCGTGGCTAGTAGCTCGGTGTTTACTTGGATACGCGTGCCGGCTCGAGCAGCTTCCACCAGGTTTTGTAGTTCCTCCGCACTAGCCCCCCGGGGCTGCTTCTCCCACACATCGAACCGGCGGTTCAAGCCCTCGATGGCCTGATTGTGTCGGCTCAGCTCCTCCACTAGTCGCTGGATCGGATCGTAGCCATGACCAGGCGCAACCGGCGTAGACTCAACCGGCGGGGTACTACTCGCCACCGGCGAAGTGGCCGGGCGTGGCTGTTGGAGATTCCTTAAAAATTTGTTCTCACTCATAAGTGCATACCCCTATCCTGGCGGGGTGTTCGTTGAATATCTTGTTCGATCCGTTGTTCGTGTTTCAAGCGTTCAGCCCGTTCTAATTCGAGTTGACGAGCTTGCTCCTGCTGGCGTTGCTGGGCCAGTTGCTGACGGATCTGCTCAGCCTGCTCTAAGCCTTGGCTCAATGTCCGGGCATCGGATTGCTGGTAGGCTTGCCCTAAACTCACCTGTAACTCGGCTTGCCGACTCTGGTCCGCCAGTTCCAATGCGCGCGCCTGCTCCCGCTGTTGACTCCGTTCCAGAGCAGCCGCCTGGCTCAGTTCCGCCTTCAGCCCTCCATCCCCGTATTTCATCCCGTGTAGATACCGAAACGATTCGGTCAGTCCTCGCTCGTAACTAAACCCCCGATCGAAACACTGCTCCACCCGCTGACTGAAGCCATTGCGTTCAAAGCCTCCCAGCACTACGCCTTTGGTGGTGCCTTTGTGGTTGGTTAGTGGACTCAGGTGATAGGGGTTCTTCCGCTCATGCAGGCCTTCAGCCAGCCCCTGTTTGTATTCGCGCAGGTTCTCCGTGCGGCTCACGATCACGTGGATGTGGGTTTGATTCCCCAGCTTCAGCCCCCCCTTAGCCTGCTCGCCCAACTGCACCGCCCGATCGGTGTGGTCATAACTGCGGCTGTGCTCGATCTTGGCGTACCACACCAGATCCTTACTCTCAATCCCCTTGCCAAAATTCTGGGCGTAGGCCTCCATCGCCGAACGGGTAAAGGCCTTCAGAGCCGCTGGATCAGAACCGATGTGGGCCAGTTCGGCCTTGGAGGGGGCCAGCACGATCTGGTAGTACTTATCGGCCTCACGCCCTAGATTCCGCTTGTTGGCATCGATCTCGGCCGTCACCTGGTAGCCCGGCACGTGCTCCAAATCCAGGCCGAACCAGTGGCCTAGCTGCTCTTTTTCCAGGTACGCCACCAGGCCCCCACACGAGCCGCTACGGTTGGAGAGGCCCGCCCCACCCCCTGGTATCTTGGTCATCATAAGGCGTTCTGTTGGGCAATGAGGGCATCCACCTGTTGCTTGTACTCGCTACGCAGGGCGTTATCGACCAGGGCCGTGCGGAACGAAAGCCGCAGCAGCGTCTGCATCGCTTCGACTACGCCCGTCAACTGCTCTTCCAGCTGGGCGGGGGTCAACCCGGCCCCCTGGCCTGACTCTGAAACCTGGCGCAGGGCCTGCACGTCAGCCTGCATGGGTTTTAATAGGGTCTTCTCCTGTTCGCGGATAAATCCAATGAAACGCTTATCCAAAGCATCCACCTTATCGGTCAGTTTCTTCAGCACCACATCGGGTGCATCGGCCTTGGGATAACGGGGATCGAGCTTGGTGACGGCGAAAAATTGAATCATAGCGGCCACTAAATCTTTGTGAGACAGGCCCAACTGATCACCCAATTTCTCTAACTGCCGGTGCGTGCCCAAGCTAATGGATAATGTCTTTCGGTCAGTCATACGTATAGAATTTACTCATTTTATTACTGATTATCAATTAGTTATTTGAATAATACTCACTAAATACGTATAAAATTAACGTATATAAATAATAATCTATTGATTATCAACCTCGTAGAGCGAGACGAACGGTATGACCCGTAGGGGAATAGCGTTCCGTCTCGCTCTCTTTCAAGACCGTACCACGCAGCACGCCACTAGCGGGCAACAACGCATCCGGATGGTTTATCCTTGATATATCAAGCTAAGGAATGAATGATAAATTTGCAAACAACTCATTTACTTTTATTTAACTAAAAGATCGACAAGGTTAAACAGATTAGAAAGGAGACAAAATGTAACCTTATTTCTTGTACTCATCCCTTTTTATTAAACGCTCCTCGAAACTGATATTAGAATAATACAAACAGAAAGACGCTTAAAACTATATTTATAGTTAGCCGCCTTTTTTCTTTTTTAGTTTTGCTCTTCTTTTTTGTCTTTGCTTCAGCGAGTCTTGTTTACTGCTTTTTTGGCTGTGGATAACTTTAGCTTTTGAGCTCATTTTTGGACTTATCAACACCCCTAAAGGCCGTTTTTTTGGCATTTGCACTTTAGCAAATATTACTTTTGCAAACTTTAAGCTCTTATAACTAACAGATTATTAGTTATTTAAGTGGGTATTTTATGCGTAATTGGCGGAGTTTTATGCGTAATTGGCGGAGTTTTTGAGGGTATTTTATGCGTAATTGGCGGAAAAATAGGCGTTTTAATTATTTATTTTGTGAATTTTATTTAAAATTACGCACAAAATAAATCTAATGAACCAGGTAGAGACATTTAAACAAACTAATGCTATTACGGGTGCTAGATACGACTACACCACTATAGAGAAACGGTTAATCTATTTGTCATTAATTGAAGTGATGAAAACCGTTCAGAATGGAATCACTGATGATTTTTTCAAAAGGGAGTTAATCTTATTTATTCCTGAAAGTCAGCTCAAAAAGTCTGACGAACATGACCATCGATATAGGGACTATAGAAAGGCAGTTGTCAGTTTACGTAAGAAAGATTTCTCAATCGATGCTCCTGATGGAGGGTGGATTGAGACCGGCTTTGTTAATGGTGGCCAATATATCAAAGGACAAGGACTGGAGGTCTCTATCTCAAAGTACGTGCTACCCTATCTCTATGAACTTACGAAGCGATTTACCGTACTTGACGCTACGGTAGTTATGACTTTAACTAGCAAATTTTCCCAGCGCTTTTACGAATGGTGTTGTCAATGGCGGTCAGTCGGTCGGTTTGATTACAATCCTGATAGCTTAAAAGAAGTACTATGTATTAAGCTTCCAGTTGGTCAATTAAAAAGAGACGTTATCGAGATAGCTCAATCCGAATTGATGTCTATGTATGAGAATGGTATAAGTGACTTGTACTTTACATACACAGAAGAACGTGGAGGGCGTGGTCGTGGCGGATCTGTAAAGCGATGGATCTTTCAGATTCACACCAAAAAGAAGGAAGTAGCTCAAGAAAGGGCCAAGAATGAAGATGTAGTCTTCGTCATGCGGTTCTTGAGCCAAATCTTTGGTAAGGACTCTCCATTGCTAGATCAAGCCTTAGAAGCCCTTAAAACGCACGAAAACGTCAAGCTATTTGCTGATCGGGCAGACGAGCTGCAAACGTCAGGGAAACTGGACCAGACCAAAAACAAACCTGGTTATGTTCGCTCGATTCTGCAAAAGGAATTTGGTCTTGATAAAAAAGGGAAATAAAATTAGCCAAACAGCCGCTTCCAGAATGGCTTTTTGCTTTCTTGACTAGAGGAAGTCTCAGTTGGGGTTGTATCAGATGTAGAGATTGGCGCAGGCAATAATTTTAATGTCCGATTTTCCTCTCTTAAACTAGTGTTCTCAGACCGTAGGTAGTTCGTTTCACTTCTTAAAAGCTGGATGATCTCATCTTTAGCTGCCAGAAGGGCTGTATAGTCTTGTATAGGCTCTTTGTCTATACTTGTATAGTTATTGTCCACCCTTGCACGGGCTGAATTTTGGATAGGCTTCGAGGGGGGATAAACGTCAAAAAGGTAGTTGGCTTGAATCGTGTACATATCGCCCTGTTTGCCCTTTTTCATCTGGATAAAGGGTTTACTGGCTTTCTTCTTGCACAATCGCCGTATGGTTGTCTCATTTAGACCAGTAGCTTCCGAAGCTTCTTTCAAAGTAAGATAGTTCATACGGTTGTCAAGTGTTGTACAGGCTTTGTATAGCCATTGTATAGGGCACAAATCAAGCTTACACAATCTTCAATCACAACCACAGCTTATTATAATAAGGATTATACAACTTGCAGCGAGCCGTTTGCTAATTACTGCTGAACCATCTGCTAAGTGGATGGTTATTGTTCGGTAGGCTCCTAATAAAATAATTATCAGCTTATTTTCGCCTGGTTGCCCAGTAGGGACTTACCACCTCCGGAACGAGCCGTACAACCGGATGTTGAACCCCTATTATCTTACCATGTGGTTACTAATACGCTTTCAATTTGCCTCGTAGATGATAGCGCTGATTATCGCTTCCTAGTAGAAAAAACGTTGAGACATCAGTTGCCCCACTGTCGGATACTTTCATTCGGGGATGGACAAACCTTACTCAATGAGCTATTACAGATGGGTGAAAAACCCAACTTGATTATCCTAGATCAGCATATGCCTAAATGGAGTGGACACCAGACATTGATGGCGTTGAAGCAACACCCGGCCCATCGATCTATTCCAGTGGTCATGATGAGTATGGATGCAACTCACTCTGAGATCAATAATTTCTATCAAGCTGGAGCTGCGATATTTTTGAGGAAGTCAATGGATTTTAATATTCTCAAAGAGAATCTACTGTTGGCTTATCAATATGCTAGTAAACCGAAGCCAATCTCGGAATAACCTCTTAAAATAACAGTATATAACAAAATTGATCAGCTACTGGTAGATCGATAACCATACCGCTCTGTTCAACGGGCATAAACCGCAGATACTTCTTCAAATTGTAGTAGAACTGCATCGTAAACCCATCCACGACACGAAAAATGAGCCGTTAATTTGCGAGATGACAATCTAAGATGGTTAGGTAAGTTTGAAGTTGTTGCGGAGTAACCTAGCCTCATTTTAGAACCGTGGTAGCTTATTTCGTAGTCCTTTTGACAATCATCCGTTGCTGTTAATATAAAGAAGTCAAAAGGGTATCGCGGATCTGCCTTGATCTTTGAATGATGCCTCGATGATGAAGTATGATGCGTTCATACTGAACCAGCAGCCGAGATTTATGCGGCTCATTGATTGTCGAAAAGCTTTCTATCAGTTGAAAGCTTCGTTCGTAATTTGCGATCACCAGTTCGCAGTAAACAATAATTCGTTCGAGCGTATCAAGGTGAAATCTGCGTAAATAGTCGGTTGTCAATCCACTTAGGGCCATTAGATAAATTGAAACTGGTCGGCTATTATATAGAAGCTTGTTTATGGCAATTACTTCTTATAAACGTCTGAAAGCGAAGATACGTTTCAAGGAGTTACTAGGAGAGCGCAGTGACCATAATGAATAGTCGCTCACGACACAAAGTAAGAAAAGAGCGATATTAAAAAGGCCCTCTCAAATTTCTTCTTTTAAGAAAAGAAACAAAGTACTCTACAAATGATTGCTTGGTATAGTCTAGTGTTCCCCCCTCTTTTCAACGTACAATCCTGCCCTTTTTTATGGCTTGTATAGAGTGGTTGATCTTGGAAAAGTTTCTTAACATAAGAACTCTTATACAACACCCCTCGGAAAAACACAATTATAGAAGGTTATTAGCTAGCCCCATTTTGAGACTTTACAAGCTGTTTTAAATCAAGTTCTTTTTGCTGTTGACAAGCTCGAAT
>NZ_JALPRF010000019.1:0-7271 GCF_023196085.1 Spirosoma liriopis
GCTCTTGCAAATCCTTCACGGCACGACCATTGGTCAGGGCATTCAGAGCCTCCCGTTGCTGAATGTATGTATCTAACAGAGCGCGAAACTTGGCTTTTAAGGCGTTTTTCCCTTCGCGGTGTACTTTTCCCTCACTTTGATAAGTTCGTGCCTCTGAGAGTAGTTTTTGCAGCTCTGCGGCCATATCCTGTTGATGTTTGTACAATTTGTCCTGCTGGTCGGCCAAGTTTTGACCCTCCTTTTGGCGCTCTCCCTGGCTTTTGAGGTAAAAGCCGTGGATGTAGCGTTGCTCGTCGAAGTGGAAAAAGGCTGAAAACTGATCCAGCAAACCCGTTAACTGGCGTTGCAACTGGCGTTGATCGGCCATCAGGGGCGTTAAGGCTTCCTTTTCCTGAGTCTTAATGAAGGAAATGATCCGATTGATACCCTGACCCAGCTCTTTCTTGAGCAATTCGTCATTCAGATCGCCCGGATCCTTCTGGGATTTGTAAAAATAGTCCACCATCTGGCTAAACAACTCTTGCTTAGAGCGACCGAGCTTTTCACTTAACTTACTGAATTTCAGGTCCGTATCGCCACCGAAGCGGACCGACTTATTGGCTATTTTATCCATAATTAAGCGTTAGAATATACTAAAAGTAGCCTAAAATTGCTAAAAAAAGGGTTTTTAGATCTAAAATATACTTTTCGCTTACTAGCTAATAGTAAAAACATTTCCTAACTAATTGATTACGAGCATAGTGACCTCGTAGAGCAAGTGAGAATTATCGCGTAGCGTAATTCCCGCTTGCTCTTTAAAAAGACCGCTTCGCGCTTTGTTTTCTCGCTTCGCGCCCTTTGTTTTTTGATGTCCTCGCTCTTTTCCCGTTTTGTTTCCCTTTCTAACTTTTTTTTAGTCGAAGCTTAACTTTCTAAACCCTACCTGTCAAACACTTCATCACAAGGCAATCCCTTGTACGCGTATACACGCGATCGCGCGCGAGACAAGTGTTTGTGTGTTTCAAATATCTCTTGTTATACACTTGTAAGCGAAAAATAGGGCTTATAACTATCTATTTTACAGACTTTTATAGTGTGGATAACTTTAATAAGTTGTCTTTTAATCGCTAATAAGTTGCCTTTTAATCGTTGAAAATCGCTAATAAGTTGCCTTTTAATCGTTGAAACAATGGTTAATAAGTTGCCTTTTGATATTTATTAAATGTTTTTTTTTTGTTATCTATAAACTTTTAAAGATAACTTTTACATTTGCCTAAAAACCAATGAGATGCCTAAACCTGTAGAGATCTGGCAAGACAATGCTTTAACAGTAGCTCGGTATGAAATGACTGAGACTGAAAAAAACATTCTATATATGGTTGTCGCTTCTGTTCACAAAGACGATGCACCAACAAAGAAGTATCAAGTGTCAGTTAAAGAAATGGCTGAAGTAACTGGCTCGAAGGGGTTAATGCTTGAAGCTTACAAACAAGCTACTCGTAAATTGTTAGGACGTGTGTTTGAAACTACTTTGCCAGATGGGGATCTCTTGCAGGCCACTTTTATATCATCTGCCCGCTACAAAAAAGGAACAGGTATTATCGAAATTGGGCTTTCAGATGAAGTTAGGCCTTTTTATATCCACCTCCATAGCAAGTTTACCAAAGTTCAACTTGCTGCGGCTATCTCACTTAATTCAGCCTATGCAAAGCGGATTTATGAGTTACTATGCATGTTCAAAAACATGAAGGACAAGACCTTCCGACGCAACTTAACTGAACTGAAGACGATGCTCGGTATCATTGATCCGAAAACAGGTCAAGATAGCTATGTAAAATGGACTCATTTTGAAAAGAAGGTCCTTGATGTATCTTCAAGAGAAATCAACGGGCATACTGATATCAAATTTACTTACAAGCCCATTTATGGGGATCGGCCTGGACGCGGTCGTAAACCAGTTATTGAAGTAGAGTTTGAAGTGTTTTATCAAGCTAAAACCGAATCTGTACCAGCTTCATCGTTGCACGAACGTCTAGTTAAGCAGTTCCGACTAAGAGCTGACCAAGCAGAGGCTATTCTCGCGGCTCACTCGGTTGAAACAATCAACCGTCAACTCTATGACATCCAAACTAAAGCAGCAGATGGTAAGGTCAAAAATCTTGGTAGCTATACAGCCAAAGTATTCGGTCTTGAGACAAAGGCAAAGAGTGATTAACCAAATAGGCGCTGCCAGAATGTCTTTTTACCCTGCTCAGGTATTCGATTGGCAATGCTTTCAACCATCTTGGTTAAATGGTCAATTTGGTTTTGAATATCCATCGGAGCAGCTGGTAACTGGCTTTGAGTAAGCTGATCTTGTACCAAGCTTCGGATGTCTTCATTTACGTATTGACCCAATGTTTTTCCGGCTCGCTCAGCGGCTTTTTCTATGATTGAGCGCGTTTCTCGTTCTACACCCCGAATTGACCAAGTGACCGGGCTGGTAGATTTAATTGAAATGGGCTTCTCAGGCGGTGTGGGTGCTAATGGTGGTGTCTCCATACGATTGTCTTACAGATGTAAGACACATAATTAGAGAAAAACAGGTAAAAAATAAGGCTGTAAGACATTTTTACTGTTTTGTCTTACAAATCAAAAGACGTGTCTTACAAAATGGCTTATTTGTCTTACACGTCTAAAATTGTGTCTTACAAATGGCTTCTCTTGTCTTACATGGGGCATCACTTTACATAATTCAGATTATACAACAGGGTTGACCCGTTCATGAAGCTACCAAGGACTGCTCGTCTAATATTGGCTCTGTTAACCGTATTTATTGGTTGGTTAATGACTGGTATAGGCTATACTATTCGGTTAGGCCACCCCGTAAATACGATACTATTTTTAGGAGGTTTGTGTATTTTCTTCGGAGGGGTAATCTGGTTTATATTAACAGCAAGCTCATAAGCTTAACATAACGGCACTTATACAACAGATTTGGGAGAATGTTACAACGGACATGCAGCTATTAGAATCCTGTAGAAAAACATGACAATCATGAAGATTTTCTTTGTTCTTCTACTCTTACTTTGTTTGACCGACTGTCACAAAAGCGCGGTTGAGCCCGAAGAAGTCAAGGCAACAATAATCAATTATACAGTCGGGTTTGTGGCTTGTAGTGGAGGCTATACGCTTCAAATGGAAAACGACGGTTTATACCGAGTACTTGAACTGCCTAAGCCCTACGATGATGCAGCTAAATTGAAATTACCCGCTTCAGTATGGATTCGCTATAAAACCCCAACAGGGAGCTGTAGTCAAACTACAGGTTTGATTGATGTCACAGCTATAAGACCTCAGTGAATTTTGTATTCTTTCGAGTAGATAGAAACTTTCACAAATCCATCCTTCCTCTTTTAATCGAATAACATAAAATTAGTTATACAACACTCCTTCACAAAGTACAAAGCCTGACTATTCTGATTGATAGTTAGGCTTTGTACTTTTCTTCTAAACTCTTTTTGTATACATGAAGCTATCTTAGGCAGGTATTAGTTGGTTGACTGGGTACGGCCAAAGAATCGATTGTGAGCATAGCATTACTTGACTTAGCAGCTCGTTCTAAAATATCTTTTGTTACGTTCTTCCAAGAGCAAGAAACTCCATCAGGAGGACTCACTTCTAAACCCAAAACTTCTTGGCTCTTATTGTACCAAAGAGCGTTTTGAGGGTGTTCTGAGGACGGCGCATTACTTCTGGTGTACTTTACTTTGTAAGACTTGTCATTAGTTGACAGCGAACCGTACTTGCCAAGTATATGAGAAATGGCCTGATTTTGTCCTTCAATTCGAGTAGAAAACGAACCGATATCACGATATGAATTAAACAGATTAGGCTCTTTACAACTAAAAATGGATACTACTGCTAGAATAGAAATAGCTGAGCGAATTTTCATGGATTTTTGGATAAGGTGAACTACTGAAATTATTGGTGAATATGTCTTACGCTACCTTTTTATAGACTCTACCAAGCTGCTAAACGTTGTAGTCATTGCTGTTATATAAATAGCATTATATTATGTAATTAAGGAAAGAAATACATATTAAAAGTACCAGCTTAATTGTGTTTGAACACCTAGAGTATAATTGATAAAATTGGAAAATTGTACTACCTCATTGATACCTGGTCTATTGAATGAATAACTAGCTGTAGGCTGCAATAAGAGCGATAAAGCTGAACTAAATCGGTAGCTCAAGCCGGCACCAACCAGGCCGCTTGTCCCAATAGACCCACTAGTAATCGTTGTGCTCTTGGCAAAAAGAGCACCAATTGAAAAATAAGGAGATAAACGACTGCTCGTCAATTGGTAATTCACTAAAACGGGAACTTGCCACCCCTCTTGGGTATAGGGAATACGCTCTCCCTGACCGCTTAATATAATCAAATTGGCTTTTCCTCGGTAATAGAGTGCCCCTACGGATGCATCCCATTTAGGAGCAAATTGATAGTGGGCGCTCAACCCAAACGATGAAGTTAGATTATGCTCATCGACGTTGATTCGACTATTGGATCCTAAAAATGCTACGTCGGCCTGATAAGAATTGGAATTATAATTGTACCAGTACGTGGGTGCTATTGAGATCCGGCTTTGAGCGGATAGGTAGGTAGTCGATGGACCAAATACCGCCAAAAAAAGTAGTAAGGATTTCATATGATAAGTCAAAAGCTAAAAGGTCCGGTTTCTTACAGACCTGTTGTATAAGTGATTTTATGTTAATCTAGACTAATCAGGTACGACCATCTCGCTTCCATCATTGAGCACGGAATGCCAATGCTCACCATAAATTGAGTGGTAGTAGATGGAACTCTTTATCTGAGGTGTTTCGGCTCTGAAGATCGCATTATCACTTGAATCGTTCACCGTAATCCAAGTGAAAACTTGGCCCTGAGGAATGACAAACCCTTTGCCCAAGCCGGTGTGACTCCAAGGCATACCATACTCTCCTCGGTTGTGTTGCTTGGAGATCTCACTAACCACTTGGGTGGGTAGCCGGTAGGACTTGCCTTTATAAACCAGTCTAACACTATCGATGATTGCTGGTCCGATCCCATAGTTAGCCACCATTAGGCTTGACTTCTGGTGTTCATCAATGGCTTCGTAGGTAATCAGATAGGGCCAAACCGAATTGAGCTGTTGTTCGCGACTTAGCTTGGTTTGGTAAACGGCCACTATCAGGGCACAAACGCTGGTGACTGTAGCGGCAATCGCAATGATGGTATCTCTACTAAGCGGCTTCTTTCGAATCGGCATACAGACAGCAAGACGGGTGCAAGGTTGGTGGTCAAGTAAGCTTCTTTTCTGCTAGTTTTACTTAGCTCTGTAGCTGCTCTCTTCTCGGAATAATCGCTTAACATAAGAACTCTTATACAACACCCCTCAGAAAAATACAATTTTTACAAGGGGTAAAAAGGGAACAGAAAAGGGCGGTTACATCCGATGTAACCGCCCTTTTCTGTTCCCTTTCCAATAACTAGTACAGGCGACTATTTGGGTGTAAACAACTCTGCCAGTATTCGACAATTAGCCGAATCTGTTTTTCCAGTTCATTAAAGGTAGCCGCTTTCTGATAGAAGCCTTGTACCGATTCATGGTAGGCTTCGCGAATCGCTTCGGCACTGGCGCTTGTCGTCAGAAATACAAAGGGAATTGCTTTCTCGCGTAGGTAGTCGCTTTGATTGATCTTAGCCCTTAGCTCTAACCCATTGAGCAGGGGCATATTGATGTCACATAAGATCAAAAACGGTTGCTGTTGAGCTACTTCAAGATAGTCTAGGGCCTCCTGGCCATTGTGAAAGACCTTGATTGGATTTACGACGTTTAGACTTCGGATCGCTCGGCTAATAAGTAGTTGGTCGTCTTCATCATCCTCGATTAAGAGGATGGGACCTTGTTTGGACATAACAATCTAATTACAATGGGACAACAAATGTATACAATTCAGCTGCAAGTAGCTGTACCACTATCTGTTGATGCCGGGGGCTAGACCTCAACGGTTTTTCTGTTTGTGCCCAACAATTGATTTTCGCTATTGCCTCAATTTTAGTTACTTAGCTCGCGAAATAGAGTCTATGATTGATTAAAAACATGGAAGTAATGTATTCTTCGACTTCTTACTAGCCCTGCTGACAGTTAAGCGAGCATGGCGCAATAATCCCTATAGTAGAACCACCACGCTTTGATCCCTTCATAGACTTAGCCCTCGGCTATGCTTCTGCTCGGGCTGTAGGGACATTTCGCGTTGCTGGCTTAGCTCAACTCGCTTAACCTGTTCGAGCTGTAAGCGTAGGTCTTCAGCCCGCCGTAGATCTAACGCTAACTGCTGCTGTCGCTCGTGCTGAACATCTCGTAGTTCAAGCGTCATAGCGACCCGTTCCTGGACGGTGCCGTTGCTCATGGTGTTCTGATAGCGGAAACTCTCTTCCAGATCTCGACGATAATCCAGTTGGGTATCAAAAGTCCGCTCACAGCTCTGTTTGAACGCGACCCGGTTAAACTGGCCGAACTTGTGGCCATGCTCGGCACTCTTGCCCTGACCTCGATGGTTGGTTAGTGGACTTAACAGCCGTTGATTCTGCATGTCCTTGCGGCTCACAATGATCTGAACGTGCATCTGAGAACCCGCTTTCAACTCCCCCCGCTGGTGCAAACCCTGCTTCACGTCGGCATCAGTCCATTTGTACCCCCGGTTGTATTCCACTTTGCCGTACCACTTCACATCGTCAGGACCCAACCCCTTCTGAAAGTTGGCTGCGTACTCGGCCATCACACGACGGGCGTAGTCTTTGAGCTTCTGAGGGTCGTTGCCAATGTGTTGTAGTTCTTTCTGGGAGGGGCTGATGTTGACTAGGTAGAACTTGGCTTCACTCTGTTTGAGCTTAGCTGTATTGCTGTCAATGTCTTGGCGTACCTCGTAAGGGCGTAGATCGTCACGACCTTGGTTGAACCACAATTCGGCCTTGTGTTCAGGCTTTAGGTTGTTTTCTTTCTCCAGGTACTCCACCAGCTGGCCACAGCTGCCGGCATTGCTGCCGCTACTGCTGGCGGTAATGTTGATGTGGGGCATAGTTGAATCGGATGGCCGAAGCCAAGAGGATAAACGATTACAGATTGTCTATTTGGCTGCGGATGTGCTCTTGCAAATCCTTCACGGCACGACCATTGGTCAGGGCATTCAGAGCCTCCCGTTGCTGAATGTATGTATCTAACAGAGCGCGAAACTTGGCTTTTAAGGCGTTTTTCCCTTCGCGGTGTA